>JAEZYZ010000202.1 GCA_023418705.1 Pseudomonadota bacterium | reverse complement strand
ATTCGCGAAGTCATTGCAGCCGCTGTTGCGGGCGGTGGAGGCGCGGGACGCGAAGCTCGCGGACCAGCTTCGGCGGTCGGTGTTGTCGGTGGGGTTGAACCTGGGCGAGGGGTACGGGGCGTCGGGTGGGGGGAAGCGGCGGGCGTACCGGATCGCGCTTGGGGAGGCGACGGAGCTGGAAATGGGTTTGGAGGTGGCGGCGGCGCTTGGGTACTGCGCGCTCGGTGCGGAACAGCGGCGGACGCTGGGGCGCATCATCGGCGGGCTGCACAAGCTGGCGCGGCCGCAGCGGTGAAGGAGCGGGCGGGGGGGGGAGCGGGCGGGGGCGGCTAGCTCTCCGTGAGCGCTGCCGCCACTCGCGGGACCCAGTGCCCGGCCGTGCCTCGCAGGAAGATGCCGCGGTCGGTGCGCTCCGCGAGCTCGGAGAATACGCTTGGCTCGGGGTTGACGACGACGACGGCCGCGCCCCGTTCAGCGGCGATCGCGGCGACCTGCAGCGGCAGGTTGGTCGAGCCGGTCGTTCCGACGATCAACAGCAGCTCGGCGCGGGCGGCCGCAGAGAGGGAGCTTTCCCAGCGGTAGCGGGCTTCGTCGTAGACCTCGTCGAACCACAAGACATGCGGGCGCATCCACGCGCCGCACTCGGCGCAGCGGAGCGCTGTCCGAAGCTCGCTGGCGTTCGCGTCGAGCAGCTCGCGCGGCACCGGGTCGAGGCGCCCCCGGCAATCGGCGCTGCAGCGCATCCACGCGATGTTTCCGTGGATCTCGTAGGTTCGTTCCCGGGGGCTGCCGGCGCGCGGGTGCAAGCCGTCCACGTTCTGAGTGATCAGCAAGAAGTCGGAGCCGAGGTGGCGATCGAGGTCGACCAACGCCCGATGCGCGGGGTTGGGCTCGGCGGCGAGGCAGGTGCGGAGTCGCATCAGATACCAGCTCCAGACCTGCTCCGGCATCGCGGAAAACGCGCTTCGTGTCGCCAACTCCTGGGGGTGGTAGTTGCGCGATCCGACGCGCCAGTACCCTTCTCTGCCACGGAAGGTGGGGATGCCGCTCTCGGCGGAAATGCCAGCTCCAGTGAGGGCGATGATCGGGCCCGTTGGGGACGGCCGTGCTGTCTGGAGGAGCGTTTCTAGCTCGCCTGGCTCGTGATCGTTGGCCTCCATCGGGGGAGCCAGGATATCGAGCGGCGCCGCGCCGTCCAGCGCCGGCTGCGGGTGGCGGGTGGCGGGCCCGTCGCCCGGCGATCGCCACCCGTGGCGGTCCCGATCCGGCAGCGTCGTCCGGCGCTGGCGCGTGGAACGCGTCGTGCAGTGCAGCGGCGTTCGCATGCGCGTCGACGCCGCCATAGCCCTGTGCGCGGCGCTGCTCGGCGGGGCGCTCATCGTGGTGGCGCCGTTGCCCGCGGCGGCGGCCGCCGCCCTGCTCGGCTGTCTGGTCGTCGGGCGGCTCCGGACGTCGGTCTTGTGCGCGTGCTTGCTGGGGCTGCTGCTCGGTCACGGCCGTGCGGCAGGGGGGCTCGCGGCGTACGAAGGGGAGCGGGTGGCCGCGCGGGATGCCCTCGGCGCGCCATCGCGCTGTGCCGCGCGCGCCCGCGTCGTCGCGTCTCCGGTGTCGCGCGGGGGCACGCTCGTCTACCTCGTCGACCTCGAGCAGGTGCAGTGCGAGGCGCGCACGCTGCCGGGTCGCTACCGGGCGCGGCTGTATGGGGGGCCTGGGCAGCTCGTCCGCGGCGACGTGGCGGACATCGTCGCCGACCTGGCTCCGGTGCGCTTGTTTCGCAACTTGGGGCTCGGCGATCCGACCATCTACGCGGCGCGCACCGGCACGGTGTTCAGCGGCAGCGTGCTCAGCCTGAGCCTCGTCGCCTCCGGCGGTGGGGTGCCGGCGGCCATCGATCGCGCCCGCGCCCATGCCCGCCAGCGCATCGAGGCGACCTTCGTCCCCACGGTGGCTCCGATGGCCCGCGCGCTGGTGTTGGGTGAAAACGACCTCCATCCGGACGACGACCAAGCCTTCAAGTTGAGCGGGCTCGCGCACATCCTGGCGGTCAGCGGGACGCACCTGGTGTTCGCCGTGGTGTCGTTGGTGGCGCTCTTGCGATGGATCTTCGCGGCGCTGCCGGCGCTGGCGGCTCGCGTGGACGTCGCGCGGCTCGCCTGCGGCGTCGGGGTCCTGCTCGCGCTTGGCTACGCGGACTTTGCCGGGGGCAGCGGCTCGGCGTGGCGAGCGGCCTGGATGCTCGCCGCCGCGTTCGCGGCGCGCGCGTGCGGTCGCCGGCCGCACGGCGCGCGTTCGGTGGCAAGCTCGGTGTTCGTGGGGGCGGCGGTCGATCCGCTGGTGGCGTTCGACCTCTCCTTCCTGCTCTCGCTGGCGGCCACCGGGGGCCTGATGACGATCGGTAGGCCGCTCGCACGGCGCTTCGGAGAGGTGCAAAACGTCGCCGTGAAGTACCTGGCGGCCAGCGTGATCGCGACCGTCAGTTCCATGTTGCCGTGCGCGCCGCTGCTCGCCTTGCTCTCGCCGGAGCTGACGCTCGCTGGCATCCTCGCCAACTTGATCGCAGGCCCGATCGGCGAGCTGTTCGCGTTGCCGCTTTGTCTTTTGCACACGCTGCTCGAGCCATTGCCGCTGATCGAGCGCTGGGTGGCCGTCTGCGCCTCCGGCGCATTGACGGTGGTGAAAGCCGTGGCGCATGCGAGCGCCGCGGCGACCCTGCTGGCCTTCCAGGTGCCGCCGCCGAGCGGCTGGCAGCTGGCGGCGCTCGGCGTGGCGCTGGCGGCGGTGCTGTTGGGGCCGGTTGGGTCGCCGGGGATGGGGCGCCGGTCGCGCGTGCTCTGGAGCTTCGCATGGTGCGCGGGCGCCGGGATCGCGCTGTGTTGGCTCGAAGCCACGGAGCGTCGGGTGGGCGCGCCGACGAACGTGCTGCGCGTGACCGCGATCGACGTCGGGCAGGGGGACGCGACGCTCATCGACTTCCCCGACGGCAGCACGCTCTTGATGGACGCGGGCGGCTTCATGGGATCCCCGGTCGACCCCGGCGCTCGGGTGATCGGGCCACTTTTGCGTGAGCGGCGGCGCCATCGCATCGACGTGGTCGCGCTCAGCCACCCGCACCCTGACCACTTGCTCGGGCTCTTGGCCGTCGTGGAGCAGGTGGCGGTCGGGGAGTTTTGGGATACGGGGCAAGGGGAAGTGGAGGGGGCGGGGGCGGCCTACCGGGAGCTGCTGCAGACGCTGCGCGCGCGGGGGGTGCCCATCCGGCGCCCGCCCGAGCTGTGCGCCGCGCCCCGACGCTTCGGCGCCGCGAGCGTCGCCGTGCTCGACCCATGTCCGGCGTTCCAGCCTGGGGTCAACGCGAACGACAACTCCTTGGTCCTGCATATCCGCTACGGGGCACACGCGGTGCTTCTGACCGGCGATGCGGAGCAGCATCAGGAGTCGCGTTTGATCGCGCGCTTCGGCGGGGCGCTGGCCGCGGACCTCTTGAAGGTGGGGCATCATGGGAGCCGCACCTCGACGAGTCGCGAGTTTCTGGCAGCGGTGCGACCGACGCTCGCCACCATTTCATCGGGGGTACGAAACCGCTATGGGCACCCGCATGAGGAGACGCTGCTTCACCTGGGGGAGGCGAAGGTGCGCGCGCTGCGGCTCGACAGGGTGGGGTCGGTGATCTGGACCAGCGACGGTCAGCGCTTCATCGCCGAGGCTTTCAGCCAGGAGCGCTAGGGGGAGCGCGGGGTTGGGGAGCGCTCGCTTGCGCTCGCGCGGGGTTGGGATGCGCTCGCGGATGCTCGCGCGGGTGGGGGCTTTGGGGCATCCTTGGTGCCTGTGCCAGCGTTGGTGCACGTTTTCGGCAGAGGGTCGCACCTTGACGGCGTGCGGTGGCACCGACAAGCTCGGGGACGCGCCATGCCTGGAGGTTTTGCAGCAGAGAAGGTGACGACCCTCTACTCGGCGCACGAGATCGAGGCGCGCGTGACGGCGCTGGGGCGCCAGATCACCCGCGACTATGGGGGCCGATCGTTGGTGCTGCTGTGCATCCTGAAGGGGAGCTTCGTGTTCGCGGCGGACCTGGCCCGCCGCATCGATCTGCCGCTGCGGATCGAGTTCTTGGGGGTGCAGAGCTACGGCGACGGGACGACCAGCTCCGGGGTCGTGCAGATCACCCAAGATTTGACGAGTCCCATCGACGGGCACGACGTGCTCTTGGTCGAGGACATCGTCGACACCGGGCTCACGCTCAGCTACTTGGCAGAGCAGCTTCGCACCCGAAACCCGCGCAGCGTCAAGGTCTGCGCGCTGCTGCACAAGCCGGCGCGCATGCAGCGCTCGGTCGAGATCGACTATCTGGGGTTTACGATCGACGACGTGTTCGTGGTCGGCTATGGCCTCGATTGCGCGCAGCTCTATCGGAATTTGCCCGAGCTCGCCGTGCTGCAGCCGGGCTGACGAGGCCCCCTCGCTGCTTCAGCGCTTGGTCCGCAGCCGTTCGAGCCGCTCGGCGATCGATTTTTCGAGGCCTTGATCGGTCGGCTGGTAGTAGCGCGCGCCGATCAAGGCCTCGGGCAGGTAGGTCTCGCCGGGGACATGGGCGTCGTCGTGGTCGTGGGGGTAGGCGTACCCTTGGCCGTACCCTTCATCGCGCATCAGCTTGGTGACGGCGTTGCGCAGCTTCTTGGGTACCGGCAGCGCGCCGTGCTCGCGCACCGCCGCCTGGGCCGACATCCAGGCGTTCTTCACGGCGTTCGATTTGGGGCAGGCGGCCAGGTACAGGCAGGCGTGCGCCAAGGGGTAGATGCCCTCCGGCATGCCGAGCCGGCGGAACGCCGCGTCGGCCGACAAGGCGACGGACAGCGCCCGCGGGTCGGCATTGCCGACGTCTTCACTCGCGAAGATGATCAAGCGTCGCGACACGAACAGGGGGTCATCGCCCGCCTCGAGCATGCGCATCATCCAGTAGATCGCCGCGTCCGGATCGCTGCCGCGCATCGATTTGATGAGCGCGCTGACGACGTTGTAGTGCTCTTCGCCGCTCTTGTCGTAAAGCAGCGTGCGGTCCTCCGCCGCCTGCTCGACCAGGGCCGCGGTGACGGTCCCGTTCGGGCCCGCGAGCGTCGCGGCCGTCTCGAGCAGGCTCAGCGCGCGACGAGCGTCGCCGCGCGCCCCGCGGGCCATCAGCTCGAGCGCGCGTGGCTCCAGCGTCAGCCCGAGCTCACCCAGGCCGCGCGCCCGGTCCTCGACCGCGCGCTCGAGCAACGCGCAAAGCTCCAGGTCGGTCAGGGGCTCGAGGTGGAAGACCTTGCAGCGTGACAGCACCGCCGCGTTGACGGAAAACGATGGGTTCTCGGTGGTGGCGCCGATCAGCGTGACGGTGCCGTTCTCGACGTGCGGCAAGAACGCGTCCTGCTGCGCCTTGTTGAAGCGGTGGATCTCGTCTACGAAGAGCAGCGTCCCGCGCCCTTGGTATCGCCGCCGCTCGGACGCCTGGGCAATGATCTGCCTGAGCTCGGGGACGCCCCCGAGCACCGCGCTGAACGGCACGAACTCGCTGCGGGTCAGCCGCGATATCACGTGCGCCAGGCTGGTCTTGCCGACCCCGGGCGGCCCCCAGAAGATCATCGAAGGCAGCCGATCCTTCTGCAGGAGCTCGGACAACAGGCGTCCGGGGCCGATGAGGTGGCTTTGTCCGGCGACCTCGTCGAGCGCCTGCGGCCGCATGCGATCGGGCAGCGGCGGGGGGGAGCCGACCTTTCCCGAGCGCGACGCGGCGTCCAACAGGGTGGGCTGATCCGGCGGCGGGCCGCCGCGCTGCCGCCGCATCAGCCGCGCGCTCCGAAGATGGCCGTCCCGACGCGCACCATCGTGGCGCCCGCGAAGATCGCTTGCTCGAGGTCGTGCGTCATGCCCATGCTGAGCTCGGGCAACCGGTCGGGACCGCCGTTCTCATTTCGCAGGGCGACGAGCTGGTCGAAGAAGGGGCGCGCGCCCGCCGGGTCTTCCGTGTGCGGCGGGACGGTCATCAGGCCGCGGAGCGCGAGCGCGGTTTGCGCCTCGATCACCGCGAGCAACGCCGGCAGGTCCGTCGGAGCGACGCCGCTCTTTTGGGTTTCACCCCCGACGTTCACTTCGACGAGCACCGGCAGCCGCCGGCCCTGGGCCTCGGCGCGGCGCCCGAGCTCGATCGCGAGCCGCTCGGAATCCACGGCCTGGACCAGGCTGGCCAGCGTCACGGCCTGCGCCGCCTTGTTGCGCTGCAGATGGCCGATGAAGTGCCAGCAGAGGCCCGGCAGGTCGCTCAGCGCAGCGGCCTTCGCGGCGAGCTCCTGGACGTAGTTCTCCCCGAAGTCACGCTGGCCTTCGGCGAACGCCGCGCGGATCGCCTCCACGGGCTGCTTCTTGGAGACCGCGACCAGCCGGACCGCGTCCGTCGCGCGCCCGGCCTTCGAGCACGCGGCCCTCAGGCGCTCACGAACCTGCCGCAGGCTCTGGGCGACCTCGGTCATCGCGTGCCCGCGACACCGCACGCCTTGCGGGCACGCCGCACGACCTCGCTCGCCTTGTCGCGAGCCCGCTCCGCGCCCTGCTTCAGAATACGCTCGAGCCGCTCCGGATCGCCGGCGAGCGCCGCGCGCCGCGCGCGCGCCTCGGCGAAATACCGCTCCGACACCTCGGCCAGCGCCTGCTTCACCTCGCCGTACATGAGCCCTCCTTGACGGTAGCGGGCGGCCATCGAGGCCTGCTCCTCGGCGGACGCGAACAGTTGATAGAGCTGAAACAAGACGTCCCCCTCCGGTTCCTTGGGCTCCTCCGGCGGGCGCGAGTCGGTCTTGATGCGCATGATCTTCTTGCGCACGCTCTTCGGCTCTTCGAAGATGCCGATGAAGTTGTCGTAGCTCTTGGACATCTTCATGCCGTCGGTGCCCGGCACCTTCTGGCGGCCCTTCAGGACCATCCCCTTGGGCAGCACGAAGGTCTCCCCGAAGCGATCGTTGAAGCTGCCGGCGAGATCGCGGGTGACCTCGATGTGCTGCAGCTGGTCTTCACCGACCGGGACCGCCTCGCTGTCGTACGCGAGGATGTCCGCGGCCATCAGCACGGGGTAGGTGAACAGGCCCGCGTCGGCGGGCAGACCGCGCGCCTTCTTGTCCTTGTAGGCGTGGCAGCGTTCGAGCAGGCCCATCGGCGCGCCGCTCATCAACAGCCAGCACAGCTCGGTCACCTCCGGCACATCCGACTGGATGAAGATGGCCGCGCGCTCCGGGTCGACGCCGAGCGCCAGCAGATCGAGCGCCAAATCGAGCGTGAGCGCGTGCAGCGCCTTCGGATCGCGCACGGTGGTCAGCGCGTGCAGGTTGGCGATGAAGTAGTAGGCCTGGTTGCCGTCCTGCAGATCGATGTACTGGCGAATGGCGCCGAAGTAGTTGCCCCAGTGGGGGCGGTTGGTGGGCTGAATTCCCGACAGGACTCGCATGCGGTTTGTCGTAGAGCCTTAACGCAGGCTCGGCGCCGGTGCCAGCGCGAGGGTTTTGCGCCCAGCCACCGGCTCGGGCTGCTTCGCCGGGGCCTCGGCGCGCCCGCCAGCGGCGTGCGCCGAGCTCAGGCCCGCGCCACCGCTCGATACACCTCCAGGGTCTCTTTGGCGCAGCGTTCGAGCCCGAACTCGGCGGCCCGGCGTCGCCCGCGATCGCCGAGCTGGCGGCGTTCGCTCGCATCCCGCGCGAGCGACAGGATGGCCTGGGCGATCTGCTCGGGGCGCTCGGGGTCGACGGTGTGCGCGGCGTCGCCCGCGATCTCTCCCAGGCTCGAACCATTGCTCGTCACGCACGGACAGCCGGTGGCCATCGCCTCGATGAGCGGGTAGCCGAAGCCCTCGGCGCGCGAGACGAACAGCTGGCACAAGGCGTTGCCGTACAGCATCGCGAGCTCGGCGTCGGAGACGTAGCCCAAGAAGCGCACGGCGCGCTCCACCCCGAACGCCGCCGCGAGCTTCACCAGCCGCTCCCGCTCGGGCGGCCGCAGCGGGCCCGCCCAGGCGAGCACGAGCTCGCGCGCCTGCCGGTCGCGCCGGGCGATCGACAGCGCCTGGAACATGCCCTCGGCGTTCTTGCGATGATCCGCGCCGCCGGCGTAGATGAGGTAGCCGCCCTGGGCGATCGCGAACCTGGCGAGCATGGCGCCCGGCTCACCGCCGGCCTGCTGCCGCCAGCGTTCGACGTCCACGCCGTTGTACACGACGCTGAGCTTGGAGCTCGGCAGCCCGAGCAGCCGCTGCAGATCGTCGGCGGTGGCGCGGCTCACCGCGATCACGTGGTCGGCGCCGTGGTAGCGCCGAAAGTCGAGCCGGCGCCGCCCTGGCGCGAACCCGTCGTGGACGGTCAGGTAGTGTTCGGGGAAGCGCAGCGGGATGAGATCGTGGCAGGTGACCAGGCGGGGGCACGGCAGCTTGCCGATGGGAGTCGCGTTGGGGTGCCCGCTGTGGACGAGCGCCGGCCGGACCCGCCACGCGGTCGCGGCGAGGCCGAGGCGCACGCGGTAGGCCCAGTCGTAGTGGTGGGCTTCTTTGGGGAGCGCGACGAGCCCACGGACGGCGCCGGCCACGTCCCGGGTCGTGAGCGAGCGACCGAACGCGCCGATGCGCTCGAGCGCCAGGATCTCGAGATCGCCGGCCGCGCTCGCGGCCCGTTCGAGCTCCAGCCCCAGCTCGGCCACGTAGCGGCCGATCCCGGTGCGCCGGGTGCGCGTGCGGAGCAGCGAGACGTCGAAGAGGATCGAGGTCACGGCTTTGCTGCGGCGCCGCCGTCAGCGGTGGCTGGAGCGGCGGGTCGATCCGTGCCGCTCGGGCCGCTGCCCTTCGTGAGCTCGACCTCCGAGACACGCACGTTCAGTGAATCGCCGGTGGAGGCGTGCAGGCGGCCCTTGGCATTCTCTCCAGCGCGCTCGAGCACCAACACCCCAGAGAAACCGCCCGGCTGCTCCGGGGTGAGCCTCACCCGCACGTGCTCTTCTTCGGCTTGCCCGCTCGCTGACAAGGCGCCGAGCGCCCCGTCGGAGCGGCCGCTCACGGCGCCGGCCTCATCGATCTCGAGCGACAGTGAGCCCGAGCCCACGCCCTGGGTTCCGGCGTCGCTCTCCCACTCCCGAACGACCCCCTTCGGCGCCACGACCGGTTGCTGGCGAGCGTCGTATTTGCCCGTCCAGCTCCCGAAGTACCAGGGTTTTGGGGGCTCGGGGGGCGGCGCCGGCGGCGCCGCAGCGGCCTCTGCGCTGGCGGCGGCTGCCGGATCGGCGCTCTTCCCTTTGTCGCAGCCGCCCAGCAGGCAGCCGGCGACGAGGACGAGAGACAGGCGCTTCACGTCTCCTCCTCCGGCCGCAAGAGGTGTTGGATCCGGACGCCCAGCTCGCCCTCCACGTTGACGAGCTCGCCGCTGGCGACGACGCGGCCGGCGACGCGCAGGGTGGCGAGCTCGCCCAGACGCTGCCCCGTCCTGAGCACGTCGCCTGGCTGGAGCTCCGCCCACTCTCTCGCCGGCAGACTGACGCTGCCGAGCTCGACCCGGACGACGACCGGGGCATCGAGGACGGTCGTGTGCAACGACTCACGATCGGACGGACCCGCTGGGCTTGCCATGGCTGCTTGTTCCTCGACCAGTAGGGGGACGAAACCTTGCGAGAAGCGGAGCCCGCCCGCGTCACTGTGCACGCGCAGGCCACGGCTGCTGGTGGCTGGCGCCAGGGCGAGGTCGCCCGCCAGCAGCGCATCGATCCAGAGGCCGCCGTGCGGCAGCCACACGTCTCCCGGCTCTAGTCGAACCAGGTCCGAGCGTCGAGCGGCGGACGCCGAGGCCACCAGCGGGATGCCGATCGGCAGCTCGCCGAGCGCTTCGAGCGCGACCGGGCCAGCGGGCAAAAGCTCCGGCAGCTCTAGCGCCAGCGTGGCAGCGTACGCCCGCTCGCCCAGTCGGAGCGTGAAGCGAAGCGCCGGACCGGCGCTGACGGCGGGTGGGTCGAAATCGGCGACCAGGGGCGGCGTGCCGGCTGCCCGCGCCCACTCCACGGCCAGCGCCGACAGCGCCCCGAGCAGCCGCGGGTCGTCGATCGCCCGCCCGTCGTCGACGATCCCGGGGTCACGCCGAAGCAGCCGAGAGAGCAGCGTCGAGGCCAGGGCGGCGCCAATCCGGCACTCGAGCCGCGCGCCGCTCTGGGCGTCGACCAGCGCGATCCGGGTGGGGCCCGCGAACGCCACGGGATCGTTCGACTCTCCGTGCCACTCGATGGAGACGGGCTCGTGCATCAACGCGCCGAACGCTTGCTCGAACCGCCGCAGGCGGGCCGCCGCGCCGAGCCAGCGGTGCACGTCGCGTCCGAGCGATGCGGAGCGGGCGCTCACCCGCTGCAGCTCGTGCCACGGGAACGGTGTGGGACCCCGAGAGCTCGTCCGCATCGGCTCGCACCGGGTTAGCGCGCCCCGCGTCCCACGGAGATGCGCAGGCCCCTCGAAAGCACGTCGTCCGCCTGGCGGGTGAAGCGCAAAAATTCGGAGTAGTCTCGAGGCGAGACGCGGCCGGCGGTCACGTCCACGGCGCGCTTGAGCCGCAGCACCCGATCTTGCAGGCGGTCGTCGATGACCACGCTGTGATCTCCGTGCTTGATGCTGCTCCGACCGACGGGGCTCTGGACCTCCGCGCCGTCGGGGAGCCTGACCGAGAGCTCGACGACCTGGCGCGTCGCGCTGCCGATGAGCAGCGGGGTCTGCCGATCGGGCAGCCGCGTCAAGAGGGTCAGCCGCGGGGTGAAGGGCGGGGTCAGGACCAGCTGCTCCCGCTCGCGCACCGCGAAGTGAGGCACCTCCGCCACCATCCGCAGCACCAGCGGTCGATCCAGATCGTCGAGGTGCTCGAAGTCATGCTCGACCAGCCGTGCCCCCCGCAGCGACTGACCGAGGATGCGCGCCTCGATGACGCCGGCCACCTGCGACTCCGGCAGCTGGGACAAGCCGCTGCGGAGCTGCATGGCGTACTTGCCGTGATAGGTCTGCACGATCTCCGCGCGCGCCGAGCCGTCGGCCTTCAAGTCCACCGTGCCGCTGAACTGAGCGCCGTCGTACTCGCCCGACGCCGGGGTCTGCATGGGGGTCAGCGCCTCGGTGAGCAGCCGCGCCTCGGTGCCGCGCACCTCGGCCGGGATGTAGCCGAAGGGCAGGTGTTTGCTGCTGCCCGGGTTGTCAGGCACGGGCGGGGAGAAGGTGAGCCAGGTGCCGCCCCCTTTGCCGTTCAGGTGGAGCAGCGGCTCGGTGTACATCCCGAGCGCCTCCGACAGCGGCCCGGGCGGGGGCGCGGCGAGCTTGTTTTTCGCCATCGCATACGCGAACGGGATGTCGAGCGCGCGGCACAGGGTCGTGAACGCGCGCCAGCGGTTGCCGTTCTTGCCCACCACGACGCGTCGGCCGTCGGTCTCCTCCCCCTCCTGGACGTTCGACAGCACCCAGCGGTACAGGCGCTTGGCGCGCTCGACCCGGGCGCTCTCCGGGAGCGGCTCCACGATGCGACGGGCGATCCGCACCACGCGCGGATCGACCGGCGTCAGATCGCTCACGGCGTCCGCCATCGAGCGCAGGCGATCCTGCAGCGTCACGCCCCAGCCGAGGCGGACGCTGGGCAAAAACTCCGACGGCGGCGCGCTCGAAGGCTCCGACGGTGCCGCCGGGCTGTGGTCGACCCGGAAGCGGCGCACCACCACCCCCGGCCGCTCTTCGATCGTGGGGGCGGGCGCCGCGCCGCGCGTCTCCACCGCCACCGGTTGACCCCGGGGAGTGACCACCACGAACTCGCTGCGGGCGTAGGCGACGTTCGGCTCGCGGAAGAACCACTGGGGGCTCAGGTAGCGCTTGCCGCGGCCGTCGCCGCCGAGCGAAAGGACGTGCTCGGTTTCGATGTAGTCGCCGACCTCGAGGTGCGGGAAGGTCACGGTCGGCTTCCCCGGGACATCCTCGGGCTCCAGGATGCGGCCGTCCTTTTTGATCACCCGCATGTGGTGGACCAGGCCTTCGAGCCGCCGGTGCTCGGCGAAACGGTCGATCGCCTCGGCGCTCTGGATCCGGATGATCTCGTGCTCGAGCATGCGGCTGCTGCCGTCGGACCGCACCCAGATGGCCGCGTAGTCGAGCACGCGGGCGGCCGTGCCTTCCATGTGCCGGTCCGCCGCCTCGTAGTCGGCGATCACCCGAAGCCCGTCGACTCGATAGGGCTCGAGCTCCGTCGCACCCTCCACCAAGTCGATCGCCGTCTTGATGGGATCGGCGGACGCCCCCGCCTGCACGGCGTCCGCCAGCGCCTGCCCGAGCGCCGCACGGTTGCCCTTGGCGTAGCGGGCGTCCGCGAGCGCCAGCCGTGCTTGCCCATCGCGCGGCTGGTTCTCGACCGCTGCTTCGAGCCGGCTCATCAGCTTGCTGGCGTCGCCGGCCCGCACCTTCAGGTCCTCGATCCGCTCGGCCAGGTCCTTACGCTCCGGGCGCCGCTCGCCGAGCGCCTGGAGCTCACGCAGGGCGGTGGCGTAGTCCTGGCGCGAGAGGGCGCGTTGAAGGCGGATTTCGCTGTCGGGGTCGAGCTTCAGGATGCGATCGACGAGCGCGTCGGCGCGCGCGGCGTCCCCCTCGGCGTCGTAGACCTTCACCGCCAGCTCGAGCGCGGCCGCGTCGTCGCCGAAGCGCTCCGCGAGCCGCTTGACCGTCTCGGAGTATTCGACATTCCAGCCGAGCTCCGCGTACAGGTGCGCGAGCGTGGCGCGCACCGCCGCCACGTCCGGGAACTCGGTCACCAGGGCTCGCACATGCTGCACGGCTTCCGCGGGGCTGCTGCGCTCGGCTTCCCACACCGCGAGCGAGAGCCGGGCCTGCCATAGCCGCGGATCTTTGCGTTGCGCGCGGTCGTGCAGCTCCTGGACCAGGTCCCTCGTCTGCGTGGCGTCGAAGATGGGATCGCCTTCGGTGAACGCGGCGGCCGCCAGCAGCGCCGGACCGGTCGCGCGCTCCGGATCCTCGATCAAGGGCTCCAGCAGCACGGAGGCGACGTCGGCTTGCCCTTCCACCAGCGCGAGCTGGGCGGCGACGTAGCGGACGAGATCGTCCTTCGGGTCGACGATGTCGCCGTCACCGATGAAGCGCATCAGGACGTTCGGGTCGGGCAGTCGCTCCGGCGGCAGCAGGTGGTAGCCCGGGCCGGTCTGGACGGACGCCGTCAGGTCCAGTGGGCGTCCGGCGAGATCGAGCATTCGCACGGAGGTGGCGGGCTCCGACAACTTCGCGACCAGCCGGTGGCGGCCCTTCTCGAGGCGCAGCGCGACGCCGAACCTGGGCCAGACACCCCACTGGCGCGGATCCCGATCGAGCACCTGCCGGTCGTCGACCCACACCCCCAGCGCTCCCTGCACCGCCACCAGCACGTCGCGCCGCTCCGCTAGATCGACGTAGGTCTCCGCGTAGAAAATCCCGGGCTCGACCGCTTCGTCCGTGCGCACCGCGCAGCCCTGGCGCTCGGTCGCGAGCAAGCGCGGCGGCTCGAGGCGCTCGGGGTGCGCCGGCCAGCGCTCTGGCCAAGGGCCGGGCCGCTCCGCCGGGAAGCTCCGCAATGCGTCGGCGCCAGCGCCGCCACCGAACGGACCGGCGAGCTCGACGCGCTCGACGCAGCCGAACTCGCGCGCCGTCAACTGGTCGACGTCGCTCTTCGCGCTCGACCATTGTTCGTCGATCCACCAGTCGAGCAGCTCACCGCGTGCGCGCCAGCCCAGGTGGCGCGGGTCGTTGCGGGCGGCGTCGACCAGCTCGGTGTTGCCTTCGAAGAGGTCCGGCGCGTGCCCGCGCAAGCTCATCGCCTGCTGCGCGGCGAACCAAGCGAACAGCGGCGCGTTCGGATGGTCCCAGGTGCGGGCGGCCCGAACGGCGTTCAGGTAGTGTTGCGGCGCGGCGCGCAGCTTGCCGTGCACGGCGTCGCTGAGCCCGCGGCCGAGGTGCGCGTACACCCCGCCGCCGGGCAGCTCATCCAGCCGGGCGCGGGCCTGCGCGGCCCGCTTGGCGTCACCGCCGGGGGAGAGCAGCTCCGCGAGCAGCCAGCGGCCGACCCGCTCCGGATCCTTGACCGTCGCCCCGTCCTCGCGCAGCTCCGCCAGGGGAGATGCGGCCAGGCGATCGCTTTGCCCGCCGCAGGCCGACGCGGCGAGCGCCAGCGCCAGCGCGAGCGCCCGAACCCCGTGCCTCACGGTCCCACCACCAAACGCCGACTGAACGCTGCGTCCGCCGCAGCGCAGAACTCGCGAAATGCCGGGTAGCGGGCGTTGTCCACGCGGCTCACCTTCAGCGCCAGGCGGCTCTTGACCACCACCGTGCCCGCGCGGGTCTCGACCTCGACGGAATAGCGCCCGAACTCATTTTCGGCTCGCACGGCGGGCGGCGCGGAGTGCACCTTCATCCCGGGCGGCAGCTTGATCACGAAGGTGTCATCGACGCTGGCGATCCCCCCGAGCCGCAGGTCCTGCTGTCGCGACGACAGCGACGCATAGTTGGGGGTGAGCCGGACGTTGGTGGTCACGTTCATCGCCAGGCGATCCCCGTCCCGCTGAGCAAAACCTGGCACGCGACCGCGGACGTCGATCTGGGCGGGCTGCTCGAAATCTCGTAGATCCCCCGTGCTCAAGGCGTCGGCTCCCGGCGCCAGCGTGAACCCTGGGAACTCCCCCGCGAGATCGCTCAGGACGCGCTCCTTTTGCGTCGCGCTGGCGTGGTAGCGGCGGCGCCAGTCGGGAGCGCTGGCGCCCTGCGCCACGTAGGACAGCGCGAGCTCGGCGTCGCCGTTCGGTGCCAGCCGCGCCTCGACCACCCGCTTCAGGACGTTCTTCGCAGGATCGGCCTCTGGCAGATACACGAGCTTGGCCAGATCCTCGCCGACGTGGAGCCCCAAGGCGCCGAGATCGGCCCGCGGCAGCTCCAGGCTGCCGGTGTATTCGGCGGTGCCGTCCAGGTAGAGGTCGAGCGACGGGACGTAGGCGATCGCGTGGTCGAACGGGGCGAGGCTCGCCACCTTGGAGCGGAAATCCCCGCGGTGCTGCGTCCTTACGATCACCAGGTTGGCGTCGATGCCGAGCTCCTCGAGCAGCGTCACGATCACGGTCGCCTTGTCCTTGCAGTCGCCCCAGCCACGGGCGACGGTCTGCACGCAGCGCCGCGGCTTGTAGCCGTAGATGCCGAGCTCGAGGGCGACATAGCGCGTGTTGTTCACCACCCAGCCATAGACGGCGCGGACTTTGTCGAGATCGGTCTTGGCTCCCTTGGTGATTTCACGGGCGAGCTTGCGCGTCTCGTCGTCCAAATCCAGCTGATCTTTGACCAGCCCCCAGTACCACCGCGCCATGTCTTGCCACGAGCCATAGGTAGACACGTGGACGAAGCCGAGCACCTCGGGCCAAGGGGGCATCGACGGCTCGGGCAGCACGGGCGCGACCTTCTCGGCGAAGAAGCGGTACACGCGCTGATGCCCGCGCTCGGAGACGCTCCGCTCGAGCCCTGCGACGTTGGTGTCGATGTGAAACTTGCGAGACTTCGGCGTGATCAGCACGTACTCGGCGTTGGCCACCGGCTCGCTCGACTGCAGGTACACCACCTCTCCGAAGTAGTCGGCGAACTCGTTGCGCGGCGTCGTGTCGTCGATGCGATAGCGCAGCTCCACCACGTCCCCCGGCTCGAGGCGCGGCAGCTGAACGTAGAAGTTTCGCGCCGACGTGTACATCGCGATCGACGGATCGTCGGCCGCCGCCTCGCCATACTCGATGGCTTCGTCGACGCGGCCGTCGGCGCGGAAGACCCGCGCGCCCCGGAGCTGCACCGACTGGCGATCCGCCTGGTATTGGAAGGCATACTGGCGCGCCATCGCGGCCGCGGCGGCGGTCAGCGGCTGGAACACGACCTGTCGGAACTGGCTCGAGAGGCCGTTCTCGAACACGGTCGTGACCTGCAGCTCGCACAGCGTGCGGCGGTTCTGCCCCGCCGCTTTGGCGTGTCGGAGCGGCAGGAACTTCTCCGGCGCCCAAGCGTGGGCTTCGTCCGGGCGCGGGCGCGGTTTTTCCATGTGCTCCACGTAGTCGCGCACGTCCCGCTCTTGCGGGCGGATCTTCAGCACCTGCTGCAAGAGCGCCAGCTGTTGCTCGCGCTGCCCGAGCTCGCCCTTGAGATCGGCCAGGAGCCGCAGCGTGGCCACGTCGTCCGGGGCGAGCTCCAGGCCCCGTTCGTAGGTGGCCACTGCCCGCTCGGGCTGGCCGAGCGCGCGGTACGCCCGGGCGGCCACGCCATAGGACCACAGGCTGTCTGGATCGACCGTGAGCAGCCGCTCGATCCAGCGCTCCGCGTCGCGCAGATCACGGCGCCGCACGGCCAGGTCGATCATGCCGTCCAAATAGCTTCGGTCGTCGAAGCGGTAGGCGGTGTAGCGCCGCTCGACCTCGGCCGCTTCGGTGGTGCGCCCGAGGGCCCGGAGCTGCGAGGCGAACATGTTGAGCAGATAGACCGAGTACGGATTGCGCTCGACGGCCCGCTCGAGCGTGACGAGCGCCGTCTGCTGAAGGCCGGCCTCGTTGTACAGCTCGACCCGTCCGCGCAGGGCGCCGAGATGGTCGGGGTCCAGGGCGAGGATGCGGTCGTAGTAGGGGATGGCTCGCCGCGGATCGGGGCCCCCGCGAGCGTGGGCGGCCTGCGACGCCAAGAGCTCGACCGAGGTCAGCCGCCGTTTGGCCGCAAGAGCGCTGGCCTGCTCGAGCCACTCCGCCCAGCGGTTGCGGTCCTCGGCGAGCCGCCCGGCGAGCAGCAGGCGCTCGAGCGTGGGCGCCGCCTCGGCGGCGCGCCGCGCCAGGTCGCGGGCCTTGTGGGTCGAGGTGTCATCGCCGCCGGTGATGTCCAGGTACTCCGCATACGCCTGGAGATCTTCTGGCCGCGGCTTCGCCGTTGCGGTCGAGCGCTCGAAGGCTTGAATGGGGCCTTGCAGGCGCGCGGCGGGCGCTCGACGCTGGGAGGGCTTGCGAGCGGCGAGGCGGGTCGCGGCCTCGGCGGCGGCGGTCGCCGCGTCGCTGAGCTCGAGCCGATCTTCGACCCCCCCACGCGCGTCGCCGAAGCGCAGCGACCAGACCGGCGCCGACTCCGTCCCACACGCCTTCAGCGTGAGATCGTTCCAGCCGGGCTCCAGACGCAGCTGGGCGGCGAAGCGATCGGCGTCGTGCCCGCGGTAGGCGTCGTCCTCCAGCGCGAGCTCGCCGTTCCAAAACAGCTTGAAGGCGCCCGAAACGCCGAGCCAGGCGCTGATCGTCCGGGGGGCGGGGGAGCCCTCGGCCGCGTGCACCAGGGTCTTGGCGAAGACGCACACGTGCTGCTCCGGTCGGACGAGCGCCGAGCTGTCGAGCCAGCCGTAGGGAAACCGTGGCGGAACGCTTCGCCAGCGGATGGGCCCCTCTTTGCCCGAGTAGGCGCGGCCGGGAACCAGCGGCTGGTCGAGCTCGAGCTCCGGCCCGACCTCCGCGTCGTAGCCAGCCTTGCCCTCGTTGTCGAAGGGTCCGACCAGCAGCCAGCGGTCGACGTAGCCGAGCGCTCGAACCTTGGACCGAGCGGCAGCAAGATCGCCGCGGCGGCTGCGCGCATACGCCGCCAGCAGTCCGGCGTAGACCCGCGCTGGCGGAGCGAGCCTTGGATCGCGCTCGGCCGCCAGCAGGGCCTCTTCGACGTGGGAGGGATGAGCGCGATCCCACGTGCCCCAGATGCGGCGCAGCGCCGTGTAGGTGGCAGGGCCTCGAGCGACCGCGAGCTCAGCGCGCGCTTCCGTCAGCGCCGGATGAAAGACCGTCTCCAGGGCGTGTGCATCGCTGCTGGCGAGCAGTGCGCAAACGAGCAGCATCGATGCGCCGAGGGGTCTGAATGCCGCGGAGAAAAACCTCACGACCGTGCGAAACATCGAGCGCCTGCACCCCTTGTGGCAAAATTCGGGACGGGTAGGGTCCGACTGGCGAGGAGGTCTTCTTCGAGCTCGCGCACCTGGCACTCGGGCGACGGATCCCAATCCGGATGACGTGTGCCACCTCTAGCGCCGTTGAGAAGCTCCGGCAAACGTTGATCGTTCGAGCTCCTCGCCGAAAAAGCGGCCCCGCGCCGCCCGCAGATCGACGCCGGCCGCCGCTCCCCGACCGCCCCCCAGGCGGGGGATTTCTCGGCGCTCCTCCCGCTTGCCCCGATCGCGCGCTTGCTGGCCACCTTCCGGTCATATACAAGGAGAATGCTTCGAGAATGCGTCGGCAGCCCACAGCTCTCAGGGCGGCGTTCGGAACGCCGATCGGTCTGAAGGCAGCGTCTTTTCGGCTTGCTCGTCCAGGAGCCGCCCGCGAGCGGCGCGGTGAAGGCCGACGGCCGCGCGCTCGGGACGGAGCTCCGTCGCTGGCAAATTCGGGAGCATCGGCGCCCCGCCTCTCGGGGCGCGCTCGTTGGCGTTCGACGGGCCCTTGCGGGTCGCCGCTGTACGCAGCTCGGCTCCGCTTTCCTACCGCCGCGCGCTGCCGCGCTCGGCTGCCCACTGCGAGAGCAGCCGAGCGGCCGGTGCCCGGCGATTCGTGGCAAAGAAAGACGCTCGGAATGGACGGCAAACGGTTAGCATCGATGATTCGACCCGGCGACGTTCGCCGGCTGATGCCCGCGGCACGCGGGGTGTACACGCTCGCGCCGTCAGGCTTGCGGAGGCTCGGATGGTAAACCCTCAGATGGTGATGTACGAGGAGGAGTTCAACCAGATCCAGACGGTCGTGGACCGCCTGGTGCGGGAAGCGAACGCCAAGGTCGTCTTCATCGTCGACAAGAACGGACAGCTCATCGCCGCCAGCGGCGACGTCGACAACCTCGACACGACGTCGCTCGCGTCGCTCACGGCAGGCAACATCGCCGCCACCGGCGGCATCGCCAAGCTCCTTCGAGAAAACGAGTTCACGACTCAGTTTCACGAAGGCGAGAAGGCGAACATCCACATACAGCTCGTCGGAAATCGTGTTATCCTGGTGGTGATCTTCGATTCCAAATCGAGTTTGGGATTGGTTCGGCTGCGCGTGCGCAAGGCAAGCGACGAGCTGAACCGCATTTTCGAGGCTTTGCTCAGCAAAGTCCAGGAACCTGGCGGCGACTCTCCGTTCGCGGAGATCACCGATGAGGACATCGACAACTTGTTCAACGACTGAGGCGCCGGGGCATGAGCTTCATCAACTACATGGCCCGGGAGATCAACTGCAAGATCGTCTACTACGGGCCAGGTCTCTGCGGCAAGACCACCAACTTGCAGTACATCTACGAGCGCACGAACCCCGACGCGAAGGGCAAGATGATCAGCCTGGCGACGGAGACCGAGCGCACGCTGTTCTTCGACTTCTTGCCGTTGTCGCTCGGTGAAATCCGCGGCTTCAAGACCCGGTTTCATCTGTACACCGTGCCGGGTCAGGTCTTCTACGACGCGAGCCGCAAGTTGATCCTCAAGGGGGTCGACGGGGTGATCTTCGTGGCCGACTCGCAGATCGAGCGGCTCGAGGCCAACCAGGAGAGCGTCGAGAACCTCCGGACGAACCTGGCGGAGCAGGGCTACTCGCTCGAGAAGATCCCGTACGTGATCCAGTACAACAAGCGCGACCTGCCCAACGTGGTGCCGGTCGAGGAGCTGCGAGCGCTCATCAACCCGATGAACGTTCCTGACTTCGAGGCCAACGCACGCAGCGGGATGGGCGTGTTCGAGACGCTCAAGGCCGTGAGCAAGCTCGTCCTCACCGAGCTCAAGCGCGGCGCTTGAACCGAGCGCGGCTCACCCTGCGCGTCCCGCCGCCGTTCGAGCTCCGGCTCGCGCTCTTCGGGCACGGCTTCATCGATCTCTGCCCCAACGGCTGGACCGAAGCGACCGGCCGCTTCACGACGGTGATCCCGATCGGGGATCTGGCCTGTGACGTCGAGGTGGCGCAGGACCGGGACGCGCTGCGAGCGACGGTCAGCTGCGAGCGGGCCCTGTCGCGCGCCGAGCTGGCTCGAGTGCGCGGCGCCCTGAGCCGCATGCTGCGGTTGCAGGACGACCTGTCGCCGCTCTGGCGCCTGTGCCGGGCCGATCCCGAGCGTGCCTGGGTGGCTCGGCGCGGCGCCGGGCGCCTGCTGCGCTCGCCGACGGTCTTCGAGGATTTGGCGAAGCTCCTCTTGACCACCAACTGCTCGTGGGCCGCCACCCGGGGCATGGTGCGGCGTTTGACCGAGAGCCTTGGCACGGCGGGTCCTGGCGGCAAGCCGGCCTTCCCCGCCGCCCAGGTCTGCGCCGCCCAGGATCCGGAGTTTTTTCGGCAGACCGTGCGTGCGGGCTACCGCGCCACGGCGCTGCACGCGATCGCTGTCGGGTTCGCCGAGGGACGCTACACGGACGCCTTCTTCGAGGCGCCCGACGCCTCCACCGAGGTCGTGCGCGATCGCCTGCTCGCGCTGCCGGGCTTCGGCCCCTACGCCGCGGGTCAGGCGCTCCGCCTGCTCGGGCGGTACTCGGAGTTCGCGCTGGACTCGTGGTGCCGCGCCCGGCTCGCGCAGCGCTTCCCTCGCAGCAAGCACGACGAGCAGGCGCTGGGTCGCCGCTACCGCCGCTATGGCGACTACCGCGGGCTGGTGCTCTGGCTCGACTTGACCGCTCGCTGGCACGGCGAGGGCCCGGAGGCCGCGTCCAAGGACACCCTCTTGAACGCCGCGACCGCCGAGTGACCCCCGGCAAGCCGCGCGTCTCGCCCGGGGCGGCGAGGACAGCTGCCGGCGCGCGCCCGGGCTTCTCCGGCCTGCAGTTTCGTGGCAGAGGGCAGGGGATGCCGGAGCGATCGTCACGCCCGGGCGGTCGCGGCGACCGCTCCCCACCCACGGGAGAGATCTCGGACGCCGAGCTGCAAGCCGCAGCGCTGGCCTACCTCGATCGCTTCGACGCTTCGGCTGCGGCGCTCGGGCAGGTGCTGCTCCGGCGAGCGCGCAAGCGCGGCGTCGCCGACCTCGACGCCGTCCGGGGACGCATCGAGCGCATCCTCGAGCGCTACAGGAGCTCGGGCATCCTGAACGATCGGCGCTACGCCGCGACGCTGGCAGCAGGGCTCCGCCGCCGTGGCTGCTCCCGGCTCGCCATCCGCCACAAGCTGAGGAGCAAGGGCATCGCGAGCGACGACATCGAGCTGGTCCTCGGTGAGCTGGACGGCGACGCGCCCGATCCAGAGCTCGAGGCAGCCAAGGCGCTGGCTCGGCGCCGCCGCCTCGGACCGTATCGACAAAAGCAGGCCGACCCGACGCAGCGCCGCAAAGACCTCGCGGCGCTGGCTCGGGCCGGGTTCAGCTACGAGACGGCCGTCAGAGCACTGGGCCCGACGGACGACGATTCATTTTGAGGCCTGCCTGAGAGGGCGTCGGCCACCGGTGACGGACGGGCTACTTCTTCAGGCCCGCGCGCCGTCGCCGATTCTTGGCCTTGAGCTTGGCGTTCTTGCGCGTGCAGCGCGTGCGGTCGGTCTTGCGGGGCTTTCCAGGCGTAAACAGGTACATGGCGGGCGGTGTTCTAGGCCGTTCGGCAGGCGCGCGCAAGCGCGGGCCACCCGCCCCCTCGAGCGGCCGCGTGGTCGAGCCGCGCCGGAGGTGGCGATCGGGGGCAAGGATCGGGCTGGGGGGGGCGGACACGCCCCGTGTCCCCCGGGGCTCAGGCGCCGGCCGGGCCGGGCTCGTCGTCGTTCGGGTGGAAGGTCAGGAGCTTCTGGACGAGCTCCTTCGAGTAGTTGTCGAGCTTCTTGAAGACGACGCCCATCCCGCTCGGATCGTCCTGCACGCGCACCACGGTCCCGAGCCCCTCGATGGTCTCGATGTCGTCCATGATGACGGTAAACCGCAGGTTCACCTCGGTGCCGATGGGCAGCGGCTCCTTCGTCTTGATGAAGACGCCGGTGGCCGAAATGTTGGTGACGTATTCTTGGATGAACTGGTCGAACGAGTCGAACTCCTTGTTGATGGTGACGCGTGCGTGCTGCCGTTTGCCCGACATCGTCCCCTCAGCGACCTTGCAAATCGAACTGTTCGATGTGGTACTCGCGCCGGGCGCTGAACTCGATGCGCCGCATGTAGCGGCGCTCGGCTTCGGTCACGGCGGCTTTTTCCTCACCGGTCATCAGATCCACCACCGCGGGGTGGGCGTTCACCTGCACGACGTAGCCGGGCAACGAGTGCCGCTCACGCCGGATCTGGCGCAAGATTTCGTAGGCGATGGTGGTCCGGGACTGAATTTGGCCGGTGCCGTCGCAGTAGAAGCACGGCTCGTGCATGGTCCGGCTGAGGCTCTCCCGCGTGCGCTTGCGGGTCATTTCGATCAAGCCAAGCTCGCTGATCCGGTTGATCGTCGTCTTGGCCTTGTCTTTGGCCAGGCGCTGCTCGAGGGCGCGCCAGACCTTCTCTCGATTGCCGTGCACGTCCATGTCGATGAGATCGAGGATCACCAAGCCGCCGATGTTGCGGAACCTGAGCTGATAGGCGATCTCGTCCACCGCCTCGAGGTTGGTCTTGAACGCGGTCTCCTCCAGGTCTTTGCTGCCCTTGCCGACGAAGCGCCCCGTATTGACGTCGATCGCCGTCAGCGCTTCGGCTTGATCGATGATCAGGTAACCGCCGCTCGGGAGCGGGACCTTGCGGCTGAGCGCCCGGGCGATCTCGTCCTCGATGCCATAGGCGTCGAAGATCGGCTCGTCATCGGTGTATAGCTCGATGTCCTTCACCCGCTCGGGCATGAACATCTCGACGAAGCGAACCAGCCGCGCGTACTGCTCCTTGTCGTCGATGACGATCTTTTCGATCTCGTCGGTGAACAGGTCGCGCGCGGTCTTGAGGACCAGATCGAGCTCGGCGTACAGCGTGGCTGGGGAGCGGGCGTTGGCCCTCTTTTGGGCCACGTCGGCCCACAGCTTGATCAAGTAGCCGACGTCGGTCTTCAGGCCTTTTTTGGTGAGCCCCTCGGCGACCGTGCGCACGATGAGCCCGCCGGTCGGCGGCTTCAGCGCCTCGATCACCTTGCGCAGCCGTGCGCGCTCCTTGGGAGAGCCGATCCGCTTGGAGATCCCGATGTGCTCGACGGTCGGCAGGTACACCACGTAGCGGCCCGGCAGCGACACATGACTGGTGACGCGCGCGCCCTTCGTCCCGATCGGCTCTTTGGAGATCTGGACGACAACCTCGTCGCCTTCTTTGACCACTTCCGTGATGGGTACGGAGCGCGAGACGCGCGATGGGCTCGACGGCCGTCCGCGCCGCCGCCCTGCGGCTGCCTTGGCGCGCGCGGGCTCCGGAGCGGCTCGTTTCGGCGCCTCTTTCCCGTTGCTCGCTGGCTTGCCGCGGCGCGCGCGCCGCCGCCGCCGTCCTCGACCGCCGCGCTCGTCCTCGCGCGACTGGGGGGTTTTGCTGACCAGACGGCTCGTTTCGAGCGTCTCCGACTGGGCCGCGACCGCACCGAGCTTCTCGGCCTGCGCCGCGGCGGTCTGCAGGGCGTCGTCGGCCGCAGGGCGCACGCGCGGCCCCTCGGCTTCGCCTTTGACGGGCGGTGCCTCCGGCTGTGTGGACTCCGGCTCGGCGCAGGGCTCCTCGAGCGCATCTACCTCGGCCGGCCCGTCCGGCGAGCTGACCGCTTCGGTCGGGACCCCGTTCTCGGCTTCGGCCACTTCCGGCTCGTCGTGGTCGTCCGACCCCTCGCCGTTGTCGTCGTCCGAGTCGTCGTCCGAATCGTCGGGGTCGTCCGAATCGTCGTGGTCGTCCGAATCGTCGTGATCGTCCGACCCCTCGCTCTCGTCGTCGTCCCCGTCGTCGTCCGATTCACCGTCATGGTCGTCGTCCGCTTCGGGGGCCGCGCCGGCTCCGAGTGTGTCGGAAGGCGACCCCTCGCCGTCGTCGTCGTCGGTGCCGTCGTCGTCGGTGCCGTCGTCGTCGCTGCCGTTCAAGTCGACATCGTCGTCGTCCATCAGCCCGAGACGAGCCAGGTGGCGCCGGCCGCCCTCCCCGCGCCCCGACGGCTCTTCGTCGCTGTCGCGCGCGCGACCGGTCAGGTAGAGCTCGAAATCGTCGGGTCGGATCAAGTCCTCGACGTGCAGGAAGGCAGCGCGGTCCATGCCGACGTCGATGAAGGCGGCTTGCATGCCCGGAAGCACGCGCGTCACCTTTCCGAGGACGACATTGCCCACTGTTCCGCGCGCCGACGCGCGCTCGAGCTGCAGCTCCGCGATGACGCCGTCTTCGATCAGAGCGACGCGCGTCTCCCGGAGGTCACAATTGATTACGAGAATATTTCGGCCTGTTCGCATGGCGGTTGGCGGCCACTGCCGCCGGGGTCACAAGCTCCGAGAGGGCGACTGTCGCCCGAGCAGGACCAACCATCAGCCAAGCTGCCGGCCACCTTTGGCACGACGTCAGCATGACCCGGGTCGTACTGTCAAGTGCTCGAAAATAGCCAATAAAAGTCGGCTTGCTCCCTGCGGCGCGCCCGACCGGCAGCATACGCGGGGTCGGGGTCGGGGGCCAAGTGGCGAATGCGAGCGGCGGGTGATTGACCGTCGACGCTCGGGAGTCAATGCTCCGGGCCCGTGGCCAAGTCCTTCCTGGTGCTCGACATCGAGACGGTGCTCGATCCGGCCCTTCCGCTGGCCGAGGGCGCCGATACCGACCGCCTGCCGGCCCCTCCTCACCACAAGGTCGTGGTGATCGGCGGCCTGTGGTTCACCGGCGACTACCAGCCGCGCCGCATCGGCATCATCGGCGACGGCAAGGGCGAACGAGAAATGCTTCAGGATTTCGCCAGGTTGCTGGACGAGAAGCGCCCCTGCCTGGTCAGCTACAACGGACGCGGCTTCGACATGCCGGTGATCGCCACCCGCTGCTTGCGCCACGGCATCCCGCTCCGGCACTACTACTCGGCACGCGACGTGCGCTACCGCTTCTCACCCGACGGGCACCTGGATCTAATGGATTACGTTGCGGATTTCGGGGCCGCCAAGCCCTCGCGGCTGGACGTGGTCGCCAAGCTCTGTGGCATGCCTGGCAAGGTCGGCGTCGACGGCAAGGACGTCGGGCCCCTGGTCCATGCGGGCAAGCTGCAAGAGGTCAAGGACTACTGTCTCTGCGACGTGGCCCAGACGGCCGGCGTCTTTTTGCGGGTCCAGCTGCTGCGCGGTGAGCTCGAGCCCGCCGCGTACGTGGCCGCCATGACCGACCTGATCGCCGCCATCGAGGCCGACCCTCGCCTGGCCCAGGTCAGCGCCGGCCTCGACCGGCGCCGGCTATTGCTTCAAGAGTCAGCGGACTGAAGATAGACGCCCATGCGCGCCATCGACCTCCGGAGCCGCCGCTGCACCGCGTGCACGCCGAACACCCCCAAGCTGTCCGCGGATCAGATCCGCGAACACCTCGGCGCGCTCGACGGTTGGTCGCTCGTCGAAGGCGGCGGTGCCATCGTGCGCGAGCTTCGGTTCCCCGACTACTACCAGACCATGGCCTTCGTGAACGCCGTCGCCTACATCGCGCACAGCGAAGACCACCACCCCGATCTCGAAGTCTCTTACAACCGCTGCCGCGTGCGCTACTCGACCCACGCCATCGGCGGCCTGAGCGACAACGATTTCATCTGTGCGGCGAAGGTGGACGGGCTGGTCGCCGAAGCCCGCTGAGCTCACAGGCTCCGAATCCGCCGCCGCTCCTGGACCATGTGGGCGGTGATGGCGCGCTGGGCTTCTTGGGGTTCGACCAAGGTCCAGACGTCGTGCTCCTGCCGGCCGCCGGCGCACTCGAGCAGGATGTCGGCGGCGCGCTCCGGAGCGATGGCATCGAAGTGGCGTCCGGGGAGCTGGACGACGGCGGTGCGCGCGCACAGGCCCTCGAGGGTGCGCAGCATCTTCTCGACGATCGCGCGGAACACCGGCTCACCGAACGCGCTCGAAGACCCGATCCCGAAGAACACGAGCTTTTCGAACGGGAGCTTGGGCTTGCCCGGGACCAGCAAGACTTCGCCGAGCTCGCCGCTGGCGAAGCCGTCGAGCAGCAGGGCCGAGACCCGCCCGGCGAGCCGCCAGTCGATCAAGCCTGCGAGCCCGCGCGGCGGCCGCTCATCGCGCGTCAGCGGGGCCACCAGCACCTCGGTGCCGGACAGGTCGAGCCGTCGCAAGTCGGGCTGGATGAAGCGGAGGTCCACGTCTCAACCCTCGCCGGCGGCGCCACCGTCTCGAGGCGCCCCTCGATCGCCGTCGCCCTCGCTCGTCCCTTCGTCGAACCGCCCGCAGTCGTCGGCGACGCGATCGAGCACCCCATTGACGAACTTGCCGCTCTCCTCCGTGCCGAAGCGCTTCGCGAGCTCGACGGCCTCGTCCAGGATGACGGCCCGGGGGACGTCGCGGCGCTCCATGAGCTCGAACGACCCCAGGCGCAACAGGTTGCGGTCCACCCTGGCCATGCGCTCGAGGCGCCAATGTTCGCTCGCCGAGGAAATGCGCGCGTCCACGTCCGCGAGCCGTTCGGCCACGCCGCGCACCAGCTCGTCGGCGTAGGGGCGCCCTTCGGCGTCGCCGGGCAGCTCGCGCCAAAATTCCCGGATCACCTGCTCTACGGGCGCGCCGGAGACCTCCAGCGCGAACAACATCTGCAGCGCCGCTTCGCGCGCGGTAGTGCGAGCACCCATTTCGATATCCTGCTCAGAGCCCGGCGTCGCCGAGCGCGCGACCTAGGGTGACCATCTCGACCGCGGCCATGGCCGCGTCGAAGCCCTTGTTGCCGGCCTTCGTGCCGGCTCGCTCGACCGCCTGCTCGATGCTGTCGGTGGTCAAGACGCCGAAGCCGATGGGGACGCCGGTCGCCATCGACACCGTGGCCACGCCCTTGGACACCTCGCCGGCCACGTGCTCGTAGTGCGAGGTCGCTCCGCGGATGACGGCGCTCACCGCGACCAGGGCGGCAAACTGCCCGCTCTTCGCCAGCCGCTGGCACACGAGCGGCAGCTCCCAGGAGCCGGGCACGCGCACCACGGTGATGCGGTCGTCGCCCACCCCGTGGCGGCGCAGCGCATCGAGCGCTCCTTCCACCAGCCGCTCGACGATGAAGGCGTTGAAGCGACCGGCGACGATGGCAAACCGCGCATCGCCGGGCGGCACGAGGCTGCCTTCGAAGCTGCGAAGAGACGAAGAAGACGTGGGGGATGTCATGGAATTTCCGATCGGGCGGGCGGGGGCTGCGTCATCGACACCAAGGGCACGCTCTCCACGACTTCCAGCCCATAGCCGTGGATCCCGGCGATCTTGCGCGGGTTGTTGGTCAAGAGGCGGATCTTGCACAAACCGAGCTCGCGCAGCACCTGCGCCCCGAGCCCGTACTCCCGGAGGATACCACCGTGGGGCCGGCTCGGCGCCGCCGAGGGCGGCTTGCCCTCCGACGTGATCGACGCGGTCAGCGCCCCGAGCTCTTGCCGCAAATTTCGGGTCGACGGCAGGTACACCACCACGCCGCAGCCGGCGCGCTCGATGATCTCCAGGGCCTCGTCGAGGTTGCGCCCGCCTTCGCTCAAGGTCGAGCTGAACGTGTCGGCCAGCGTCGAGCCGCTGTGCATCCGGCAAAGCACCGCCTGATCCGGCTGCGGTTGCCCTTTGACCAGCGCGAGGATCTGGCGTTGATCGATGCCCACCTCGTAGACCAGCGCCTCCCAGCGGGTGCCGGTCCTGTCGAGCAAGAGGGGCCCTCGCTCCACGCAGCGGACGAGCCGCTCGGTCTGGAGCCGGTAGCTGATCAGGTCCGCGATCGTGACGATGCGCAGCTGATGTCTCTCGGCGAACCGCTCCAGGTCCGGCATTCGGGCCATCGTGCCGTCTTCGTTCATGATCTCGCAGATCACGCCGGCCGGGCTCAGGCCGGCCAGGCGCGCCAGGTCGACAGAGCCCTCCGTCTGCCCGGCGCGCACCAGCACGCCTCCCGCCCGGGCCTTGAGCGGCAACACGTGGCCGGGCACGACGATGTCCTCGGGCTTGGCATCGGGCCGGGCCGCCACGCGGATGGTGTGCGCGCGATCGGCGGCGCTGATGCCGGTCGTCACGCCCTGGCGCGCTTCGATGCTGACCGTGAACGCGGTGCCGAGCGGCGGCCCGCCCCGTTGGGGCAGGGTCATCATCGGCAGCTCGAGCCGCTCCACCTGCTCTTCGGTGAGGGTGACGCAAATGAGCCCGCGGCCGTGCGTGGCCATGAAGTTGATGGCGTCGGCGGAGACGTGTTCGGCCGCCATGCACAAATCGCCCTCGTTCTCGCGATCCTCGTCGTCGACCAAGATCACCATCTTGCCGGCGGCGATGTCTTCGATGGCGGTCTGCACGCGGCCGAGGTGTTCGGGATCGATGTCCAGGCGAGGCACGGGGGTGGCTAGCGGGCGGGAGCGGGGGGTCATGGTTCGGGGTCCACGAAGCCGGAGCGGCGCAGGGCCGCTCGGAGCCCCGCCTCGGCGGGGTGCTGGGCTTCGAGGTAGCGCACCACGTAGCGCGCCAGCAGGTCGACCTCCAGGTTCAAAAGGGAGCCGACCCGAAGATCGCCCAACGTGGTCACCTGGCGGGTGTGGGGGATCAGCATCACCTCGACGCCGGAGGGGTGGACGGCGTTGACCGTCAGCGAGACGCCATCCAGCGTCACCGACCCTTTGGGCGCCAAGAAAGGGAGGGTCGCCGCCGGGGCGGTGACGTTCACCTGCCAGGCGTCGCCCACCTCGCGGACGCCACCCACCTCTGCCAGCGCGTCGACGTGACCGCTGACCAGGTGGCCGCCGAGGCGATCGCCGAGCTTGAGGGAGCGCTCGAGATTGACGCGGCCGCCTTCGGCGATCCGGCCGAGGTTCGTCCGCTCCGCCGTTTCACGCGAGACGTCGGCCTCGAAGCCATCTCGGTCGATCGCCACCGCCGTCAGGCAGGCGCCGTTGACGGCGATCGACTCCCCGAGCTCGAGCGCTTCGAAGCCGTAGTCGATGCGGAGCCGGCTTCCCGGTCCGCTCGGCCGCCGCCACCGCACTCGACCGACGCCTTGGACCAATCCCGAAAACATTGGCGACACCGTAGGACCAGGTAACCGTCTGCGCCAAGCCTTGCAGGCCCTCCGAAAAACCGCCAGTCTGCTGGCTGGGGACCCCTTTCGAGCGGCTCCCGCCCCAAAGATGCACGAGAGTCGAACAGACCCGCGGCCTCTCGGCCCTGCGCCGCGGGCAAACCGATCGGTGCTTTAGGTGATCCCCTCGAGGCAAGCGCTGCTTTTGGGCTTCGCCGCGCTCGGGGCGCCGGCGGCCGTCGTCGCGCTCGCCCCTGGCTGTGGTGCGAGCGTGCAGTCCATTCACGAGGGCAACGTCCGGTTCGAGCACTGCTACCGGTTGGATCTGGATCCGAAGATCGCCGCGTCTCACCGCCAGGCGTGCTGGCAGGATTGGGAGCAGCGCTACACCTACGGACAGACCCGCGATCGGTTGGAGTACGCCCGGCGCCGGGCTCGCCAGATCGCCGCCGGAGAGGTCGGGATGACGCTCGCTCTGGAAGCCGGCGTCGATGGGGCCGAGGTGGTCGCGCCCGCCGATGATCCAGCGCCGGCACCGACGAGCCTCCACGCGCCGCCCCCGGCGCTCGCCCGCACCCAGCCTGTGATCGACGCCGGCCCAGCTCCCGAGCCGGCGCCGAAAGCGCCGCTGCCGAAGCCCCCAGGTTGGGAGTGCGCCGAAAAATGTCGCACCGCGTGGGCGGACTGCAGCGGGCCGTGCGGCCCCGACGCCGGCCTCGCCGGAACCCGTCGCTGCAAGGCCTGCGAGCCGGACTACAAAGCCTGCCTGCGGCGTTGCATTCGCTAGGCGGATCGTCCGGCAAAGGCGCACGGTCCGCTGCCGTCCAGCCATGGATAGATTCGTAAACCGGCCACCCGGTCCTGCGAGGGCGTCAATCCTTGGAAGCGGCTCGTCGGCCATCGCTAGCGGCTCCGCAGATAAGGAAGCGGGATACCTGCGGCGATCTCGAGACGGGGCCGGACTGACCCCAGGGAGCGGCAATCTTGACTGATGGGCCTGGGCGGGAGTACTCGAGCAGGGAAGCATGACGGTGCCGTATTCGGGGCTTTTATCCACCACGTCGCCTTTGGCGACGCCATTGCCCCGCGTGCTCAGGCCGCAGCGGGCGCTCCCGTCGGACACGATCCGACCCACCCGCGCTGAAATCAACCTGGCGAGCCTGCGGCACAACCTCCGGTATCTGCAGAAGGCCTCCGCCGGGGCAGAGGTCTGGGCCGTGCTCAAGGCAGACGGCTACGGGCATGGGTCGAAGGCGGTGGCCCGCACGCTGGAGCGGGCCGGGGCCCAAGGGCTCTGCGTCGCGCTCCTCGAGGAGGGCATCGAGCTCAGGCAAGCCGGCATTCGCTGCCCCATTTTGGTCATGGGCGGCTACTACGGGCGCGCCTGGGGCGAGCTCTTGCGCCACGAGCTGACGCCGGTGATCTGGGACGCTGGCCACGTCGAGGCCCTGGCCGAGGAGGTCCGCTACACCGGGTCCGAGCCCATCGGCGTCCACGTCAAGGTCGACACGGGGATGAGCCGTCTCGGTGTGCTCCCGAAGGACGTCCCGGCGCTGGCCGCCGCCCTCGTCGGTCGACCGGAGGTGCGCGTCGACGGCTTGATGACCCACTTCGCGTGCGCCGACAGCGGCGACCCTGCCGCGGTCGCAGGGCCCCTGGCGCTCTTTCACGAGGCCGAAGCCGAGCTGCACCGGGCCGGCGTGCGGCCCCGGCTTCGCCACGCCGCCAACAGCGCAGCCACGCTCGCCATGCCCGAGGCTCGCTTCGAGCTGGTGCGGCCCGGCATCGCCCTGTTCGGCATCGAGCCGCACGCGGGCATGGCCCCGGAGCTGCGCGCCGTGATGCGCGTGCGCAGCGAGATCATCTCCGTGCGCGACGTCGCCGCGGGGACCCCCGTGGGTTACGGCGCGACCTGGCGAGCCGCTCGCCCGAGCCGCATCGCGACCTTGCCGATCGGCTATGCCGACGGTTTCGAGCGCGCGCTGTCGGGGCGGGGATGCGTGCTGGTCCGCGGCCGGCGCGCTCCGATCGTGGGCGTGGTCAGCATGGACATGACGATGGTGGACGTCACCGACATCGCCGGGGCCGGCGTCGGCGACGAGTGCGTGATCCTCGGCACGCAAAAGGGGCCGCACGGCCAAGACACGATCTCCGCCGCCGAGCTCGCGGCGCTGCTCGGCACCATTCCGTGGGAGGTGGTGACCAACATCTCCCGCCGCGTCCCGCGCTTTTACCGCGAGCCCTGAACGCTCGCGGGCGCCAGCACACGGACACGGGACGGCTCAGCGGCTCATGAGCCGCGCTCCGGGCGCAGCTGCTTCAGCAGAGACCGCGACATCGCCGCGAACGTGACGAGCCAGGCGAGCAGCGCCAGGTAGACGAAGTAGCGCGGGATCACGAGCAGGAAGCCGAGCTCGGTGGCGCGCGCGAGGCGTGCCGTGCACACCGTGTACATGCCCAAGGGGAACACCATGCCCCAATACTGGGGGTCGTAGCAGAGCGGGTAGCGCTTCACCCCGTGGCGCCAGAAGCCCAGGATCAAAAGCAGCGGGATCCACCAGGTCGCGGCGGCCCAGAAGAAGAGGGTGAAGCCGAGGAGGAACGGCCGGATTTGTGCCAAAAACTCCCAGGCCTCGCCCACGATCAACAGCGTGGATCCGGCCAGGGTGGTGATCGCCACGGCGCCCATGTTGATCCAGTAAGGGGGCGTCAGACGATCGATGGTCATCTCCAAGAACGTGAAGCGATAGAAGATCAGCGTGATGATGGTGAGGTAGAGCATCGCGCCGAGCAGGTACATGCAGAGCGTGAAGAAGAAGACGGCGGGTTGCGCCGCACCCATCCCGGGCGCCAGCAGCGATCCCAGCACGGAGACGGCCTGGGTGGCGACGATGGCGATCAACCAGGCGCCGTTGATCCCGGCCTCGAGCGTCGGCTTCTGCTCGCGGACGATGGTGGCCGCGAAAAAGGCGTACATCACCAGCACCCACAAGAAAATCCCCGTCACCCACAGCGCCATCGCCGCGGCGCGCTGCCCGGCCACGAGGAACAGCTGGCTGCCGAGCACGCAGGTCCCGGCGACGACCGTGAAGAACCCGGGACCGCGACCATGATCGCGGAAGTCGTCGACCACGCTGCCGAAGTACGAGAACACGCGCGCGAGCAGCAGCAGCGACAGCGTCCCGTAGGCGACCAGGTTGATGCCGAGCAACACCTCGGCCAGGAGCCGCATGTCGCTCATCTGGGCGGCGACCGACACGATGCCGGTCGCCATCACCAGCGCGAAGTAGCCGGGGAAAAGCTGCTGGATGCCGTCCGCTAGCCGGCGCGCCAGGCGGCCGTCGGGCGGGGCCTGCATCTCAATCCAACCGCCAGAGATACCAGAGGAGCCCGGCGTTGAGGGCGAGACACAAAAGGCTGGCCCCCGCCGCGGGGATCGCCACCGCGGTGTCGCCACCCAGAAACCCATTCATCGTCGCGGTCAACAGCCAGAGCTGCAAGATGACGATCAAGATGACGAACAGCAGGATGCCGTTCACGATCGTCATGCGCTGAACGCGCCTGGGGCGGTTCGACGGAGTCACGAGGCGGAGTCCTCGACACCGGTGGCGTAGACGGCCGCGTCCCGCACCTCCAAGAGCACGCGCGGCAGGCGTCGGCGCGGCGGGCCCGCCAGCGGCTGGCCCGTCGCGAGATCGAACCAGCCGTTGTGGCAGGGGCAGTGGAGCTTGCCCTCGCTCACGGCCGGCACCACCGGGCACTGCAGGTGCGTGCACTGCTGGTCGTAGGCCACGAAGCTGTCGGGGCCCGTCTTCACCAGGAGCCGCGGCGTGCTGCCCTCGGGGTAGGTGAACGTCTTGGCGTCGCCGACCTCGAGCTCGTCGACCGTGGCCACCTGCGCCGCCGGCAGCTTCGCATCGCGCCGGAAGAGCCCCTTGACCGCGATCCAGACCTGCCCAACCGCGAAGGCGGCGCTGGTCAGCACGACGAACTTCACCAGCTCACGCCGCGACACGTAGTCGTCGCGGTCCCAATCGATCGGAAAATCCTGGCGCCATTTCGGCTGGGTCGCGAGCGGCGCTCGGTCGGGAGGAATGGATCCACGCACCGGAGCGCGGTCGAGTGTGGATTCTTTGCTCATGCTTCCACCTGCGTGTCGAACACGTCGTCCAGGACCTCGTGCCCGATGGTCGGCTCGTGCATCGCGGCGGTGACGTCAATGTGCTCCTGGGCGGCGTCGTTCGGTACCATGACGTTGACCTTGGTGCGGATCGTCTGGGCGCCGAATTGAAAGGTATTGACCGGTTTCGCTCGCGGGCGCAGGCGAGCCATCTCTTCGCGCGTGCCGAAGGCGAGTGCCTGGCTCGGACACACCGAGGCGCACATCGGCTTGAGCCCGACAGAAGAGCGGTCGTAACACATGTCGCACTTCATCATCAGGTTCATCTTGGTGTTCATCTTCGGCACACCGAAGGGGCAAGCCAGCACGCAGTTGTTGCAGGCAATGCAGCGCGGCTTGCGCGCGGACTGCACGACGCCGTCCTCGGTCCGCTTGATGGCGTCCGCCGGGCAGACCTCCGCGCAGGTCGGAGAGTCGCAGTGCATGCAGATCACCGGCAACGTCTGCGTCGAGCGTCCGCGGTCGACATAGTCGAGCTGGATCATCGACTGGCCTTTGTGGGTGTCGCACTCGGCGCAGGCTTGGATGCACGACTGACAGCCGATGCAACGGCCGGGGTCGATGAAGAACTCGAGCTCGCTCGGGACAGGCATCGATCGCCAATGAGCCTTTCACTGCTGGGGTTCGAGGACGCTGGCGTGCTCGGGCGGGCCCGCCGCTTTGCGCACGCGCACGGCGCACACCTTGTACTCGGGGATCTTCGAGATCGGATCCTGCGCGGAGATCGTGAGCTGGTTGGCGCTCTTGCGCCCCGCCCAGTGGTAGGGAATGAAGATCGTGTCCGGGCGGATCGTCGTCACGACCGCGGCGCGCAGGGTGCAGGTGCCGCGGCGGCTCTCCGCGGTCGTCCAGTCGCCGTCGGCGATCCCGAGCTTGTCGGCCAGGCGCGGGTGGATTTCGATCCTGGGCTCCGGATAGTGATCGACGAGCGGCCCGATGCGACGGGTCTGGTTGCCGGACAAAAACTGGCTGACGACGCGTCCGGTGGTCAGGATGACGGGGTAGTCCGCGTCGACCTCTTCGGCTGGACCCCGGTAGGGGGTCGGGTTGAAGCGCGCCTTGCCGTCCGGGAAATAGAACGGACCCGCGCCCTTGGCGATGGGGTTCCAGGAGCCTGCCTCGAACAGCCGCGGCGTGCCCTGGGGGCCGGGCGCCGGGACCCCTTCGGGGGTCTCGCTCGGGCAGGGCCAGAACACGCCGTGGTTCTGCTCGACGCGCTCGTAGGTCACGCCCGAGTAGTCGATGATGCCGCCTTTGGAGGCGACGCGCAGCTCTTCGAAGATCTCGCCAGGCGAGCCAAAGGTGAAGCCGCGCTCGCGGCCGAGCGCCTTGGCGATGTCTTGGATGATCATCCAATCGGGGCGCGCGTCGCCCGGCGCGTCGACGACCTTGTTGATGCGGATGATCCGTCCTTCGAGCTGGGTGACCGTCCCCTCGTCCTCTTCCTGCAGCGAACCCGGCAGCACCACGTGGGCATAGCGTGAGGTCGCGCTCATGAAAAAATCGATGGCGACGAAGAAGTCCAGCTTCGAGAGCGCCTGCCGTACGAAGTTGTTGTCCGGCAGCGACACCACCGGATTGAAGCAGATCGACAAGAGCCCTTTGATCTCCCCCTTGTCGATCTTGCGGATGATCTCGTAGGCGTCCACGCCCGGTTGCGGCAGCTCCTCGGGCGCCATCCCCCAGACCTGGGCGACGTACGCCCGATCCTGGGTGTTGATCAGGTCGCGGCCGCCCGGCAGTTGGTCGCACTTCTGGCCGTGCTCGCGGCCACCTTGGCCGTTGCCTTGGCCGGTGATCGTCGCGTAGCCACAGTTTGGGCGCCCGATGCGTCCCGAGGCCAGCACGATGTTGATCGCGCCGAGCACGTTCGCCACGCCGTGCGAGTGGTGTTCAAGGCCGCGGGCGTGCATCAAAAAGCTGGTCTTGGCGGTGCCCCACCACTCGGCGGCTTTTCGGATCGTCTTCTCCGCGATGCCGGTCACCTCGGCGGTGCGCCTCGGGGTCCAGGCCCGGACCTCCTCGCGCACGGCGTCGAAGCCGACGGTGTGCCGCTCGATGAACTCGTGATCGAGCCAGTCGTTCTCGATCATGAGCTGCAGGATGCCGTTGAACAGCGCGATGTCCTGCCCGGGCTTGATGGGCAAGAAGAGATCGCAGGTGCGCGCCAGCGGCGTGATGCGCGGATCGACGACGATGACCTTCGCCCCGTGCTCGCGCGCTTGCCAGACGTAGTTGGTCGTGATCGGGGCGCACTCCGCGACGTTGGCGCCGCTGATGAACACGACCTCGGCGCCGAGGATGTCGTTCCAGGGGTTGGCGGCGCGGTCGACGCCGAAGGCCTTCTTGTTGCCGCCGGCCGCGCTCACCATACATAGCCGGCCGTTGTAGTCGATGTTCGACGTTCGCAGGCACATGTGCGCGAACTTGCCCATCAAGTAGGTCTTCTCGGTCGTGAGGCTCGCCCCCGACAACACGCCGAACGCGTCGCGTCCGTGTTCCCGCTGGATGCGTTCGATCGCCTCCGACACGCGGGCGATGGCGTCGTGATAACCCATGGGACGGAAGCCGCCGGGAGCGCTGGCGTCCTTCTGGTAGGCCGTCAGCAGACGGTCGGGGTGCGCTTGCTGCAAGTAGCGCTTCACCCCCTTGGGGCACATCATGCCTTTGTTGAAGGGGAACTCATACCAGGGCTCGATGCCGACGATGGTGTTATCCTTGACCTTCAGCTGCATCCCGCACTGCTGTCCGCAGAAGCAGCAATGGGTCTTGACGACCTTGTCTGGTACCACCGCGGAGTCGACGCGCACGTCGCTGGCATAGGCGCGGAACGGGCCGAACCTGCGGATGGTGTCCAGGTCGAGATCCGGCTTGGGCAAGGGGCTCTCCCCTGTGTTGGCGTCGCTCATGGGTGGAAGTTCTCCGCGTCTTCGTCGCCGAGCGGTCCCTCGCCGACACCAGGGTTGGCGTACACGGGCATCGGCAACACGCCGCCGGCAAGCGGCTGACCCCCGCGCCGCCCGCGCCAGACCAGGCCCTGCGCGATGGCGAACGAGGCGCGCCGGCAGGGCGGGCAGATCCACTGGTAGTGCTCCACCTCGCTCCCTGGGACTTCGTAGCGGTAGCCGAGCTGGCGCTCGACCTCGATCAAGTCGAGCACGTGCCGCTTCGAGCTGAAGGCGCTGCCGCAGCGGCGGCAGTGCGCCTTCTCTTCCGCCCGGCCGACGTCCTTGTAAAACCCGACCCCGAGCTGCGCCGGTCGCTGGAAGACGTGGAAGAACTTGCCGAACGGGAGCCAGAGGAAGGTCCCGATGACGGTCACCGCGTGTAAGATAGCAATGAATGTGAAGCCGTAGCCCTTCATCCAGGTGTAGCTGGCCGTCAGCATGAGGCCCGTCAGGCTCACCGCGAACAGCAGGACGAGGGGCATGAAATCTTCGACGAAGCGCTGCACCGCGGCGGCCCCCCCGTCGCGCATGCGGCGCCGCATCGCGAGCATCACGCCAGCGATGACGAGGAACGACGACCACACCAAGCCGTGGAAGAGGAAAAATGCGAGGGCAGAGTCGTGCGGAAACCGAAACGCCGGGAAGCCGAAGATCACCGCTTCGTACAGCGACAGGTCCCCTTCGACGGGGCGAAAGTGTAACCAGCCGAACACCAGCGGGAAGGTGATGAGCACGGCGATGATGCAGCCCCACATGATGAGCAGGTGCGTCAGCCCCCGCAGCCGATCGCGGCGGACGATGAAGCGGTTGGCGAGCACCTCCGAGCCGATGCGGCCGAACCACGTGAAGATGTTGCGCAGGCGGAAACCGCGCTGGAAAAACGCTTGCCAGCCGCGGCGCCAGTACATCGCCGTCGGCGGCCGCTCGAGCCACATGGCATAGCGGTAGGTCAGCCCGAAGGTGGCGAACAGGACCGCGAACGTGTAGGCGACCAGGGCCGCATCGAAGTGGGCGAGGTTGCGCGAGCCGAGCACGATGAGCACCCCAAGGCCGATCGTCACCAGCAGCGCCCAGGTTGCGGATCGAACGACTTCTCGGCTCATGGCGGACGGTACGGCGCTCCGGGGTCTCGAGTCAGCGCCACCCGCGCCGGTCGGACGAAGCGGCGCCAGCATGGAGCCCGCGCCTTTGGCCGTCAACCCGCCCTTCCTGTCGGCTGCGAGCGCCGCTCGGAGACTGTCTTCGGTCTTCATAGGTCGCGGTGATGGGCCGGCACCGCCCCTGAGCACCCACCCGTTTTGTCGGCCGCAGATCCCGATGCATCGGGCTCCTGGGGCGGGACCTCGATGCATCGGCGAGCCGTCCCCCTCGCTCGCGGCTCGGCGGCGCTGAGCCGGTCGCGTTCCAGGTGCTCCATTTTGGATCGCCGCTGACGGCGTGGCGGGCGCCTGGCGCGCAACGGTTTCGCGAAATCACCCGTGCTCGGGCCGAGTTTCGCCTGGCACGGGGCGTGCTTTGGCGTCCCCCGAACCCCGAACGGAGACTTCATGCTCGACCTGCAACAGACCGTCGCCGCGCTGGTGCTCGAACACTCCGAGTGCGCACCCATCCTGCAGCGCCATCGCATCGATTTCTGCTGTCGCGGGGAGGCGAGCCTGCGCGACGCTTGCGCGCGGGTCGGCCTGGACGCCGAGGCGGTCGCGCGGGAGCTCTGGAGCGCCATCCAGCAGCGCGCCGATCGGCCCGAAGCCGACCCCCGACGGCTCTCGACGGAGGAGCTCATCGGCTTCATCGTCTCGAAGCACCACGACTACCTGCGCAAGACGCTGCCGTTCGTCGCCGCCCTCGCGGACAAGGTGAGCCGCGTGCACGGCGCCCACAACCCGCTGCTGAAGGAGCTTCGCGCCGTCGTCCACGAGCTAGAGGACACGCTGATCCCGCACCTCGACGACGAGGAGCGGGACCTGTTTCCGCTGCTGACCAGCGGCCAGGTGGATGGCGCCCGCGCCCGGTCCGAGCTCACGTCGATGCACGCCGAGCACGTGACCGTCGGTGAGCTGCTCCGACAGCTGCGGGCCGCCGCTGAGGATTTCGCGACGCCCGAGTGGGCGTGCAACAGCTACCGGACGTTGTTTTCGGAGCTAGAGGCGCTGGAAGGGGACGTGCTGCGTCACGTTCACCTGGAGAACCACGTGCTGCTCCCGCGGTTTGCGGCGCCCGCGGAGGGATCGCAAGCCTCGTGAGCCGCTTGCCGCTCCATCCCAAGCATCCGGAGCGTGTCTGCTGGGGGTGCGACCGCTACTGCCCCGCGGGCGATATGGCCTGCGGCAACGGATCGGAGCGGACCCAACACCCGATCGAGCTGTTCGGCGACGACTGGGTGGAGCTCTACGAGGCGCGGCTCGCGGAGAGCTCCCTGGAAGAGACGCCACGAGACCACGAAGGCGGCGAGCCTTCCGGAAGCGACGCCTGAAACAGGCGCACCAAGGAGAAGTGATGAAACCTATCGACGCGCTCATGACCGAGCACCGGGCGATCGAGAGAAGCCTGGACGCGGTGGAGGCGTGGGTCCGGCGGGCCCGGGACGAGCGACGAAACGACGCAGACACGCTGAAGCGCTTCGTCGCTTTCGTGCGCGAGGTCGTCGACCCGCTGCACCACGGCAAGGAAGAAACCGTCCTGTTCGCGACGATGATCGAACACGGATTTCCGAGAGAGCACGGGCCGATCGCCGTGATGCTTCAGGAGCACGAACGCGCGCGCCAGTTCATGGACGTCCTGAGCGAGCTGGCTTCCAAGCCGGAGTGGTCGCCGGGCGACTGGGATCGCATCGCTCAGAGCGTCGAGGCATACGCCACCTTGATGCGGCAGCACGTCCGCAAGGAAGACACTGTCCTGTACCCGATGGCGGAGGCCAGGCTGCCGCCGTTGATCATGGACCGGATCGAGCGGGCCTTCGAGCAGCTCGATCGGCAGCACGAGAGCTCCGGACAGGCGGGCGTGGTGTCCGCTGCTGCGTCCCTCTGCGAGCCGCGGGGCGACGCTTCGGGGTTGCCGGCGGCCCCAGCGGCACCGTGAATTCGCCAGAAATTTCTTGACAGTAGCTGGTCTGTGTTCCACATCGTAACACGTGGAACATCGGGACTGCGACGCGACGTGCGCCGTCTGCGGGCTCTCGCCGCTGGTGCCGCGCCTGCGCGGTGCGACCCAGGTGGTGGCGGAGAGCGACGCGATGCAGGCGCTGCTCAAGCGTACGGCGCGCTTCGCGCGCAGTGATGCGCCGGTCGCGGTGCTCGGGGAGACGGGCACCGGCAAGGAGGTGATCGCGCGCATCCTGCACGCCAACTCGGCGCGCGCGAGCCGTCCGTTCGTGGCGGTGAACGTCGCGGCGCTCCCGGCCGAGCTGCTCGAGTCGGAGCTGTTCGGCCACGGCAAAGGCGCCTTCACCGGCGCGTCGAGCGGGCGCCAGGGCCTGTTCGAGGCGGCGCACGAGGGCACGCTGTTCCTGGACGAAATCGGGGAGATGCCCTTGCCGCTGCAGGCCAAGCTCCTGCGGGCGCTGCAGGACGGTGAGGTGCGGCGCGTCGGTGAAAACCAAGCGTTCGCCGTCGACGTTCGCATCGTGTGCGCGACCCACCGTGACCTCGCCGAGCGGGTGCGGGCCGGGGCGTTCCGGGAGGATTTGTACTATCGCCTGAAGGTGTTGACGCTCGAGGTGCCGCCGCTGCGGGAGCGTCGTAAGGACATCGTCCCGCTGGCGCAGTATTTTCTCGGCCAAGAGAAGACCAGCGCGCGGCGTTTCAGCCCGCAGGCCGCCGAGGTCCTGCTCGCCCACGCTTGGCCGGGCAACGTTCGGGAGCTCGAGAACGTGGTGAAGCACGGCGCCGCGCTGGCCACGGGCGCCGAGGTGGACAAGGCGGACCTGCCGGAGGAAATCTGGCGTGCCCGCTCGGCGAACGAGGCTGCCCAGCGCCGAGAGCCAGCCGTCCACAAGACCTTGGCCGAGATCGAGCGCGAGCACATCTTGCGCGTGCTCGACGCCTGCGGCGGGGCGCAGTCGGAAGCCGCCCGCGTGCTCGGGGTGGCGCGCAACACGTTGTGGCGGAAGCTGCGGACGTTCGAGTGACGGCAAACCCGCCCGTCGCCGGTGTGGATCACGGCGGCGGCCGGTGGTTTCGCGCCTCGGGCGCGCCCGCCCGCGGCAGCTCGAACCAGAAGGCGCTGCCTTTGCCGGGCGTCGAGCGCACGCTCACCCGGCCATGGTGGGACTCGGCCAGCCGCTTGACGGTCGCCAGGCCCAGGCCGAGGCCCTCGCGCTCCGCCGAGCGGCCGCGGAAGTACGGCTCGAAGAGCGAGTCGAGGTGCTGCTCTTTGATCCCGGGCCCGGTATCGGCGACCTCGGTTCGCACCATCGAGCCCTCGCTCGAAATCGAGACCGTGATGCGTCGAGTGGGCGAGCTTCCCATGTACTTGATCGCGTTGCGCACCAGGTTGCTGACCAAGCTCATGTACACGCCCGGGCTGCAGGCGACGAACGCCGGGGTGCCCGGGCGAAACTCGATCTCGATGCCGGCGTGCTCTGCTTCTTCCTTGAAGGGCCCGAGCAGGTCGGTGATGGTTCCCCGGGGGTCGGTCCGCGCGCCCGGGTCGGGGCTCGCCCCGGCGCGCGCAAACTCCAGCAGATCGGTGGTGATGGCGTTGGCGCGGGCGACACCGCCGAGCGCCCGACGCCACAAATCCTTGAGCTTGGGGTCGGCGGTCTGCTCGAGGCCGAGCTCCGCCGACATCTGAACGGTCCCCAGCGGATTGCGGATGTCGTGAGCGACCCGCCCGGCGAACTGTTCGAGCTCTGCCGCCCGGATCTCCAGCGCCTCGGCGTAGCGCTGAACCATCAACCGGCGATGCCGAGACTGTCGGTGCAAGAGCACCGCACCGGCTGCCCCGAGCACCACGCACAGCGCCGACAGGCCGTTGGCGATCCAAATCGTGCGTCGGCGGTGCTCTCTGATCTCATCCGCGAGCTCTCGGCCCATCTGGGCGTTGAAGCGGATCGCGCTCATCGAGGCGTCGAGCAAGCGCTTGCCGGAGGGCTCCACGTAGTTGGCGAGCATGCTCCAAGCGTCGTCGTTGCTGCCCGCACGCAAGAGCTCGAGCGTGCGCCGGACCGACTCGTCGAAGCGCGCCCAAGTCTGCTGCACGGCGTACAGGTGCACGCGTTCGTCCGGGAAGGACGGCAGCGACAGATAGTCGGCGACCTCGTCGGCGAGCGTCGCGAGCGCCGCCTCGGTCGACGGAGCGACCGACGACTTGGAGACGCCGGTCTGCAGCTTGCGCGCGAGCGCGAACTCCACGGCGAAGGTCGAGGCGCGCAAGCTCGCCAGCCGTTCGATGGTCGGGGTCGTATTGTTGGCGATGCTGTCCGAGAGGTGATCGACCTCGAGCGAGATCCACTGGATGATCGCGGTGGTCGCCAGAAAGCTGCCGATCACGGCAGAGAACACGAGCGCCAGCGTTCTGCCGGAGCGATCGGTCGGCGGCGGCTTGGCGGCCTGCATCGCGTCCGACTTTAAACACTGGTTGCGAGGACCGGTAGGCCGCAGGCCGCCAGGTGAGCCGAGCGTGCTCGGCTCAATACGGATTGTCTTCGGAGACCTCGACTTCCTGAGCCGGATCGTCGGGTCGTGCCCACGCCGGCTTCACGTAGACGCCGGCGTCAGGGCTGGGAGCGCTGGCGTCGCGTTCACCCCAGGGCGGCGCGAAGCGATCCGAACCGGCGTCGCTGGCGCGCGGTGCGGCGGCGTCCTGCCGCGCGGCCGTCTCCTGCGGTCCCGCATCGGTGTCCGCCGGTTCGCTCCGCGCGCTGCTCGCGGCTGGCGGCCGCGTCGCGTGCTCGTCGTCCTGAACGGGGACGATCGCCGGAGTCTCCACTTTGGGTGTGGGCGCGGGCGCGGAGAAGGTGGTCTCGCGCTCCGGGAGCGAAGCCTGCCGGTCGAGCACGATCAGGCCGCCCGCCACGCCGGCCCCGAGGGCGCCGAACGCCACCGCGAGCAGCATCGCCGTTCCGCCGCGCTTCGGCGGGGCTTCGTCGCCGCGCGACGTGGTGCCGAACTGGCGCATGGTGGGGCTGAAGCGCTCGGTCGCGGCCATGGCCAGGTTGGGAGCGCCCCGCGTCTCACGGCTCTGCGTCGGCGCTTCGACCCAGCCAAGGGATGAAGCCGGCTCGGGCGTTCGCGGCTTCAGCGGGGCGCGGGGCGCCGTGGGGCTCGACCCGCGATCGGGCAGCGACGTCTCCCGGCCTTCGATCCCGAGGGTCTCTCGCAGCGCTTCCGCCAGCTCGCGGGCGGAGCTGAAGCGCTCCTCGGGATTGCGCGCCACCGCTCGCTGAAACCAGGCGTCGAACGCCGGCGGCACCTCAGCGACCTGGGAGGGAACGGGCAGCGGTCGAATACAGATCTGCAGCACGAGGTCCCCGAGTCCCTCGCTGAAAAACGGCCTGCGTCCCGTCAGGCACTCGAACGCGATGACCCCGAGCGACCAGAGGTCCGAGCGGTAGTCGACGGCCTTGTTCCCCTGCGCCTGCTCGGGGCTCATGTAGTACGGGGTCCCCAGCAAGGACCCCGTCCGCGTGCGCGAAGCGTCGGGGACGAGGCGACCGGCGTTGCCCTTGGCCACGCCGAAATCGAGCACCTTGGCGATCTCTTCGTCGTCGTTTCGGACCAAAAACACGTTCTCGGGCTTCAGATCGCGGTGCACGATGCCCGCTTCGTGCGCCCTGCCGACCGCCCGCGCGACGTGGGTGAGGATGCGCGAGGTCTCCGCCGCCGTCAGCGGGCCGCAGCGGCGGATCCGTTGCGCCAGGTTCTCCCCATCCAAGAGCTCCATGACGATGAATGGCAGCTCGCCGTCGACGCCGTAGTCGAGGATCTGCACGACGTGCGGGCTGCGCAGCGCAGCGGCGGCCTGGGCCTCGCGGATGAAGCGCTCCCGGGACGCTTCATCGTCGGCGATCTCGGGGTCGATGAGCTTGACCGCCACCGGTGCGCACAGCACCAGATGCTGGGCCCTCCAGATGGCGCCCATGCCCCCTTCTTCGAGCCTCGCCTCGAGACGATAACGCCCTTCGAGGACGCGACCGGCCATGGAGGGCTGATCCGTCATGACGCGTCAGCCCGCACCATAGCGCCGGGGAGGGGCAGGCGCAGCGGGATTTTCCGGGCGAGTAAAATTCCGCCGCGTTCGTCGCGAGGGCCGGCCGCGAGAGAAATACGCGCGTGCGCGTTCAGTGGGTGTAGGTCGAAAGGGTTCATTGAAAATGAGCCGAAAGCGCGCGCACGGCGGCGGGCGTGGCGGCATTTTCGAGCAACAAGGGAAGGCTCACCCTGGGGGCTTCGATGGCCGCCAGCCGCTCGAGCGCCTGCGCTTGCACCTCCTCTCGGGCCGCCCGCCGTACGGCCGCCGCGATCGCCTCCATGCCGGCGTTCTCTCCCGGCAGCGCCAGCGGCCGCTCGAGCAGCCGGCGCCGCTGATTCGGGTCGAACAGCGGCGGCCACAGGGCGTTGACCACCAGCGCGGCGATCGGCAAGCCGAGATCCTCACGAATGGAGCTTGCCAGTTCTCGCGTCTCGGTCGCGGGCATCTCCTCGGCCAGCGTGACGATGACGACGCCGCTCTTCTCTGGATCGCGGAACAGCTCCCAGGCTCGCTCGGCGTCGCGCCGAAGGATGCCCGGCGGGATCACGTCGACGATGAGCTTGGGGACCCGCAACATCTCCACGCCGTGTCCTGTCGCGGGCGCGTCGAACAAGACCAGGTCGAAGCGCGGGCGACCGTCGGGGAGCTGCTCGGTCGAGTGATACCAGGCTTTGCCGAGCACGCTCCACTCACTCAGGCCGGGGATGCCGCGGAAAAAGCCGGTGACCACCTTGCTCTCGAACACGGCGCGGTGAAGATGCCGGCTCTTGAGGACCAGCTGGCCGTACTCGGAGAGCGCGCGCTCGGGATCGATGCGCACGGCAGAAATGCCAGGCGCGACGCCCCGGATCTCCGCGCCGAGCGGTGCGACCCCGAACAGGGTCGACAGGCGCTCTTTCGCCTCCGACAGCGCGATCAGCACCCGCCGGCCGCGCGCGGCTTCGGCCGAGGCGATGGCCGCGGCGCCCGTGGTCTTGCCAACACCGCCTTTGCCGGTGATGAACAAGAAGCGGCGCTGTTGGAGGTTCATGATGCGAAAGGATCCCGGGGTGAGCGGCGGTCTCTTAACAAGAAAACACGTCCCGAGCAGGCGGCAATGCCCGAAAACGAAAGCCGCGGCGGGCCGCAGGCCGGGCACCGCGCCAAGGGCGGAAAATCTACTGGATTTGGCGGCGATCAGCCGCTACGCCTCGATCGGTTGCATGGCACGCATCGACTCGAAACGGACGGCTCGATGGGTCGGCCTGGCGGCGTTGCTCGTGCTCGCTGCCGGCTGCAAGCGCGAGCCTTCGCAGGCGTCCGGCGACGCCGGCACGACGGCTGCAAGCGCGGCGCTCCCTTCGGCAGAGCCGCCCAAGCCGCCCGTCAAGATACCGAAGCCGCTCATCGATTTTCGTCCGCCGCAAGGGCCAGCCTTCCCCGTGCTCGCCGGCAAAGGGCTCGGGCCGGTGCGGCTCGGCGCCACCCGAGCGACGGTCGAGCGGCAGATGGGGGCTGCTTGCGAGCAGGCGACGGACGAGGTCTGCCGCTACGTCGAGCGGGGCGTGGAGCTCTTCTTCGAGGGTGGCAAGGTCGTCAAGATCCACATTCACCGCACCGGACGCCCCGCCGAGGGGGTGGACGACGCCGGCGCCCCGCGCACCTACGGCACGTTCAACGGGGCCATTCCCCCCGACCTGCGCCTGTTCATGTTGCCGTCCGCCATCGAAGAGGAGCTCGGCAAGGCCAAGCGCGTCGTCAAGCACGGTGATGCCGGCGTCGGCGCCCAAAACCTGGTGGAGGAGCACCACTATCCGGGCATGGTGCTCGAGTACGATCGCCTGCCGAACGGCAAGCTCGCCCTGGGCGGGATCCGCATTCCGAGCTGAGACGAACCTCACGGTCCCGCGACGCGGCGCCAGCGCTCACTCGTGGGCATGGTCGTGGCTGCCTTCGACCATCAGCATGCCCATCATGCCGGCGTCGGCGTGGTCGAGGATGTGGCAGTGAAACATCCACATGCCGGGCCGATCGTCGTAGTGCACGGCGAGGCGCACGGCCTTGCCGACGGGCACGTCCACAGTGTCCTTCCACTCGCGCGGCCAGAGGGGCAGGTCGTCGTCGCCAAGGACCTGAAAGAAGAAGCCGTGCAGGTGAAACGGGTGGGCCCACTCGGTGTCGTTGATCACGCTCCAGAGCTGTACTTCACCGACGTGGCCCGTGAGGGGCTCCGCTTCCCAGTGGGGGATGCCGTTGATCCCGAGCTCGGTCTTGGCCCCGCCCTCCTGGCGCGTCAGGTGAACCTCGACCGGCGTCGCGCCGCTGATGTCGGTGGCCTCGATGCGCCGGGCCGGGGCGGGCAGCTCTGGCGTGACCGCCGGCTCGCCCTCGAGCCGGATGCCGAAGGCGCGCTCCTCCGGGCGGTTGAAGGTGCTGCCGAACCCCCGATCGTAGGGGACCCAGCGGACCTCGAGCTCTTGCCCGGGCTCGCCCTGGGGAACCACCACCACGTCCGCCCGCTCGCCCGGCACCAGCACCAGCGCGTCGGAAGTGATCGGGTGCTCGATGAGACCGCCGTCGCCCCCGACGCGCGTGAAGGCGTGGCCGTCGATGACCAGCTGGAAGTAGCGGGACTTGGCGCTGTTGACGACCCGCCAGCGCTGCGGCTTGCCCGGGCGCGCCAAGAGCGTCGGATCGCGCTGGCCGTTGACGAGCAGCACGTTGCCCTCGCGACCGAACAAGGTGCCGAGCTCTCCGCCGGAGTCTTGCGGCATCAGCGAGCCGTCGTCCTGGATCCCGATGTCGCTGAGCACCAGCACGACCTCGTCGCCGAAGGTTGGCTCTTCGGGATCCTCGACGATCAGCGCTCCGTACAGACCGTCGCCGACTTGCTTGGCGGAGTTGACGTGCGGGTGGTACCAGAAGGTGCCGGCGTCGGGCAGCACGAACTCGTAACGGAACGTCTCGCCGGGCTCGATCGGTGGCTGCGAGTGTCCGGGCGCACCATCCATCGCGGCGGGGACACGCAGCCCGTGCCAGTGGATCGTCGTGGGTTCGGGGAGCGCGTTCTCGAAGTGCACGATCAAGCGATCGCCGACCTTCGCGCGGATGAGCGGGCCGGGCAGGCCGCCCGAGTAGCTCCAGATGGTCGTCGGCGTTCCTTCGAGGAGCTCGACCTCGGCGGGGTGCGCCGTGAGCTCGATCTCGAGCACGTCGGGATCCGGGTTCAGGTCCACCGGCGCGTTCAGCGCCAGCTCGTCTCGCCAGCCGGCGGGCTGGGCGCCGGGATCCACGGCGGGCGGCGCCGCAGGTTCGCCCGAGCACGCGAGCAGGGCCAGGCTCGAGAGGCCCACGATCCAGAGTCGCATGGCGCCTGCGGGGTAGCAGCGATTGTGCCAGCCGATCGCGCGCGCTGAAGCTGGGCAAAACCGCGCAGGCGTTGCGGCGACCCGCCGGCGGCACGCGCAGGACGTGCGCGATTTCGGCGGCAGATCGCGATGGGGTTGCGCCTCAGTCGGCGCCGGCGGGGGGCGGCTTCGGTGCGGGCGCGGCAGGCTTCGGTGAGCCCGCCGTGCTCGCGTCCTGCCCGCCGCCGCCGGTGCCGGCCGCGGGGGGAGCGGCGTCGCCCGCTTCGACGCCACTCGACGGCTCTGGACCGCTCGGCGCGGCTTCAGGGACGCTCCACCGGTACGGCCAGGCGGGGGGCTCCTTCGGGATCGGAGGCAAGCTCTTGGCCGCCGTGTGCTCCGCGAGCAGATCGGTCGCGCTGACGTCCGCGGGGCGATAGGTGGGATCGCGCACCAGGATCTGCCCCTCCCGCGCGGCGTGGATCGCCAGCGCGAGCACGCGCATCGCCTCCTGGTCGGCGTGAAATCCCATCGAGTTCTCCGCCTCTACGAAATCGGTCAGGAACTGCGCGCGCCGCTGGGCCTTGCGCGCCGGCGCGAGCTGCTCGTCGGTGTAGCCCGCGGATTTGGCGCGCTGGATGTCCGCGATCAACCCGACCACCGCGTCCAAGGCGAGGTTGCGCATGCGAAAGGTGCGCTCCTGGATGGTGTGCACGCGCGCCGCCAGCTCCGGCTCCGTCGCGCGGTGGCACGTCTGGCAGGCGTTGTTGATGTTCAAGAGCGGGCTGCGCACGTGATGATCGCTCACCTTGTAGGCGCCGACCCGCTGATAGGGCATGTGGCAGTCGGCGCAGCTCACACCGGCGCGCGCGTGCGTGCCTTGATTCCACATCTCGAACTCGGGGTGTTGCGCCTTGAGCACGCCCGCGCCACTTTCGGCGTGCACCCAATCGTTGAACTCGATCTCCTCGTAGTAGGCAAAAATACGATCGGCCGTCAGCCCCTTCGTCCAAGGGTAGGTGAGCGTCTTTTTGTCCTTGGTGAAGTAGTACTCGACGTGGCACTGCCCGCAAACGAAGGTGCGGAGCTCCTGGCGGGTGGCGTCACGGTTCACGTCGAAGTCGGCGACGCCTTGCGCCGCCTTCACCGCTTTGATGCCCACCATGAACGCCGGGCGGGTCACCCGAAGCTGCATGGTGCTCGGATCGTGGCAGTCGATGCAGGCCACCGGGTGCTCGACGTGTTTCGTCGCGTCGGCGTAGCTCATGGCGTTGACGGCGTGAAAGCCGGCCATCACGTCCCCGTTGCCGAGTTTGTCGTAGAGCGTCGCCGTGGAGGCGTGACAGTGCAGGCACGCGCCCGGCTGTTTCGTGACCTGTTGCCGTCCGGTCAAGCGCTGGTCGATCAACATGTGCGCGTGTCCGCGCTCCTCGTTGAAGTCGTGTGAGAAGGCGTAGCCAGCCCAGAAGATCTTCAGCCGCGGGTCCTCCTCGAGCCGCGATTGGCTCACGATCGAACGTGGATCGGCCTCGGTGGGGGTGCGCGGCACGGCCTCGCTGCCGCCGAAGCGGGTGCGCACTTGATCGACGGTGCGGCGGTAGGCGTCGTACTGATGCGGGAAGTTCTTGCCCCAAATGGCCGGATCGACGGTGGTGTCCGTCAGCTCGACCACACGAAAGAACGGGTTCTTCGCCTCCTGCTTGCGCTCGATGATGTTGACGAGCAACGCGACCAGGCCGATGGTCACGACGGCGCCGCCGAGCACGAGCAAGCCCAAGATCAGGGGTCGGCGGCGGCTGGGATTCGGTGGCTTGGATGCTGTGCTCATGGCAAGTATCGTCCGTTTCAGTTGGGGTGGCCGACCGCGGAGTGGCAGCGCACGCAAGCGGGCAACGCCGGATCATCCGCCCCCGCTGGCGTCTCTCCCCAGGTTAGCGGGTGCACCAGCGTGGCGTGGCACTTGGTGCAGGCCTGCTGCGCCACGCGCCGGTTCAGGGCGTTGGCGCGAATCGGCTCGTGGTAGCGGCCCGTCGTGAAGGCAAGCGAGTGATTGAAGCCATTGAGCGCCTTGACGGCATACTTGGCGACCGCGCCCGACGGGGTATGACAATCGTTGCACGTCGCCACGGCGTGGTGGGACGACTTCAACCAGCCATCGTACTGCTCGTTCATCACATGGCAGTTGGCGCAGGCGGCCGGATCATCGGTCAGGTACGAGTAGCCCTTGGCGTACGCGAAGGTGTAGACCCCCAGGCCGACTGCGACGCCGAGCGCAGCCGCTGCTGCGATGGCGAACGTGCCCCCTAGCGAGCGGCTCGACCTCGCCCCGTCTCGGGCCCGTTCAGGCATCGAGCCCCCGTTAATCAATCGGCCCGACCCGGTCAATCCAAAGACGCGCCGACCCCGTCGCCCGAGGGCCCTCAGGCCGTGGCGCGTTGCTGGTGGGTGTTTCGGGCCGGCAAGGCGGCCAGGTTCAAGACGATCATGCGAAGGTCGTCGATCTCGAACGGCTTGGTGAGCAGGGTGGCGGCCCCGAGCTCGTCGGCGTGCCGGGACATGTGCTCGGTGGCGAACGCCGTCATCAGCACGACCGGCACGTCGAGCTCGGCCCGGCGCACCTGTTCGAGCACCTGAAGCCCGTCGACGCTGGGCATGCAGACGTCGCTGAGGATCAGGTCCGGCACCGACGAGCGGGTGCCGTCCGCCGCGGCGCCGTTCAAGTAGTCGAGCAGCTGCTGGCCATCGCGCACCTCGACGACCTCGAAGCCGTCCGCGCTGAGCAGCAACGAAACCATCGTGCGCAGCTCCGGGTCATCCTCGGCGAGAAGAATGCGAGCGCGGCGCTTGGGCCGCTGCGACGGCTGAATGACGGCGGAAGGCATCGGGAGCTCCTGGTCGGTCCTTCCACCGAACGGTTGCAGGGTGCGTGCCACCGCAAAAACCGGGGCTTCTGCCGGCCAACTGCAGCGCGCTTCCTCAAAACCGCCACGCCGCCGGCGCGCGGGCGATGTGTCCGGTCCCAGGGAATGTAGGTGAAGGTGGCACACGTCCCGCGCGACGGGACGTCGCGTCGCGCCCGCTCGGGTGGCTCAGCCACGCACGAGCAACGACGACCAATCTGGGGTCTCCGGCGCTCCGGCTTCTTGCAGATCGATTTGTGCCTTCTGCAGCTTGCCTGCCAAATCGACGTTCACCGCCTGCCAGCGCGTGTAGGCGTCGATCACCCAGATGCCGCTTTCGCGCGTGCCATTGCCGGACCAGCCGTTGCCCCCGAAGGGAAGGTGCGCCTCGGCGCCGGTGGTGGAGTTGTTGATGCTGGTCATCCCCGCCGAAATGCTCTCTTTGAACCGCAGCATGGCGAGCGCGTCGCGGGTATAGATGGCGCTCGAGAGGCCGTACGGTGTCGCGTTCGCCGCCTCGATGGCCTCGTCGAGGCCCTCGACGGCCACCAGGTTGACGGTCGGGCCGAAGCACTCCTCCTGAGCGATCCGCATCTTCATGGTTACGTCTTCGAAGATGCGCGGCGCCGCGTACAGTCCGCGCTCGGCGTCGCCTGCGAAGCTCGCGGGTGCGTCGGCGGGCGTGACGCGACGTCCATCGAGCAAGAGCCGCGCGCCGTCTTCGAGCCCCACCTCGCGCTGTTCGATCCAGCGCTCCAGGAACCGTTCGTTGATGAAGGGCCCGTAGTCGACGCTCTCGTCCAGCGGATCGCCGATTTTCAGCGCCCGGGCACGCTGCAGCAGCTGGTCGCGCACCGCCGGCAGGACGCGTTTGTCGACGATGATGTTGCCGGCGCTCGTGCACCGCTGGCCGGCGGTGCCGAACGACGCCCAGAGGGCGCCCTCCACGGCGAGATCCAGGTCGGCGTCGGCCAGGATCACGAGCGGGTTTTTGCCGCCGAGCTCCAGGCTCGGGAGCTGCAGGTTGCGCCCGCAGACCTCGCCAATTTTGCGGCCGACCGCGGTCGAGCCCGTGAACGAGATTTTGTCCAGCAGGCCGGCGTCGACCATCTCGATCAAAAACTCGCCGGCTGCGTTGGCGCCGCCGCCGTGGACGACGTTCAAGACGCCGTCTGGCAGTCCGGCACGCGACCACAGGTCCGCGAACAGCGCCGCCGTGCCCGGCGCGTCGTCCGAGGGTTTCCAGACGGCGGCGTTGCCGCACAGGATCGCGGGCACGAGCTTCCAAGAAGGCACGGCGATGGGGAAGTTGCCAGCCGTGATCACGCCGACCACGCCGATCGGTCGCCGATAGGTGAAAAGCTCCTTGTTCGGCAGCTCGCTCGGCACCGTCTGGCCGTACAGGCGCCGGCCCTCGCTCTGGAAGAACTCGGCGGTGTCGATCGCCTCCTGCACGCTGCCGCGCGCTTCGCGGATCGGTTTGCCGATCTCGCGCGAGACGAAGCGCGCGAGGTTCTCCTTTTCGTCCTTCAAAAGTCGAGCGAGGCGCGCCAGCACCTGCGCCCGCCCCGGAGCCGGGACCTTCGCCCAGGCACGCGCGGCGGCGCGCGCACGTTCGCAGGCCTCCTGGACCTCGTCGCGCGAGCTCTGCGGCGCGACGGTCACGATGTCGTCGCGATGGGCTGGGTTTCGCCGGCTGAAAGCGTCCACGTCGCCGTAGCGCTCGCGATCCCCGATGCGGTTCGGGACCACCAGGGTGGCCGGCAAGGATCCCGTTTGCTGCTCGACCTTCATGCTAGCCAGGTTGCTCCGTGCCGAACGCACTGGCAAGCGCCCGCGGGGTCAAAACAGGAAAGTCGCCCGGAGCTGGGCGAGACCGCTGTTGGGCGCCTCCCCGTTTTCGTCCTCGAGGGCGTCGCCGGGCAAGAGCAGCGCGCCTTCCAGGTCGAGGAAGAAGTGTTCGACGTACGACCAGCTCACCCGTGCGTCCAGCTCGACGCCGTAGAACTGGCCGGGCGCGCCGCCGTGGTAGTTCACCGCGGCGGGGCCGGACGTGAGTCCGCTGCGGACCGGGTCGCTGAGGCGCACCGGCGACCACGCGACCAGCACCCCGTATCGCAAGAGCAGATCGTCGGTCGGCCTGAGGTCGAGCTGCGGAAAGATGGCGGTCGCGCTCGTGAAGGCGCCGCGGGTCGCGAGGATGTCGGCACCGGCGGGATCCATGCCCGCACCTTCCAGCAACGCGCCGGCGGCGGCGGCCGAGCGAGCGGACTCGTACGCCAGCACCCGCTCGAACAGCAGCAAACCGACGTTGGCGTCCGGGCTAAAGGCAAAGCGGGTGTAGGGCGTGCCCGCGCCGGGGGCGCCGTCCCCCGAGGCGTGATCGATCTCCAGATAGAGTGTGAAGCTGGGCTCGTCCCAGCGCAGGACGCCGCGGGCGCCGAATTGTCGCACGGCCTCTGGGCCCGCCGTCTCGTCCAGCGCGAGCACTCTGGCGGCGGCGGCGCTGTCCCCCGTGGTCGCCAAGAGCTCCACGCCGGCGCTGAGGCGATGGCCCGTGGCGAGGGCGCGCAGCCCGAACGTCGTCAGGTGGGTGTCGGTGCTGGTCTGCCAGCGATGCGAAACGAGCGCCCACAGGTCGAAGGACTGGCGCAGGTCGGGGCGCGGCTCGAGCCAGCGCACGCCGACGCCGCCGGACTGGACATCGTCGCTCCCGGTGGTGGGGCGCGCATCGGCCAGGCGATCGTAGTGGAGGAACGTGAACAGGCCCCGATCCTCCGAGCGGTCGCGCTGCTTGGGCTCCTTCCCCGCTTCGAACGGCTTGGTCACGTACAGCACCCGATCGACCAGGTCGCCGTCTCCCGCGTAGCCGAAACGATTGGTCCGCGCCGCCGCGTCGGACGCCAGGATCGAAGAGCCAGGAAACGCCGTTTGCCGCCCGATTCGGAACAGGCCAATGTCCGTCCAGAGCTCGCCGTAGGCGAGCCGCAGCTCGATCGACTCGATCCGGTCGAGCACGAGACCGTAGCTCTCTGGAAGGGTGGGCTCTCCCACGCCCCGATAGCCGACGCGGGCCCCGGCGGCCCCGAAGGCGGGGGCGGTCGGGCCCGCGGTCACGGCGGCGGCGCTCGGGTGTCGTCCCCAGACCGCCCCATCCAGCCCGTCGATCGACAGGGTCAGCGCGACCCACTCGTCGTAGTCCACGCTCGCCCCGAGCCGGAGCCGCTGTTCGACCAGCACCAGATCCGTGCCGCGCTGGAAATCGAGGGGCAGCCCCCCGACCGCGATCGAGCGGTACTCGGCGCTCGCCGAAACGCCGTAGCTGCCGAAGGCGTGCCGCGTTTCGGGCGCGCTGGGCTCGTCCGACCAGGGCTCCAGGGGCTGAGCGGCCGCAGAGGTGGCGCCGAGGAGCAGAAAAACCACGCACGGAGTGCCCACGCGCCCGCACCACTCGAGCAGACGGGTGCTAGCATGCGCCAACGTCATGCGCGTACTGGTCACTGGAGGCGCGGGGTTCATTGGTTCGAACGTCGCCGATCGCTTGCTCACCGACGGGCACCGGGTCACGGTGCTCGACAACTTCGATCCTTACTACGATCCAGCGCAGAAGAGGCGCAACGTCGCCCGAGCGCTGAAGCACCCGAGCTATCGGCTCGTCGAGGCCGACGTCCGCGACCTGCCGGCGCTCGAGCGTGCTTTCGACGCTGCCGAGCCGGAGGTGGTGGTGCACCTGGCCGCCAAGGCGGGCGTCCGCACCAGCACGCTGGACCCCGAGAGCTACGTCGCCGTCAACGAGCTCGGCGGGCTGCACGTTTTGTCGACATGCCAAAAGCGCGGGAACGTTCCGGTCGTCTACGCTTCGACGTCGTCCGTCTACGGGTCGGAGGCGCCCACGCCGTTTCGCGAGGACGACGCGGCAACCCGCCCACTTTCGCCCTACGCCGCCAGCAAGCGTTCCGGTGAGCTGATGGCGCACGCATTCCACAATATTCACCGCCTGCCGGCCGCGATCTTGCGCTTCTTCACCGTGTACGGTCCGCGAGGTCGGCCCGACATGGCGATGTGGAGCTTCACCAAGGCGCTGCGCGCTGGCGACCCGATCCGCCTGCACGGCGAGCGCACCGAGCGCGATTTCACCTTCGTGAGCGATATCGTCGACGGCGTGGTCGGGGCCATGCACTGGGTGCTCGAGACCCGCGGCTTCGACACCTTCAATTTGGGACGCAGCGAACCCGTGCGCGTCCGCCGGCTGATCGAGCTGTTGGCAGACCAGCTCGGCTGCGCGCCCAAGGTGGTACTGGGTGAGCTAGCGCCGGGCGAGAGCCCCGTCACCGCGGCCGACGTCGGCAAGGCGCACGCCACCTTTGGCTACGCGCCTCGGGTGAGCTTGAGTGAAGGCATCCGTCGCTGGGTAGAGTGGGTGGACCAGAGTGAGGAGGCACCGCGACCCAGCTGACGCCACCGAACTTTCGGCGTCCCGGCGTCCGGCGGGCACGGGGCATTCCCCGTGAAAGCGCCGCGCGCCGCCCCAATTGCCGGACCCGTGGCACAACTCGCCTTGACGCTACAGCCGGACGTGATGAAACTCGCCCGCGCTTGTCGCAACCTGGCAGCCAGTGCGGCAGGGCATTTCGAGGAAGGCGATGGTCAGAGCAGTACCCGAGCTGCCGCGCCTCGTGATCGAGCAGCTCACGCCCCAGCTCGACTGCGGCCGGCACCCCGTCAAACGCATCATCGGCGAAGAATTTCGAGTCGAAGCCAACATCTTCAAGGACGGCCACGACCTGATCGACGCCCGGATCTTGTATCGTCCTCCAGGTGAGGACGGGTGGCAGGAGGCTCCGCTGACCTATGCCTTCGATCCAGACCGCTGGTCGGGCGTCTTTCACCTCGATCGTTTGGGGCGCTGGCAATACACCATCCAGGCCTGGCCCGACCACTACCGGACCTGGAGCGAGGATCTGAAGAAGCGCATCGTCGCCGGGCAAGACGTCTCGGCGGAGCTGATGGAGGGCGCGCGCTGGCTCGATCGGATCGCGGCGCGGTTGCCGGCGGACCAAAAGGAGCGCGTGCTCGCGGCCAGCCGAACCCTGGCCGACAAGCACGTCCGGCTCGACGAGCGGCTGAGCGTGGCGTTCTCGGGGGAGCTCTCCGCGGCGATTCGAGGTCCCGTCCGGCCGGAGGAGGCCACGCGCTACGAACCGCTGCTCGAAGTGCAGGTCGATCGGGAGCTCGCGGCGTTCGCCTCCTGGTACGAGCTCTTCCCGCGCTCGCAGAGCAGCGAGCCCGGCCGGCATGGCACTTTCGCCGACGTCGAGCGGCGGCTGCCGGAGATCGCCGCCCTGGGTTTCGATGTGGTGTACTTGCCGCCCATCCACCCGATCGGCACTGTCCACCGCAAGGGGAGGAACAACTCCCTGCAAGCATCGCCCGGCGACGTCGGGAGCCCGTGGGCGATCGGCGCCAAAGAGGGCGGCCACACCTCGATCCACCCCGAGCTCGGGACGCTCGAGGATTTCAAGCGCCTGGTGCGCAGCGCGCTCGAGCTCGGGATCGAGGTGGCCCTCGACTACGCCCTGCAGTGTGCGCCGGATCACCCTTGGGTCAAAGAGCATCCCGACTGGTTCTTCGTGCGCCCCGACGGCAGCCTGAAGTACGCGGAGAACCCCCCAAAAAAGTACGAAGACATCTACCCCTTGAACTTCTGGTGCGACGATCGTCAGGCTCTGTGGGACGCCTGCCGCGACATCTTCCTGTTCTGGATCGACCACGGCGTTCGGACCTTCCGCGTCGACAACCCGCACACCAAGCCGTTTGCGTTCTGGGAGTGGGTGATCCGTGAGGTGCAGCGGCAGCATCCGGACGTGGTGTTCCTCTCGGAGTCGTTCACACGCCCGAACCGCATGAAGGGCTTGGCCAAGCTCGGGTTCACCCAGAGCTACAGCTACTTCACCTGGAAAAACTCGGCTGGCGAGCTGAAGGAGTATCTGTCGGAGCTCACGCGGACGGACATGGTCGAGTACTTTCGGCCGAACTTCTTCGCCAACACACCGGACATTTTGCACGAGTACCTGCAGCACGGCGGCCGCCCCGCCTTCCGCGTTCGGCTCTTGTTGGCCGCTACGCTGGCGCCCGTGTACGGCATCTACAGCGGCTTCGAGCTGTGCGAAAACGTCCCCGTCCGTCCGGGCAGCGAGGAGTACTTGAACTCCGAGAAGTACGAGATCCGCGTGCGCGACTGGAACGCTCCCGGCAACATCAAGCGCGACGTCGCCAAGATCAACCGCATCCGGCGAGAGAATCCCGCGCTCCACGAGCTCGCGAACTTGGAATTTCTGCAGAGCGACTACGAGCAGATCCTGGCCTACCGAAAGTCGAGCCCCGGCAACGACCTCATCGTCGTCGTCAACCTCGACCCGCACCACATGCACCAGTCGCTGGTGCACGTGCCGGCCTCCGCGTTCGGGCTGGACGACGAGGAGCCGTTCGAGGTGGAGGACTTGTTGACGGGGGCTCGGTACAGCTGGCGCCCGGGCCCGAACTACGTGCGCCTCGACCCGGCCGAACAGGTCGGGCACGTGCTGCGCTTGGTGCGCTGACCTTCGCGCCCGAAATCCCTGGCCTCTCGGAAAGACGATGACCGACGATCCGCTCTGGTTCAAAGACGCGATTTTCTACGAGCTCAGGATTCGGTCGTTCTATGACAGTGATAACGACGGCATCGGCGACCTGCGCGGGCTCACCGAGAAGCTCGACTACCTGCACGACCTCGGCGTGACCACGTTGTGGCTGCTGCCGTTCTATCCCTCTCCATTGCGTGACGACGGCTACGACACCGCCGACTACATGACCGTGCACCCGGTCACGGGCACGCTGCGGGACTTCAAGACCTTCTTGAAGGAGGCGCACCGTCGCGGGCTGAAGGTGGTGACCGAGCTGGTGCTCAACCACACCTCCGATCAGCATCCTTGGTTTCAGCGTGCTCGGCGCTCCCCTCCGGGCAGCAAATGGCGCGACTTCTACGTCTGGAGTGACAACCCTCGGAAGTGGCCGGAGGCGCGCATCATCTTCCAGGATTTCGAGACCTCGAACTGGACCTGGGATCCGGTGGCCCAGGCCTACTTCTGGCACCGCTTCTACTCGCACCAACCGGACTTGAACTTCGACAACCCCGAGGTTCACAAGGCCATGTTCGAGGTGGTTGACCATTGGTTCTCGCTGGGCGTCGATGGCATGCGGCTCGACGCCGTGCCGTACCTGTACGAGCGGGCCGGCACCAACTGCGAGAACTTGAAGGAGACGCACGATTTTCTGAAGAAGCTGCGCAAGCACATCGACTCCAAGTTCTCGTCGCGCATGCTGCTGGCCGAGGCCAATCAGTGGCCGGAAGACGCGGTCGCGTACTTCGGGGACGGCGACGAGTGCCACATGGCGTTCCACTTCCCGATCATGCCGCGGCTGTTCATGTCGCTCAGGATGGAGGACCGCTACCCGCTGGTGGACATCCTCGAGCAGACGCCCGAGATCCCCGAGAACTGTCAGTGGGCCATCTTTCTCAGAAACCATGATGAGCTCACGCTCGAAATGGTCACCGACGAGGAGCGGGACTACATGGTTGGCGCCTACGCCGCCGATCGACAGGCCCGCATCAACCTCGGCATCCGGCGGCGTCTGGCGCCCCTGCTGGAGAACAATCGGCGGCGCATCGAGTTGATGAACGCGCTTTTGTTCTCGCTGCCCGGGACGCCCGTCATCTACTACGGCGACGAGATCGGGATGGGGGACAACGTCTATCTCGGCGACCGCGACGGCGTCCGCACGCCCATGCAGTGGAGCCCCGATCGCAACGCCGGCTTCTCCAAGGCCAACCCTCAGCGGCTGATCCTGCCGACCATCGTCGACCCGGAGTACCACTACGAGACGGTCAACGTCGAGATCGCGCAGAGCAATACCAGCTCGCTTTTGTGGTGGACGAAGCGCCTGATCGCGCTGCGCAAGCAGTACCGTGCGTTTGGGCGCGGAACGCTGGAGGTGCTCTCGCCGTCGAACGGCAAAGTGTTGGCGTTTCTGCGGCGCTACCACGACCAGGTGCTGCTCGTGGTCGTCAACCTCTCCCGCTTTGCCCAGTACGTGGAGCTCGATCTGAGCGAGTTCAAGGGCGCCGCCCCGCTCGAGCTGTTCGGACAGATCGAGTTTCCGCACATTGGCGACTTGCCCTACCTGCTCACCCTCGCCCCGCATGGGTTTTATTGGTTCGCGCTGGCGCGTGGCGAAGTCGCCGAGGTCCGCCTGGACGAGGTCGCGCCGAACATCGAAATCTCGGGCGCCTGGACGGACGTCTTGTCGGGCAAGTCCCCGCTCGACCGGTTGCTGCCGAAATACCTCCTCGGCCGGCGCTGGTTCCGCAGCAAAGCTCGCTCGCTCAAGAGCACCAAGATCTTGGACGCCGTGCCGCTCGGGCCGCGGGGCGGGATGGCCCTGCTCCTGTTCGTGGAAGTGGTGTTCGCTGAGGGGGATCCCGAAGTTTACGTGCTGCCGGTCAACTATATCCCCGGGCTCGATCAGCACGAGGCGATGATCGCCTCGGTCACGGGCAAGCGTTCGGCCGAAAAGACGGGCGTGCTCGTCGACGCCTCTGCGGACCCGCGCGTGGCGGCGGCGCTGCTCGACCTGGTGGTGCGCAAGAAGACGCTGCGGGGGAAGGGCTTCGAGCTGCGCGGCTGCGCCGTCGGCGGGCTGCGCGATTTGCGGGGAGACGGAGCCCGCCCGACGGCGCGGGCGATCGGCGCCGAGCAGAGCAATACGTCGTACATCTACGGCGACCGCATCGTCGGCAAGCTGATCCGCCGCGTGGAAGAAGGCGAGAGCCTGGAGCTCGAGGTGCTTCAGCACCTGCGCAACAAGCGGGAGCTCGCCCACGTGCCGGAGCTCCAGGGGTACTTGGAGGCGCACTGGGGGCGCGGCAAGCGCGCCGTGCTCGGCGTCTTTCAAGAGTACGTCCAAAACCAGGGCGACGCCTGGACCTACACGACCGACGAGCTGCAGCGCTTCTTGGAGCGCGTGGTCACCCGCCACCACGAGCTGCCGGAGGTGCCGCCCCTCAAGGGAAATGTGTTCGATCGTTTCGGCAAGGAGCCGCCGAACGAGGTGGCCGATCGCCTGGGCGGGTACCTGCACATCGCTCGTTTGCTCGGGCGGCGGACCGCGGAGCTGCACGTCGCCCTCGCGACGCCTGGCGACAACCCGGCCTTCGATCGCGACCGGTTCACGGCGCTGCCCAAGCGTGCCTTTTACCAGTCGCTCCGCAACCTGACCGCGCGCACGCTGCAGACGCTCAAGGAGCAGCTGCCGACCCTTCCCGAGCAGACCGCGGAGACGGCCCGGGTGCTGCTCAAGCGCGAGCGTGACATCCGAGCTCGCCTGCGGGTGGTGCTCGATCGCGACCTGCCCGGGGCCCGCATCCGCGTTCACGGCGACTACCACCTCGGACAGGTGCTGTACACGGGCCGAGACTTCGTCATCATCGACTTCGAGGGGGAGCCGGCTCGGTCACCGTCCGAGCGCCGTCGCCGCCGCTCCCCAATGGCAGACGTCGCGGGCATGCTCCGGTCATTCCACTACGCCGTCTTCGGCATGGTGGCCGGGCACTTGCCCGCCGGCTCGGTGCGGCCCGACGATCTGCCGATGCTCGAAGAATGGGCGCCGATCTGGTACGGCTGGACCGCCAGCGCATTTTTGGAGACGTACCTGGAGGTCATCACCCCATCCGAGCTGCTCCCGGCGGACCGGCCATCGTTGCAGCTTTTGCTCGAGGTGCACCTGCTCGAGAAGAGCCTGTACGAGCTCGGCTATGAGCTGAACAACCGCCCCGGCTGGGCGCCGATCCCGCTCGAGGGCATCCTCGGCGTCCTCGACGAATCGGAGCCACCATCTTGAACATCCGCATCTGGCCGGGATCCCCGCGGCCGCTCGGCGCCACCTGGGACGGTGAGGGCGTGAATTTCGCGCTGTTCTCGCAGCACGCCTCCGGCGTCGAGCTTTGCCTGTTCGACGCACCGGGTGATGGCAAGGAGGTGGTCCGCATTCCGATGCGCGAACGGACCAACCGCGTGTGGCACTGCTACTTGCCGGACGTTCGCCCGGGGCAGCTCTACGGCTACCGCGTGCACGGTCCTTACTCCCCCGAACAAGGTCACCGCTTCAATCCGAACAAGCTGGTGCTCGATCCCTACGCCAAGGCGATCAGCGGCACGATCGACTGGGACGACGCGGTCTTCGGCTACGAGATCGGCAACCCCGGCGCGGACATGTCGTTCAGCGCGCTCGACAGCGCCGGCAGCATGCCGAAATGCGTGGTCGTGGACACCGCGTTCACGTGGGGTGACGACCGCCCGCCGCAGACGCCGTGGAGCCGCTCGCTGATCTACGAGTGTCATGTGAAGGGCATGACCATGCTCCATCCGGACGTCCCGCCGCACCTGCGCGGGACCTATTTGGGGCTCTGCTCCGATCCGATCCTCGATCATCTCATCTCGCTAGGGATCACGGCGATCGAGCTCTTGCCGGTGCACCATTTCGCGACGGAGCGGCGGCTGCGTGAGCTCGGGCTGACCAACTACTGGGGCTACAACACCATCGGATTCTTCGCACCCGATCCGCGCTACGCCACGGCGGCGGGTGGCGAGCAGGTGAACGAATTCAAGACGATGGTGAAGGCGTTCCACCGCGTTGGGATCGAGGTGTTGCTCGACGTGGTTTACAACCACACGGGCGAGGGCAATCATTTCGGACCGACCCTGTGCTTCCGCGGCATCGACAACGCCTCGTACTATCGGCTGGTCCCGGGAGATCCGCGCCACTACTATGACTTTACCGGCTGCGGCAACAGCCTGAACGTGCTGCACCCGCGATCCCTGCAGCTCGTGCTCGATAGCCTGCGCTACTGGGTGACGGAGATGCACGTCGACGGCTTCCGCTTCGACCTCGCGCCGACGCTGGCGCGTGACCCCTTCGAGTTCGACGGCTTCTCTCGGTTTTTTGCCACCGTCCAGCAGGATCCGGTGCTCTCGGGCGTGAAGCTCATCGCCGAGCCGTGGGATCTGGGACCCGGCGGCTACCGCCTGGGCGGCTTTCCGCCGGGGTGGGCGGAGTGGAACGGCCGCTACCGCGACTGCGCTCGCCGCTTTTGGCGCGGCGATGAGGGGCAGGTGCCGGAGCTTGCGTCCCGCTTGGCTGGCTCGAGCGATATTTTCCACGGAGGCGACCGCGGCCCCTTCGCCAGCATCAACTTCGTCACCTGTCACGACGGCTTCCCGCTGCACGATCTGGTGAGCTACGAGCGCAAGCACAACGACGCGAATGGCGAGCACAATCGCGACGGCGCCGACGACAACTGGAGCCGCAACTGGGGCGTCGAGGGGGAGACCACCGCCCAGCCGGTGATCCGCCTGCGCGAGCGCATGAAGCGAAATTTTCTCGCGACCCTGGCATTTTCGCAGGGCGTGCCCATGCTTTCCCACGGTGATGAGCTCGGGCGCACACAGCGGGGCAACAACAACGCCTACTGCCAGGACAACGAGATCAGCTGGATCAACTGGGATCTCGGCGATCGAGAACGCGAGCTCCTGGATTTCACCCGGCACGTGTTTCGGATCTTCGCCAGCAACCCGGTGTTCCGCCGGCGCGGCTTCTTCGAAGACAAGAAGCGCGAAGACGGCCGCGCAAAGGACATTTCGTGGCTACGTCCCGACGGCCGAGAGATGACGCTCGAGGATTGGCAGAACCCCAAGAACCGGGCGATTGGCATGCTGATCTACGGCGACGCCGCGGATGACGTGGACGAACGGGGCCGGCCCAACAGCGGGCAGACGCTCCTGCTCATGATCAACGGCAGCAATCGCGCGCGCCATTTCGCACTTCCCAGGCCGCCGGAGCCTGGTCACTGGCACGAGATCGTCAACACGGCTCAACCGACGCATCGCGTGCCGAAAGGGAGCGGCATCAACGTCGCTCCGCATGCACTCGTACTGCTCTGTTTCGAGAGGACGTGATGAACGATACCCATCATCCACGCGCGGTCAGCGTCGACGACTCCGTGCTCGCGGGCGATTCCAATCAGCTCGAGCGGCTCAGGCGCGGCGAGCACCACGACCCGCATTCGCTGCTCGGCGCACACCCGACCAGCTCTGCGGGCCGCGATGGCGTCGTGATCCGAGCGTTCCACCCGGACGCGGTCGGGGCGGAGTGTTTGATCCACGGGCACGCGGTCCCCATGCAGGGGCTGGGCGGCGGCCTGTTCGCGAGCTTCCTCGAGGGGGTGGCGATCCCCACGCCGTACCGCTTGAGGTTCCGCTTCGCCGACGGCGCCAGCTGGGAGCGGGACGATCCGTATCGGTTCTTGCCGACGGTCGGCGACACCGATCGCTACCTGTTCGGGGAGGGCACGCACCGGCGGCTTTGGGAAGTGCTGGGGGCGCACCCGCGCAAGGTCGACGGCATCGAAGGGACGGCGTTCGCCGTTTGGGCGCCGAACGCCAAGCGCGTGAGCCTCGTCGGCGACTTCAACGCCTGGGACGGGCGCCTGTTGCCGATGCGTTCGCTCGGGGCCTCCGGCATTTGGGAGCTGTTCGTCCCGGGGGTGGGGCCCGGTGCGCTCTACAAGTACGAGCTGAAAACGCAGGAGGGGGCGCTGCGCGTCAAGACGGACCCGTACGCGTTCGAGATGGAACACCCCCCCGCCACGGCCTCGCGCGTGCACCAGTGCCGGCACACGTGGAACGACGAGACCTGGATGCGCGAGCGGGCGAGCAAGGATCTGCTCCGCGAGCCCATCTCGATCTACGAGCTGCACCTCGGATCCTGGGCACGGGTGCCGGAGGAGGATCACCGCAGCTTGACCTACCGTGAGATCGCGCCGCGGCTCGTCGAGCACTGCAAGCGCTTCGGTTTCACCCATGTCGAGCTGATGCCGATCGCCGAGCACCCGTTTTATCCCTCCTGGGGCTACCAGGTGACGGGCTATTACGCGCCCACCGCGCGCTACGGAGCCCCGGACGACTTTCGCTGGTTCGTCGACTACTGCCACCAGCACGGCATCGGCGTGATCGTGGACTGGGTGCCCGCGCACTTCCCCAAGGACGACTTCGCGCTGCGCCGCTTCGACGGCACGGCGCTCTACGAGCACGAGGACTGGCGCCGCGGCGAACACCCGGACTGGGGTACGCTTATTTTCAACTACGGTCGTAAGGAGGTGAAAAACTTCCTGATCGCCAACGCCTTGTTCTGGCTGCACGAATACCACGTCGATGGGCTGCGGGTGGACGCCGGCGCGTCGATGCTCTACCTCGACTACAGCCGCAAAGAGGGGGAGTGGATCCCGAACGCCTTCGGCGGCCGCGAGAACCTGGAAGCCATCGATTTTCTGCGCCACTTCAACAACGTCGTGAAGGAGGAGGTCCCGGGTGCGATGACCGTCGCGGAGGAGTCGACGTCCTGGGGCGGCGTGTCACGGCCCGCCTCCGAAGGGGGCCTCGGGTTCACCTTCAAGTGGAACATGGGGTGGATGCACGACACCCTGCAGTACTTCTCGAAGGAGCCTGTGCACCGCAAGTACCACCAGAACGACCTGACGTTCTCGATGCTCTACGAGTTCACCGAGCACTTCATCAACTCGATTTCGCACGATGAAGTGGTGCACGGCAAGGGGGCGCTCTTCAGCAAGATGCCCGGCGATCCTTGGCAAAAGTTCGCGAACCTGCGGCTTTTGTTGGCCTATCAGTACACGCGGCCCGGCAAGCAGCTCGTGTTCATGGGGACGGAGCTCGCGCAGGAGCGCGAATGGGACGTCACCTCGAGCCTGGACTGGCACCTGCTCGAAGATCCGCAGCGGCAGGCGCTGCAGCGGTACATGGCCGAGCTCGGCAAGCTCTACAAGGACCTGCCACCGCTCTGGCGGGCCGACCCCAACCCCGAGAGCTTCAGCTGGATCGACTGCTCGGACTGGGAGAGCTCGATCATGAGCTACGTCCGTCGCGATGGCGACGAGCACGTCCTGGTGGTGCTGAACTTCACGCCCGTGCCGCGCGAGAACTACCGCATCGGCGCGCCGCGCCCCGGGCGCTACCTCGAGCGCCTTTCGACCAACGATCCGCAGTTCGGCGGCAGCGACTACCCGACGCAAAAGCTCATCGACACCGATCCCATCTTCATGCACAACCGCGCGCAGTCGCTGAACCTGAACCTGCCGCCCCTCGGCGCGCTGATCCTGGTGCCGCACGGCTGAAACACGCCCCTGTCTCGCTTTTGCGCTACATCCGGCGAACTCTCCGAAATCGGGCGGTTGTCCGACGTGTGATCGTGTCTAGCTTGCCTTGGATATGGCGACTGCCAAATCCAAGTCGATCAAATCCAAGCTAAAGAGCAAGCTCACCACCGCTCCGGCCACGCGCCGGCTCAAAAAGGCAGCGGCGACTAGCGGCACGGGGACCAGCAAGGGCCGCGCTCGCAAGAGCAAGATCCGCAAAGCCACGATCTCGGGTGTAGCGACGGCGGGGGCTCGCAAGAGCACCAAGAAGGTGGGCGCGGTGGCTGCCGTGACCGGTGCCCGCGTCGCCGAGGCCGTAACGAAGCGCAAGCCCAAGAGGAAGGGCAAGCGTCCCGGGAGTCCCCTTGCCGGGACGACGGGACCGAGCCGCCCGCGCACGCACCGCAGCGCCACGGGCCGCCGTTTGGGCCCGGGCGGCATCTCCGGCGGCGTGTGAGGTATTTCGGAGCGAACGCGCCACGAACGTTTCGGTCCGAGTCGGGTCCGGCAGCCTCCGCGGGCTCCTCGCGTATCGTCATTTATCGAGGCTGGGATCGAACTGGCGTGACTTTTGGGTCGAGCCACCGTATCGCGGCAACGGTCACGCCCGTCGTGTCACACGTTCAGTTGGATCCGGGAGGTCTCGAAACCATGTTCACGCTCCGCGCCTTGTCTTCTGCCGCTTCGCTCTTGCTCCTGACCTCCTGCGCGCTGGAGGTGGGCGATCCACAGACCGAACCGCTCGGCACCGCGACCGCGGAGATCAAAAACGGCAACGTCGGCTGGCACCCAGGGGTGGTGGCCCTCTACTACGGTGGCGTCCGTCCCTGCAGCGGGGTCTACATGGGATCAGGAGCCAACGGTTATGTCTGGGTGTTGACCGCGCGCCACTGTGTCACGACCGACGGCAGCCTGCAGGGTCCGCTCCTGTCGCCAAGCGCGATCTGGGCCACCGCCCAGGACAACCCGGGGCTAACCGCCCCCTCGCTCGCCGTTCGGTACGCCTATTCCTATTGGCAGCGCGTCGTCGAGATCCGTCAGATCCACCCCACGGTCGATTTGGCGATGCTCCGTCTGCAAGCTCCGCTGGATTACCTTGCACCAAGCGGCAACACCATGCCCGTCTACCCGTCGAACGTCTCCAACACGCCGACGAGCTCCTTCATGGACAAGGAACTCCAATGCGCGGGGTACGGCCGTGCCTTCAACCTGTCCTTGCCCCTCGGCCAAGAGAACGGCACCACGGGCGCGGGTCGGGCGCGGTGGGCTCGCCTCACCGTAGACTACACGAGCCCGAACTGGCTGCGCGTTCCGATCAACGCTCAGAACCAAATCATCACCAACGGCGACTCCGGTGGTCCCTGTTGGTACGTTCACAACTACGGAAAAATACTGGTCGGGATCAGTCGTAACAGCAACAGCGCCAGCAATCCGACCAGCGTTTGGCTCACTGCGGTGACCGGCAACGTCCACGCTTCTTGGATCAACGGCGTCATTCAGAACAACTGGAACTGAAAGGCTTGCGCCCATCGAGACGCTTGCCCGGACTCACGACCACGCGCCGCCAGCTTCCTCGAGATCTCTCGACGGAACCGTCAGGCGCCGGCTCGGTTCAGTGACCGCATCAGCTCAAAGACGACGCTCTCGTTCGCAGCTCCTCGGGCCTCGGAGCAGAGGCGGCGCAAGAGCTCGGTCGCCACGTCGCCAAAGGGTGTCGCAGCGCCGAGCTTCCGGGCGAGCTGCAAGGCGTACTCCACGTCCTTGAGGCGGAGCGCCGGTGTGAATGCGACGTTCTGCTCGTGATCGCTGCGCGCCATGCGCGCGGTGTTGCGGACGACCTGTGGGCTCGCTGCCTGACCGAGCGCGACGGCGTCTGCTACCTCCGAAAGGACCAGCCCCGCGCGTTCGGCGAGCGCCATGCCCTCGGCGGCCGAGGCGATCTGGATGGCGCCGACCAGGTTGATCATGAGCTTGTAGGCGGTGCCCGAGCCCACACCTCCGAAATGAAGAATGCGCTCGCACAGGGGTTCGAGCAGTGGGGTTGCTGCCTGCAGGTCGGAAGGCTCCGCCCCGACGAGGAGCGTCAGCCGTCCGGCGGCGGCCGCGTCTGGCAAGCCCGTCACCGGCGCGTCGATGTAGCGCATGGCCTGCGAGCACGCGTGCGTCGAGAGCTCCAGCACCCAGTCGTGCGATAACGTCGAGCACTCGATCGCGAGACCGCCCGCCCTCGGGCGGCCCGAGAACACCCCGTCGGAGCCCAGCCAGACGGCGCGAGACGATGCGTCGTCCGCCGTCATTGCGAAGATCGCCTCGGCTCCGCTCGCGGCTTCTGCTGGCGTCTCGCACACGACGGCGCCGAGCGGCGCGAGCGCCTCGGCGTTCGCGCGGGTGCGGTTGAACACGCGCACCTCCTGCCCCGCCGAGAGCAGGCGCGCCGCCATGCCTCGACCCATGCGTCCGAGCCCGATGAACCCAATCCGTGCCACGGCGAAGAGCGTAGCGCGGGAGCGCTTCGCGTGGCTACCGGACGGGTGGACCTGAGCTCTTAGGGCGGCGCCGTGCGCTCACGTCGTCGAGATGGCCGCAGCGCTCGGCGCGAGCGCTTGCGTCGACCGCTGGGGACAGCGCACGAACATCGCCGGCTCTCTCGGGGCGGAAGCGCTCGTCACGAAAACCCTCTTCTCGCAGCCTGGTTTTCATGCTCTGATTTCAGGGTGATGACGATGTCTCGCGTCGGCTTGCTCAGCCTGCTCCTCGGAGTCAGTTGCGGGCATTCCGTCGCCGATCCCGCCGAGCCAGCGACTCATACGGTCGGCGAGCCCACCCACGTGTACATCGAAGCGGCGGTCGTCGCCGTCGACGACCGCGATCTTGGATCGCTTGGGGGCTCGGACATTTCCGACATCGCGGCGCGGAAGGACGGCAGTGTGCGCTCCGCGCCGCACCTGCTTGCCGAGATCGGGCAGCCAAGCCGTTTCTCGATTTTGGGCTCGACGCCTGGCGACGGGCACACTTGGACGTTCCAGCCCGAAATCCTGGATGACGGACGGGTGAAGCTGGCGATTTCACTCATGACCGGTGCTTCGGGGCCACGCGCGCACACCACCGTGGTGCTCGAGGATCGCCAAATGGTGTTCGTCCCCACGAACGCCGCCGGTCCCGGTGAGACCTGGGTCTTGCTCGCGCGCTGTCAGGTCGTGCGGGATCGAGGCGACCTCCAGGCGATTTTGGAGGCGAAGCAGCAGCGCGCGCATCCCGTGCCCTGATCGAGCACGAGGACACCCAGGCCGAGCACTGCGGATGATTTCGGAGCTCGCACCGAGGTGAAACGACAGCAGACGGGTATCAAACGTGTTTGCGGGTGCTCGCGCTCATGACTCAATCGGCGAACACGTCGTCGAGCGAGCCGGCGATCAAGATGCGCTGAGCAAAGCGCCTGAGCGCCGCCTCGTTGGCGGCATCGAGCCGGGCCGTTTGGGCCAGGGGTACCGGTCCGAACTTCGTCTCGAGTTGCTGGAGCAGAATGCTGCGCAGCTGTTGGAGTCCTTGTTCGAGTCCCTTTTCAAGCCCCGTTTCAAGCCCCTTCTGGAAACCTTCCTTTTGCCACTGTTCCGCCAAGGTCATGATGAGCTCCTCTGCAGCAGGGATGGTGCCGCGGACAGCGTGGCGCAAGGCGTCACGGTCCAGCCGGCTGCTAGCCATGGAAAGATACTGAAAAAGCAGCGAGAGCGCACGCTTGCCGTCGGGAGCCGACAGCAGCTGCTCGAACAAGCCTGCCAAGCTCTCGAAGCTGGCCAGTAGCCGACCGGGCGAGCGGGCATCGCGCAGGAAAATCAGCGCGAGGTTGCCAAAGGCGTTCAAGGCCCGCCCGCCGAGCTCGGCATCCGAGGCGTGGCTGATGTCGTCGAGCAGAAACTGAAAGCGTGGCGTGAACGCTCGGAGTTCGGGCAGCTCGCCCACCACGGGATCCAACAAATCGTCGAAGAGGGCCGAGCCCCGAAACCCATTCTCGCTGTGGTGAAGCAAGATCGGCACGATCGGCGGCAGGTGCTGAGGAGCCGGCGTGGACGTGAGGCAGCGCTCCCAGATGCGCACCATGTAGCGCAAGAGCTGGAGCCCGCTCCAGCGATCCGGTTGGCTCTTGTGCTCGAAGAGCACGTACAGCAGGGTCTCGCGCCCGGCGAAGCGGAGGGAGTACAAGAGGTCGCTCTCCGAGCCCGCGAGCGCCTCGTCGACGAAGCTTCCGGGAAGGGGCATCAGCGAGCCGAGCTCTGCGTGCGCCAAGAGCCCCGGTGGCAACACGCTGCGCAGCTCGGCTGCCGCGTTGACCGGATCGCCGAGGGCCTCTCTGAACAGCTTGTCGTGAGGAGAGCCGGGCATTGGGGGCTGCACGTCCGCGGAGCGGAATGCCGCGGGCGCGCCTGGTCCCTGTCGGCGGAGTGGCGGCGCGGGTTGCGGCGAATCGCCTGCGAGGCGGTGCACGCCATCTACCGAGCGAGCCTTGTCCAACGGCGCAGCGGCGCGGTATCCTGAGGGCAGGCCAAGGAGGCTTCGGAGCGTCTTGCCAGCGCGCGCACACCGATCCAAGGGGCCCGGCTTCAGGGACTGGTTGCTGCTCGCCCTTTTCGCCCCGCTCACGGCGGTGAGCGCGCTGATGTGGTCCGGCGACCCGGATCGAGCGCTCGTCGCGGGTGCGTTCTTCGGGCTCTGCACGGTGGTGGCGGCGACGACGGTCGTGCGCAAGCTCCGCAATGCGCGGCTGCGCCCGCTGCGGGCGGCGATCGCGGGCGGGGTCTCGATCCGGCCATCGCGGGGCCGCGTCCTGGCGCTCGCCACGGCCGTGGGCGGGCTGGGGGTGGTGATCGCGGTGTTCGGCAGCGGCTTCCCCTGGTTGATGCGGGCGATGGGCTGGTCGTTAGTGCTGGTCGGTGCCGGGCTGTTGGCGGGCGTCGCGTTCGGGCGCATTCCGGCGGAGTACCTGCGCTTCGAGCCGCAGGGGATCACCTTTGGCGGCCGCCGCTTCAGCACCCTGGTGCCCTGGGATCGGATCGCTCGCGTCGCGCAAGGGGAGCTGCATGACAACGCGGTGCTGTTGCTCTGGGTGGACGACCCGGCGGCGGTCATCGCGACGCCGGCCTCTCACCAACAGCGCGCCGTCGGCAAGCTCCTGTCGAACGAGGCCTGGATCGGGGCTCATCTGATGGTGATGACGGGGCTGTACGGCTTCGACCTGCCGCTGCTCGCCGCCGCGATCGAAGGCTACTGCCGTGATCCGGCGTCGCGGGTGACCCTCGGGCAGCACTTCGTGCCGGCTCCGGCGGACGTGGCGCCGCCGCCGTAGCGTCGGCTGGAGCCGCAGGCACGGCGCTTGCTGGAACCCGGCGCCATGAGATGCTTCATTCACTTGACCTCGACCCTGGCCGTGTTGGCCTTCAGCAGCGCGGCCGCTGGACAGCCGGAGGGCCCGCCGCCGCGCGGCGACACCCGGCGGGACACCCGGGATGAAGGCGCTGAGTCGAGCGCCCGCGAACGCTGGATGCTGGCGGCGGAAGCCGCCACGCGCGCTCCGGTCGACATCGGTGCTCAGGCGACGCTAGAGACGCCCATTGGGCTGCGGCTGATGGGCACCTACGGAGCGATGCCGTCGGCCTATACTGATATATTGATCGGTATCGCCGGTGCCTGGACCGACAGCGCCGTCATCGACGCCGTGCTCGATAGCCTCGAGGTGAGCGGGAGTGTGTGGCGTCTCGGCGCCGGGATCCGGCCGATCCGCGGCTTCGGTTTGTACGTCGACGGTGGGTACGCTCGGGCGAGCCTCGACGGCAATCTCGCGCTGAGCTCGACCAGGATCCCGGAGCTGACCGGCCTCGGTATCAGCGGGAATGTCGACTCGGACGTCGACATGTGGTTCGTCGAGGTCGGATACCAAGGGCAGCTCTTCGAGCGGGCAGTGCTGGCGCTCGGTGCCGGGGCCATGGGCGCGATATCCTCGAGCACCTCCGTGACCGCCTCCGGCATCCCCGAGAGCTCCACGATCGCCTCGGGCCTCGCAAGGGCGAGGGACGTCATTGACGATGCCTTCGAGACCTATGGCTTCGTCCCGACGGTCACCTTGCGCCTCGGGCTCGATTTGATCTGAACCTGTGCGGCCCCACGACCGCCTGCGCCCGCATCAAGCTTGCGGCACCAACACGATCTTGCCCGTGACCGCGCGTCGCTCGAGCAGCTCGTGAGCCTTCCTTGCCTCGGCCAGAGGCAGCACCGCGCCGACCTCTGGATCGAGCTTGCCAGCACGATGGAGCTCGATGAGCGCTGCCCAGTCGTGGCGGCAGTCGGGGAGCTTGGCGCCTTTGCTCAGCGTGATGTTGTACATGCGCACGTGCCTGTCGCTTGGCTGGAGCTTGAGCGCGAGGAAGCGGAGCTGGCCGACGAGGAGCGCGGGCAAGCCGTGGTCGAGGTCGCCCGAGGCGCCGAACGCGACCAGAGTGCCGCCGGCTTGCACACAGCGGAGGGAGCGCTTCAGGTGTGCTCCACCGATCGGATCGTACGCTGCCGCGACGCCGTCGGGCTGCAGACGTCGCACTTCGGCGACGAAGTCCGTGGCGCGGTAGTCGATGGGGACGGCGCCGTAGCGCCGCACGAGGTCGTGTTTGCTGGCGGAGGCGGTGCCGTACGCCTCGAGGTCGCGCAACCGGGCCAGCTCGAGCACCGCCGAACCGACGCCGCCAGCTGCGCCGTGGATGAGGATCGACTGTCCCGCCTTGGGCTGAGTCACGCGGGTGAGGAGCTGATAGGCCGTGATGTAGTTCAGGCCGAGACACACGCCGCGCACGGGATCCAGATCGTCCGGCACCGAAAACACGTGCTGTTCGTCGGCCAAGACGTGCTCGGCGTAGCCGCCGTGGCCCGGCTTCGGTAGGAAGCACGCGACCCTCTTTCCGACCCAGCTCGCGTCGACCCCTGCGCCGACGGCGTCCACGTCGCCGACGACGTCGTAGCCCGGCGTGAACGGGCGCCGCGCGAGCTTGCGGCGAAACACGTCCCCGAACGCGACACCGGCGGCCCGTACGTGGATGCGGACCCGCCCGGAGCCGACGTTCGGCGCGGGCGCATCGACCACCTGAATGTCCTCGAGCCGAGGGCCGCTGACGAGAATGCGTTGGCTCATGACGAGATCCGGACGAGCTCTGTGGCGGCCCGAAGCTACCACAGGCCGCGCAGGAGCGTGGGCGAGGCGCTCATCGTCGAGCCCTCGGGTCGATTCCATCGCTTTGGGTTCAGAGGCGCCGATCCGCCCCGCTCCGGTGCCCGAGAAAGGCAGGCTGACCGTTCGGATTGAGGTGGTGAGCTCGCCACCGGTCGGTTGGAACGCTCGCATCCCTGCCGGCGCGACCAACCGAAGCGCCGGCTTTTGCGCCAACAAGCCGGGCTCTGCCTGGACGCCGGAGGTCGTGTCGGTGCGCTGAGCGCCGCCGCGACGGTCCCCGAGGAGCGCGCCACGAGGGGCATCAAGCCCCGTGGCGCGTCCTGAGACTGCCGGCCAGGTGAAGCACCTGGGCCTCGGCCTGCGCGGCGTCGACCCGGGCGCGCGCCACGCGCAGGCGCGCCCGCCGCAGCTCGTCCTCTGCCTGCTGCACCTGAATGGGCACGGCCGTGCCGAGCTCGAAGCGCTCGCGCTCGGCGGCGTGCGACTGCTCGGCGGCGGTGAGAGTCTGCTGCGCCAGCTCGAGCTGACGCTCGGCGGCAGCGCGTTGCGCGATCGCCAACCTCGCCACGGTGGCGATGCGGTTGCGGGCGGCCTGCAGGTTCTGCTGAGCGATGCGGACGTTCAGCAGCGCCGCCTCGCGCTCGGCGCGGGACCGGGAGTCGTTGAGGGGCAGTTCGAAGGTCAGCCCGGCGAATGCGGTGACCCACTGCGCCCCCGCCGCCCGGCGGGCGGCGTTGGGGATCTCGTCGCTCACGCCCTGGCTCTCGACGAAGCCGTCGACGTCCAGGCGCGGGCGGGTGGCCTCGCCCGCGACCTCGGCGCGCAGCTGCGCCACGCGCACCTGCTCCTCGAGCTCCGCCAGCTCGATCGAGCCGGCCCGCAGCGCCGCCGCCAACATGGCTTCGGTGGGAGCCGCATCGATGGCTGGCGGCGGTTCGGTCGCGGCCAGGGCCGTCGCTTGCGAGCCGACCAGCTGCGCGAGCTCCAGCGATCGCTGGCGGCGCAGCGTCTCCGCGGCGAGCACCGCTTCCTCGAGTTGGGCGACGCGCGTCTCGAAGCTCAGGACGTCGACCGGCGCCGCGGCGCCTTGCGCCACCTTTTGCCGCGCCTCGTCCGCCTGCCGGACCGCGAGCTCACGCGCCGCGGCCTCGATCCCGACGCTCTGGCTCGCGTACCAGAGCTCCCAATAGGCCATGAGCACGTCGCGCACCAGCTCGCTCGTGACCCGCTCGGTGCTGCGCTCGCTCAGCACTTGATTGGCTTCCGCGGCGCGCAGCTCGAGCTCGCCGACGGTCGTGCCGAAGCCCCGCAAGAGCGGCTGCGTGATCGACGCGCGCGCCGTCACTCCGTAGCCGGCACCGATCGCGCGCCCCGAAAACGTCCCCGCCAAGGGATCGCTCTCGAACCGCTCCCCTTCCAGCCGCACCTCGGCCGTGGTGCCGAAAGGGAACGTGCGGCGCAGCCCCGTCCCGACCGTGTAGGAGCGAGAGACGCTCGCGCTGACGCTGTCGTCCGGGCCAAGCCTCGGGATGACGCTGCGGCGGTAGCCCGCGTTGGCCGAGTAGACGAACGGGTAGCGGCCTTCCTCGATGACGACATTCTGGCGCGAGCGTTCGAGGTCCAGCTCGGCGGCGCGCAGGGAGGGGTTGTTCTGAAGCGCGAGCCGCACGGCGGTGGACGCATCGATGGTCCGAGCGCCGGGCTCGGCGATCGCTGGGATCTCGGCGCGCGCTGCGATCGGGGCTGTCGAAGCGGCGAGCAGCCACCCAAGGAGCCTGAAACCTCTATTCATGCCGGAGTGCCTCGATGGGGTTGAGCCGCGCGGCCTTGCGCGCGGGCAAGTAGCCAAACACGATGCCCACAAGGGCGGAGAAGGCGAAGGCGAGCACCGGGATCTCCGGGGCCACCACGAACGGCACCTTGAGCGCGTTGGTCGCCGCATACGAGCCGGCCAGGCCGAAGCCGATGCCGAGCACGCCGCCGAGCATGGAGAGCACCACCGCCTCCACCAGAAACTGCAGCTTGACCTCGTTCGCCAGCGCGCCAATGGCCAAGCGGATACCTATCTCGCGGGTGCGCTCGGTGACGTTCACCAGCATGATGTTCATGATGCCGATGCCGCCGACGAGCAGGCTCACCGCCGCGATCGCGCCGAGCAGCGCGGTCAGCGTGCCCGTGGCCGCGCTCATGGTCTGAGCGATCTCTTGCATGTCGCGCACGCTGAAGTCGTCCTCCGCGCGCGGACCGATGCGCCGCCGCTCGCGGAGCAGGCTCTCGATCTGCGTCTTCACCTGGCTCGTGCTGCGGTTCTTGGCCACCGAGATGTACAGACTCTGGACCTCGTTGGTGCCGAGCAGGCGCCGCTGCACCGTGCGCAGCGGCAGCAGGACCAGATCGTCCTGATCCTGGCCCATCCCGGACTGACCTTTTGCTGCGAGCACCCCGACCACTTCACAGCTCAGCTTGTCGAGGCGAAGCCACGTCCCCAGCGGGTCCGTACGACCAAAGACCTCCCGAGCCACCGTGGCGCCGATCAAGCACAAGGGTTGACCGGCCGCGTACTCGGCGGGGGTGATGGGGCGCCCCTCGGCGAGCTCGTACGCGCGCACCTTCAGGTACTCGGCGCTCGTTCCGGTCGCCGTCGTCTCCCAGTTGCGATTGCCCCAGACGGCCAGCGCGCGCTTGGTCGCCGTCGGAGCGACCTGCTCCGCTCCCAAGACTTCGCGCTGCACCGCCCGGACGTCGTCCAGCTCGAAACCCTTGGCCGCCGTGAAGCCGCTGGACCTGCGGCTGCCGCCGGGCATGACGATCAAGAGCCGGTCTCCCAGCTTGCCGATGTCTGCGGCGACCCGCGCGCTCGCGCCCTGACCGATGGTCACCAAGGCGATCACCGAGCCGACGCCGATGATGATGCCGAGCATCGTCAGAAACGAGCGCATGGCGCTCCGCCGGATCTGCCGGAGCGCCATCAGGAGCGTGCTCAACATCATGGGGTGCTCGCTCCAGGGGAGGGGCGCCGCGAGATCGGGCGCACGAGATCGACCTCGGACGGCGTCCCCTGGTCGACGATCTTGCCGTCCCTGAACACGACGACCCGGGAGACGAACTCCGACATGTCCGGCTCGTGGGTGACCATCGCGATGGTGATGCCGCGCTCCTGGTTCAACCGCAGCAGCACCTCCATGATTTCGACCTTGCGCGCGCTGTCGAGGTTGCCCGTCGGTTCGTCGGCCACGAGCAGCGACGGATCCGTCACCAGCGCGCGCGCGATGGCCACCCGCTGCTGCTGTCCGCCGGAGAGCTCGGACGGAGCGTGGTCGGCGCCGGCGGGCCACCCCCCCCCCCCCCCCGCGTACCCCCCCCCCGCCCCCCCCG
>JAEZYZ010000193.1 GCA_023418705.1 Pseudomonadota bacterium | reverse complement strand
CGTCCCGCCGGTTCCCGCGTCCAGGTCCGGGACGAAATCGCCGACGCCAGGTCCGTCCTCCGAGCACGCCGCGACCCCGGCGAGCGAGAACAGCAGCACGGTCGACCTACGCAAAGACCTCATGTTTCACCTCCCGGGGCGGACGTCCACGGCGCGCGCTGGCGCGCTCGACACGGGCCAGCATCGCCGAGCGTACCCCCTGCGCCTCCCGAATGGAACGGGCACCCGCCGCGCCCGCGCCTTTCACGCGTAGCGCACGAGCGAGACCACGGGTGTCGGCAAGAGGAGCTCTCGCCCCCCGAGCGACTCCAGCTCGATCACGAAAGCGTACGCCGCCACATACGCTCCCTGACGGTGCACGAGCTCACCCGCCGCCGCTGCCGTGCCGCCGGTGGCCAACAGATCGTCCACCACCAGCACGCTCGCCCCTTCTTTGAGCGAGTCGCGGTGCATCTCGAGCTCTGCCTCCCCGTACTCGAGCGAGTAGGAGACCTTCTCCGTGCGGTGCGGGAGCTTGCCCGGCTTGCGCACGGGCACGAAGCTCGTGTTCAGCCGAGCCGCCAGCGCGCCCCCGAAGATGAAGCCCCGCGACTCCACCCCGACCACCGCGTCCAGGTGCTCTCCCACGAACCGCTCGGCGATGCGATCGAGCACGATGTGGAACCCTTTGGGATCGGCCAGCAGCGGCGTGATGTCGCGGAACAGGATCCCCCGCTGCGGGAAATCCGGGACGTCGCGGATGAGCTTTCGCACGTAGCCCATCGCGTCGAACTGTGGGGGGAAGGACGCGGAACGGATCGGCGCCGCCTGTTTGGGCACCTTCTTCTCGCGCTCCACGCCGCGCGGGGTCGGCTTGAGCCGAGCCGGCACCGGTTTGCTGGAGGTCGAAGCCGATCGCTTTCTTGCTGCCATGGGTGCTCGTGCCCGCGCGGCGCGCCGCGTCCGTTAGAGCACATCGCCCGCACGGCTGCAAAGCCAGAGCTCGCCGGCCGGCTTCGTCAGCGAAGGCGAGCGATCAGCCGTTCGACCGTCGCCGTCTGATGCCGCGCCCAAAGATCGAGGACCAGCGGGGTGATCCCGACGATGCCCGCATCGAACGCTTCGGTGTCCGAGCCTGGCACCTCCCGGTGCTCGGCCCCAGGCCCGCCGATCCAGAGGTACTCGCGCCCGCGCGGATCGCTTCGAAACTCGACCTCATCCAGATAGATGCGCGCGCCGAGCCGGGTGGGCCGCACCTTCCAGTCGCCGCCTGCCGGGTAGTTCACGTTCAGCAACGCCGGCCCGGGCGACGCATCCCAGAGCGCCCGCACCAGGCGCGCGGCGTGGGGCGCGACGATCTCGAGATCGGCGGCGGTCGCCGCAGAGATCGCGATCGACGGCAGACCCTTCAACGCACCTTCCCGGGCGGCGGCCACGGTGCCGCTATAGAAGACGTCGTCGCCGAGGTTGACCCCGAGGTTGATGCCCGAGACCACCAGGTCCGGCCGGCGAGGCAGCACCCGTCCGACGGCGTGCAGCGCGACGTACACGCAGTCTGCCGGGGTGCCGTCCACCGAGAAGACGTCTTCGGCGTGCCGGAACAGGCGCAGCGGCCGGTGCAAGCTCAGCGCGTGGCTGGCCGCGCTCTGCTCCGACTCGGGCGCGCACACCACCACGTCCGCGACCGCCCGCAACGCGCGCTGCAGCGCGCCGAGACCCGTGGCGCGGTAGCCGTCGTCGTTCGACAGCAGGATCAGGGGGCGAACGCGGCGAGGGTCGGCCATGGGTCGATCCTAGCAAAACGGGCCATCACAAGGGCCCCGTCTCCGACGCCACATGCCCGTATCGCGCCCACCGTCCTCGCAGGTACACTCGGCCGCGTGCGGGTGGACGATCCCGAGATCTCCGAGCAAATCGAGCTCAGCGTGCGCGAAGCGCTGGCGCGCTTCGGTGCGGCCGGCGAGGTTCGTGTCAGCGGAGACGCCGTCGTCCTCCACGGCAGCGGACCCACGGTCAGCACCGTCCTCGGTCGCTTGCCGGAGCAGTGGCCTCTCTTGCCCGTCGACGAACGGCAGCGCCATGGCCTGCAGATCGCGCGCCGGCTGGTACACCAGCGCCGGGGCACCAGCCCGTCCCAGGCGCCGGCATCTGGCATTCGGCGTGCCCTGCGGCCGATCGCGCCGCTGGGGGTGCTCGGGTTGACAGCGATCGCGCTCTGGCAAGCGCACCGATTCTACCGCGCCACCTTCTTGACCCCCGCCCCGCCCGCCCCGAGCAGCGTGACCGCGGCCGCCGACGAGGACGCCGCGCGCCAGCGACGCGCGGCGGCGGTCTGCCAGCGCACGCGCGTCCGCGTGATGCAGGGCGCGACCGTGGGCCCTGCCGATGTCGAGGGCTGGGTGGTCGAGCTGTCGTTGATCGGACCGGCCGCCGCTCGCGTCGGCAGATCGCCCGCGCTCGCACGGTTCTTCGCCACCCTGCCGGAAGGCGGCCACCGAGTCTCGGGCTCGAGCGGCCTCGCAGCGGTGACGGGCCCGACGACGCGCGTCGTCCTCGAGCCGAAGCCGCTCCCCGGCGGGCTCGAGCAGCTGCGGGCGACCTTCACCGGCAGGTACGTCGATCCCTACTTCCGAGCCGAGCGACGCTCCGAGTTCGTGCGGCTCTCGGCGGAGCTCGCGACGGCGGTGGGCGCCACGCACGGTGCGCTGTACGCCCGCTGCGCAGAGGACGACGCGCCACATATCGGCAGCTGGTTTTACGGGCCGGGCCCGGCCGGCGCCGCCGCCAGCCTGATGTTCGCGATGGGTGTTGCCGCCGACGTCCCGCACTTCGGCGCGGCCCTGCTGGCGCCGCGGCCTGAGGAGCCCGCCGCCGACCTCCTGCGCCGGATCGAGCAGGCGGCCGCGCCGCTCGATCGAGAGCGGGTCGCCGTGCTCATCGGCGCCGACGGCGGCAGCATCGCCGGTAGGCCCGAGGGACCCACGACATTGACCGTGGATTTTGCGGACGCCAACCGCGCCTCCCGCATCAGCCTGCGGCTGGCGCGGGCGCTCGGCATCGCGGCCGACTCAGGCGCCCAGTAGGTTCTGCAGCTCGCCGCTCTGGAACAGATCCATCACGATATCGCAGCCGCCAACGAACTGACCGCCCACGTACAGCTGTGGGAAGGTGGGCCAGTTGGAGTACTCCTTGAGGCCCTGTCGGATATCCGGATCGGTCAGGATGTTCACGTCCTTGAAGTCGACGCCCGACTGCTTGAGGATCTGAACCACCTGGGCAGAAAACCCGCACTGCGGGAAGTTCTTGCTGCCCTTCATGAAGAGCACGACTTTGCTCGAGTCGATGGTGCCCTGGATACGGTCGCGCAAATCAGCGTCCATCAGCCACCTCCTGATTTCGCCCAGGCTTCGGGCGTGTAGGTCTTGAGCGCCAGCGCGTGGATGGGTCCGTGCATGGCGTCCCCGAGCGCGCGGTACACCATCTGGTGCTGCTCGACGGGTCCTTTGCCGGCGAAGGCCGACGACACCACCCGAGCCTGGTAGTGGTCCTTGGTCCCCGTCAGGTCCACCAGGTCGATGGACGCGTCGGGGAAGGCTTGGGTGAGCAGCCGCTGGAGCTCTTCCGGCTCGATCATGGGCGCTTAGATGACGCGACGTCACGATCGTGTCAACCAACCTTCGGGCGCTGGGGATTTTAGCCCGGGGGATCGCCGGGGAATGCGATACTCTGGAGGTCGTGCCTCCCGCCGCTCCGCCGCCCAAGCGCCCGCCGCCGCCGCCGCCCAAGCGCCCGCCGCCGCGCGCCGCCGAGGCTGGGCC
>JAEZYZ010000176.1 GCA_023418705.1 Pseudomonadota bacterium | reverse complement strand
GCCCGGGGGCCTGGGGGCGCGGCGCCGCGCCCGCCCCACGGCAGCCGCTGAGGCGTAGCGATCTTGGGGGGCCTTGGCGAGCGCGTGCAGGGCGATCGCTTCGAGCGCTGGCAGCGCGGCGAGCCTGGGGTCGAGCGCGCGGGGCGGGGGAGGCGGCTCCGTGAGGTGCGCCGTCAGTACGGCGAGCGGGGTGTCTCCTCGGAACGGCACGCGGCCCGTCAGATGCTCGTACAACATGACGCCGACCGCGTAGAGGTCGGCGCGCTCGTCGACGGGCTGGCCGCGCGCCTGTTCGGGCGCCATGTACGCGGGGGTTCCGAACACGGAATTGAGCTCGGTGATGGTGGTGTGCGCGCCCCGGGCGTCACCTCCGAGCGCCTTGGCCAGGCCGAAGTCGAGCACGCGCACGCGTCGCTTGCCCGAAGCGTCCTGCTCCACCATCACATTGCTCGGCTTCAAGTCGCGATGGATGATGCCGGCGCCGTGCGCTGCCTCGAGCGCGGCGCACACCTGCTCCAAGAGCTCCACACCCTCGTCGACGCTCAGGGTGCGCTGGGCGAACAGCTCGGCGAGCGGCACTCCCCGCACCCGCTCGAGCACCATGTACAGCCGGCCATCGGGCGTCTGCCCGTACTCGAACAGGGGCACGAAATGCGGCCCGCGCAGCTGCCGGAGCAGCGCCGCCTCGCGGCGGAAACGGCGCCCGACCGGCGTCTCCCCCTGCAGGTGGGGGTGCAAGAGCTTGAGCGCCAGGTCCTCGCCCGCCTGCCCACCGGCGACGCGCGTGGCCGCATAGACCGTGCCGCCCGCCCCCTCGCCGAGCACCTCCCCCAAACGAAAGCCCTGAACCACAGCGCCGCTCTTGGCGGCCGCCGGTCCTTCGAAGCCGGGGCTGGCGCGCATCAGGGGGCCCCTGCGTCCGTGGGAGGCGCCACCGCCTTGGCCGCTTCACACGCACGAATGATTTTCGGGCTCAGGCGCGCCGGGTCGAGCATGGCCTTTGGATCGTGCTTGCGCCACTCGGCGCACGCCAGCGCCGCCAGGCCGTGCGCTTCGAGCGCGGCATAGCTCTCGAGGAGCTGGCGATGGATCACGGCGAGCTGTGGCTCCGTCAGCTCACCCGAGCTCAAAAATTGGCTGCCCCGCCGCACCGCCTCGACGTAGCGGCCGCTGCGAACGTCCGAGAGCAGCGCGGGCAGCTCCGCCTGGACCCGACGTTGCGCGTCGAGCGTCTGACCTTCGCCTTGACTGCAGGTGTCGGCGGCGGCGGCCCGTGCGGCCTGCTTGCCTTCTTTGGTGAGCGGGAGGTCCGACAGCGGGATCAAGAGCACGTCGCCCCGTCGGATCGCGCGGCCGCGCAGGTCGTTGTAGCGGTCGAGCACCCAGGCTTTGTTCTTGTCGCCGAGGAACCGGTAGGCAAGCTGCACGATGTTCTCGTCGCCGGCCGCGATCAACGTCAGGTTGTAGGGGACGACGATCTCCGCGCCGTTCGGCGGGGGCAGCCAGGGATTGGTGCCGTTGGCGATGGCGAGCACGTCGGAGCGCGACGCTTGGCCGAGCAGCTCCTGGGCAAGGCTCGCCCAGGTGTCCGTCTTGTGCACCCGGCGATGACCGAGCGCGGGGATCTCCAGGCGCATCCCGGGTCGAATCGGGGATCCCCCTTGGCTGTCGAGCAGGTTGGCGGCCACCAAGAGCTGCTCGTACTGAATGCGACCGTAGTAGCGCTCGGCGATGCCGGCCAGGGTGTCGCCCTTCTGAACCACGTGCGTGAAGGCAGCGGCCTCGGCGCCCGCGCAGAGCGGCAGGAGCAGCCACAGAACGAAAATATAGGCGCGGCGCATGGCGACGTTCGCCCGAACCATAGCGGCCCGGAGCGCGCGGCTCAAATCACCGACTGCCGCACCACGTCTCGCGGGCGCCGCGGCGTCCCGGGGGCGTCGTCGTCGAGCAGGCCGTCGAGCGGGATGGCGGCGAGCAGGCGCTCCAGGGCCCGGGCGCTGACGGGGCGTTCGGCGGCGCGCTTTTTCAAGCAAGACAACACGACGTCGTCCAGCTCCTTGGGGATGCCCAGGTCGGGGCGCCGCTCGCAGAGCGGCTCCGGGACCGCCCGCTGGTGCAAGTCGAGCAGCTCCCGGCGGCTGCGCCCCTTGATCGGGATCTCTCCGGTCAGCGCTTCGTACATGAGCACGCCGAAGGCGTAGAGATCGCTGCGCGGCTCCACCGGCGCCCCGATACATTGCTCGGGAGACATGTACTCAGGCGTGCCGAGCGTGTAGCCGTCCTGGGTCAACGACTCCGCTTCGGCCAGCTTGCTCATCCCGAAATCCAGCACCTTGACGGAGCGATCCTCGCATAGAAAAATGTTGCCCGGCTTCAGGTCGCGGTGCACGACGCCCAGCCGGTGCGCGGCGTCGAGCGCGCGGCAGACCTGCACGAACACCGGGATCGCCACCCCCGGAGCGACCGGTCCTCGGTCGCGCAGCCGCTCGGCCAAGCTCACGCCGTGCAGCAGCTCCATCACGACGTAAATGGAGCCGTCCGGCATCTGATCGAGATCGACCGTGCGCACGACGTTGGGGTGCTCGATCGAGACCTGCACCTGCGCCTCGCGCCGCCGCCGCGCGATCTCCGATGCGTCGACGGCGGCGGCGCCCCGCAACACCTTGACGGCCACCTGAGAGCCGAGCGCGACGTGCTCGGCGGCATACACGGCGCCGATCCCGCCTGACCCGATCTTGCGCAGGATGCGGTATTTGCCCCCGAGGATGGCGCCGGTGAAGTCACCTGCGGCGGTGGGCAGGTGGCCGCGCAGCTCGAGCCCGCGCTCGAGCGCGGCGATGCGGTTCTTCTCGAACACGCGCGCGGCGCGCTCCGAAGCGACCCGATCGGACAGGGCGCCGATGGCCGCGCCGAAGGCGCCCCCGGCGACGGCCCCGATCAGGGCGGCCAACAGGTTGCCCGATGCGGCGACCGCCCCGCCGCAGGCCACGGCCCCGGCGCCAGCGCCCATGGGCGCGCCCTGCTTGCGCTGCAGCCGCCAGCGCAACGTGTATTTGCAGCAGTCATCGCCCCGGGACAGGCACTCGAGCTCATCGACCTGCGCTTCGGCCATGCCCCAAATCCGCGGGACGGCCGCCAGCTCTGCGCGGCGCGCGTGGCAGAGCAGCCGATCGTTTTGGTCGGACTCCGACTCCGGCCGCGGGTAGTACACGATTTGCAGCCGGCCCGTGCCGAGCGTGGTCAGCTCGAACGTCCCGACGCGGGTGTTCTCCGAAGCGTTGGCTGTCAGGTAGCGATAGGCGTCGAGCGGCTCCGAGGCGACCCGCAGCATGCGCACGTACGCGCCGAGCACCGCCGGGTGCGTCATCCAAGGGCCGCGCGACAAGATCGCGTTTTCGCCGAGGGCAACGGCGAGCGCCGCGAGCGTCCGCCGCGCAGCCGCCAGGCTGATCCAGAGCGTCTCGTCTTCGATGACGGTCGTCGGCAGACCTACGGTTGCAAGCAGCGCGCGCGCCGCCGTCTCGCCGCGTTCGTCGCGCAGCCGCAGCAGGTACGGCTTGAGGAAGGTGGCCCGCAGCTCTTCCTTCCCGCCGCCGACGTAGGGCAGACTCTTACGATCTTTTTGGCGCTGGGAAATCGACACGGCACCGAGCCCGCAAACCCTCTAAACCGCGGCAGCTTGCAGCATACCACGGACACCCCACCTCCTCGAGTCCCTCAAGGCTCGTGGGGGGCGGTCTCGTCCGGCCGCCGGAGCGCCGCCGCTGCCAGGAGGCAGAGCGCCGGGGTGACGACCAGGTGGTAGCGGTCGTCACCGAAAAACACAGCATGAGTGATCGTGGTTGCGCACAAAAGCCCGACCAGGTACCGGCCGACCGGGCCCTGAGCAGGCCGGCCGGGACGCGGCACCACGGCCAGCAAGGGAATGGCGAGCGCGATGGCGTAAAACGGGTGGTCGTCGCTGGCGAACGCCCACCCGGCGAGCCCGAGCGCCACGAGCGCCGCGCAGGCCTCCCCAAGCCAGGCGCGGCGCCGGCCGAGCGCCGCCCAGCCGACCGCGCCGAAGGCGGCCAGCGCCAGCACCCCCCGGTGCGCCAATGTCAGCAGCTCGCGACCGGCCTGGCGCCGTGCCTCGGGCCAAGCCGCGGGGTTCGCCTCCCGCAGGTACTCGATGGCGAACGACTCGTGGTCGTAGGTTTGCGAGAGCTTCTTGGGAGCGAGCGCGAGGTAGCGCGCCGGGTCGCGGGCGATCACCCGCCGCCCGACCTCTGCCCAGCAACGATCCTGTTGAACCTGGCCGGTGACCACCGGACAGCCGTCCGCGGCCCGCAGCGTGGTGAAACGACCGGTCTCCGTGAGCGCGCCGATCGCGAGGTTCCATCCGCCGTTGGTCGACACCAGCGCGCAGCCGTCCATCACGACGCAGTTTCGCACCGTCCACGGCAGGACCGTCACCAGAGCGATGGCCGCGCACACGGCGCCCCGCTTCAACGCTCGGACGCCGAGGTCCCGCTCGAGCAACGGCAAGAAGAGCAGCACCAGTAGCGACGACGGCCGCACCAGCGCCGCGAGCCCGAGCGCCGCTCCGCTCGCGGCGGCGCCTTTGTAGGAGCCGTCGAAGCGCCGCCACGCGAGCGCGGCTGCGAGCAAGAGCAGCGCCGCCAGCGGCTCGGTCATCACCACGGCGGTGTAGGCGATGAGGCCCGGGTGCAGCGCCACCAGCGCCGCTGCGAGCCGCGCGCGGTTTTCGGACAGATAGTGCCGCCCCAGGCGGTGAGCCACCACGGCGAGGGCCGCGCCGATGACCGCGTTGACGAGCGGCGCCACCTGCAATCCCGAGCCGAACAGCTTGTAGGCGACGGCGAGCAGGGCGCTGTAGCCGACCGGGTAGTGCGACCACGGCTTGCTGCGGGTCACGCCGTCGACGACCACGTCTTCGGAGTAGCCCAGGCCCTCTGCGATGCGCTCGGCGCCGAAATGATAGTAGTGACCGTCCCAGACGGGCTCACGCGCCCAGGCGATGGCCACGAACAGCCGCGGCAAGAGCGCGACGAACGCCACCGCCAAGGTGAAGACCCAGTCCTGCGCGCGCGCCCTGGTGAGCAGCGCGTCGAAGCGATCGGCGAGGCGGCGCTCGTTCATCGATCAAACGGACGTCTCACCGCCGCTGCGGCTGTTGCGCAGCCGCCGCAGATACGTCCGGGATACTTGGGCGGGGTCGAGCTTCAAAAACTTGGCGACCTGCTGCACGAACCCGCGCGTGTACACCATGGCGGGCAGGTTCTGGAAATCTTCCTGCTCGATGGCCCGCAAGTGGGCCACGCTGATTTTGGTGCGGCTGGCGATCTCTTCGACCTCGACGCCCTGGGATTCGCGCACCCGCCGCAGCAGATCACCGGTAAACTCCGTCTCCGCGTTGAGCTCCCGCGCGAGCTCCTTTTGAAGCATGGCGCGCTCGGCGGCCAGGGCCGCGTCCACGGGCGCGTTGCGCGCCGGCTTGCTCTCCTCCCGGTCGGGGAAGACGGACAGGTCGTAGGCGCGCCGCCGCACCGGATCGAGCAAGGTGTCGTGCGCTTCTTCGAGCCGACCTTGCTCGATCAGCAGCTGCTCACCCGTGAGCAGCGAGGTCAGCGGCAAGCTGTCGGGCTGATAGAGCTCGCGCTGCCGTTTGTGGGCGCGCCGCAGCTCCTCGTCCGTCGCCCCGCGGGGCGTGCCGAGCACGTCGTAGAGGTTCGGCTCGGCCGGCACGAGCGAGATCGGCTCTTCGCTGCGGGCTTGCTCGCGGGTGTTGGCCAGCGCCAGGACCCGGCGGGCGATGCGCTCCAGGTTGCGCGCGCTCTTGCTGGCCGGGCTGTCGATCAGCAACGGGCGCTTGCGCACCACGCTCAGCCAGACCGAGTCGTCTTGCTCGACCTGTCCGAGGTGATCGAGCGCCACGCCGAGGTAGCGGCGCGACAGCTCGCACATCGAAGGGCCGAGATCGCCGTCGGTGCGCAGGCGGATGCCATTCACGATCAGGCGAGGCCGCAAGCGGCTGAGCTCCGCGGCGGCCAGCTCACCCACGGCGGTGTCGTAACGCGCGATCACGCGCACCAGATCCTGAGGCGCGGAGAGCGGCGGCAGCTCCGACTGAGCCCGTTCGACCAGCCGCAGCTTGAAGCGGTCGTTGACCAGCGCTCGGCGGATCTTGCGTTGGAACAGCGCGCGCACGAAGCGATAGGTGTCCTCGACGCTGGGCGGCTCCGGGCTCGCCACGCAGATGCCCAGGTCGGCCATCAAGAAGAGGTCGAGCGTCGCCGGCAGGGTGCCGGCGCCCAGGTCGAGCAAGACGTAGTCGACGTCCAGGTACCTGAGACCGCGTGCCCAGCGCGCCTTGCGGCCCGGACGCACCGGGCTGGTCGAGCCGACCGTGTAGGCCTGCGGCAGCAGCAGCAAGCCAGGCACCGGGGTGGCGATCGGTTCGGCGTCGTCGTCGTCGGCCTCGTCGCGCTTCGGCAGCGGCAGCTCCAGGCCGAGCATGGTGTGCAAGACGGCGCCCGCCGGGTCGGCATCCACGAGCGCCACGCGGCGCCCGAGCTGCGCCAGGTAGACCGCGAGGTTGACCGCCAGCACGCTCTTGCCGACCCCGCCGCGACCGCCGCCGACGGCCATCACGTGACGGACGCCGCGCGGGGCGGCGACCGGGTGCCGCGGGGCGGAAGGCGGGTCGCTCTCGCTCATGGGCCGGCGATCTATCGCAGATATCGGCGAGCGCCGCACGCGCAGGCCCGATTTTCCAGGGTCGCTGCCCGCTGGAGCCGGAGCGCAGCGCCGCCGCCCGGACCGCTCGGCGCGGGCGCCCGTCGCTCGCGGATCGCCGCCGCGTGCCGAGGCGGCAGAGAAGGCGTCGCGAAGCTCGGCCGGGTCGTAGCCAAATCCTGCTCGCTGATCTAGGCTGCCCCGCGATGCTGAGCCTGCGAGCCCTGGCCGCCACTTTGGCGCTCTTGGTGGGCCATTTCAATCTGACGACGTGCCAGTCGCGGGGCGATCAGGCCGCCGCTCCCGCCCCGGCCGAGGCGAGCGCGGAGCCCGTGGATCTGCCGGGTGTGGACACCGCCGCGCTCACCGGCCGCGAGAAGCGGGAATGGTCGGGGCTGGTCAGCGATCTCTTGGCGCCCTGCCCCGATCAACCGGTGAGCGTCGCTCAGTGCGTGAAAGAAGCGCGGGACTGCCAGAGCTGCGCGCCGGCCGCGCGCTTTTTGGCGAACCAGGTCAAAAAGGGCAAGACAAGGTCCCAGATCGAGAGCGCCTTCCGCCTGAGGTTCGCCGCGGATCAGGTAAAATCGATCGATATCGCGGACTCTCCGTTCAAGGGGCCCCAGGACGCGCCCGTCGTGATCGTCGAGTGGGCGGACTTCGAGTGCCCGTTCTGCGGCCGAGCGGCGCCGGTGCTGCACGACACCGTCAAGAAGTTCCCGGGGCAGGTGAAGCTCGTGTTCAAGCACTACCCGCTCGCTGCGCACCCGGGGGCCGAGCAAGCGGCCCGCGCGGCGGTGGCCGCGGGACGCCAAGGCAAGTTCTGGGAGATGCACCAGCGGCTGTTCGAGCAGCAGAACAAAGGGATGGACGCGGCGGCGCTCAAGCGCATCGCCGCGGAGCTCGGGCTCGACGAGAAGCGCTTCATCGCCGACCTCGAGAGCGAGGCGACGGCCGACGTGGTCGCCCGCGATCGCAAGCAGGCCAACGCCCTCGATCTGGAGGGCACCCCGATGATCTACATCAACGGGCGCCACTTCGACTTGCAGCAGTTCGACCTGCAAGAAGATCTGAACGCCTGGCTCGAGCTCGAGCTGTCGATGCAGAAGGGCGCGAAGAAGCCAGCTCCTGCCGCGCCGAAGCCGGCCGCCCCCGCCGGCAGCGCGACCCCCGAAGCCGCGGGCAAAGCTCCATGAAGTCGGGCGCCGACGGCGGCGGCTGTTTTCCCACCGGGCGGCACTATCCCGGCATCGCCCACCTGCTGCGCATCGTGGCCGCGGGCCTGGCCGACGAGTGCGCCGGGGACTCTGCGACCGCGGACATCCCGCTGGCCGCGATCGACACGGAGACCACCGGCCGTGATCCGGAGGTCGATCGCATCGTCGAGATCGCCTGCGTGACCTGGCGCAACGGCACGGTGGTCGCCCGCCACGGCTGGCTCGTCAACCCCGGCCGTCCGATCCCCAAGGAAGCCACGGACGTCCATGGGATCAAAGACGAAGACGTCCGAGACAAGCCGACCTTCGATCAGATCGCGGGCGAGGTGGTCGAGGCGCTGCGCGGCTCGGTGCCGGTCGCGTACAACGCGGAGTTCGACCGCGCCTTTTTGATGGCGGAGCTCGCGCGCACCAGCAACGTCGACCCGAGCCCACCCCCGGCGTGTCGAAAGGGCGTCGAGTGGATCGATCCGCTCGTGTGGGCGCGGGAGCTGCACAAGCTGGAGAAGAGCAAGGCGCTCGGCGAGGTGTGCGCGCGCCTCGGCATCACCATCGCCCAGGCCCACCGCGCGACGGACGACGCCGAGGCCGCGCTGCGCGTGCTCTCTGCCTTCTGCGAAGACGTGCGGGTGCCGAAGACCTACGCGGCGCTGGTCCAGGAGCAACGCCGCCTGGCCCGTCTGCACGACGACGAGCGCAAGGTCTGGCGCGCTCGCGCGAATTGATCCGCGAGCCCCCATCTGCTCCGGCTCGCTCGGCCTAGAGCACCGATCCGTTTGCCAGCCGAG
>JAEZYZ010000158.1 GCA_023418705.1 Pseudomonadota bacterium | reverse complement strand
GCCTCGGGACCGGAGGCAGCCCGGCGGGCGGCACCGGCGGCATGGCAACGGGCGGCTCGGGCGGGATCGCAACCGGTGGCACCGGCGGCGCGGGTGGCACCGGCGGCGCGGGTGGCACCGGCGGTTCGAGTGGCACCGGCGGTTCGGGTGGCGAGCGCGCGACGTTTAGAAATCCCCTCAACCCATCGCACGGCTCGGATCCCTGGATGGTCTATCACGAGGGCTACTACTACCTCGCGGCCACCACCTGGGGCACGACCCTCACCATGAAACGCGGCCGCACCATTCAGGAGCTGAAGGACGCCGCACCCACCGTGATCTGGCAGGACGGCAACGGCGCCCGCTGCTGCAACATGTGGGCGCCGGAGTTCTACCTGATCGACGGCCCGAATGGGCTCCGCTGGTATCACTACTACACGGCCGGCGACGGCAACGATCTGGGCACCCAGCGCTCGCACGTGCTGGAGAGCGAAGGCACCGATCCCATGGGGCCCTACCACTACCGGGGCCGGCTCCTCGACTACTGGGCCATCGACGGCAGCCTGCTCGAGGTGGGGGGCAATCGCTACTTCATGTTCTCGTCCTGGGATGGTCCAACACAGAACGTCTACATCATCGCGATGACCAACCCCTGGACGGTGAACGGCAACCGCACCCTGCTCACCGCTCCGACGCACGACTGGGAACGGGAGGGCTCCGATCCGGTCAACGAGGGCCCGGAGCCGCTCTACCACGGTGGCCGGGTTTTCGTCGCGTACTCCGCCAGCCAATGCGCCGACCCGGGCTACAAGCTCGGGCTGCTCGAGCTCACCGGCTCGAACCCGTTGGATCCCGGCGCCTGGTGGAAGAGCCCCACGCCCGTCTTCCAAGCAGCCAACGGCGCCTACGGCACCGCCCACAATGGCTTCTTCACGTCACCGGATGGCACGGAGCACTGGCTCGTCTATCACGCCACCACCAACCCGAACGGCAGCTGCTGGACCGACCGCACGACGCGCATTCAGCCGTTCACGTGGCACGATGACGGCCGCCCCAACTTCGGCACACCGCTCCCGCTGAGCGCCGACATCCTGGCGCCGGCGGGCGAGTAGCTCGGCGTCACCGCCAACCAGACCTAACGCGCCGGTGGCAGGTGCGGCGCGCCCATCCTCGGCCGCCGCTCGCTCGCGGAGGCTTTGCCGGAAGCGGGAAAGACCCTGCGGCGAATCGAGCGGCCTGCGCTGGAGCTTACTTGGTCTGATCGTGTTGGTGTGCGGGTTTGGGTCGTCTCACGTCGGCGCCGCGGGACGCGCCCCGTCGAGCGACCAAAAGCCCTTCGCGCTCAGATCACGGCCGCCAGCGGCCGGAGCGAAAACCGGGGCCGATCGTAGAGAGCGTCGAGGTACCTGACGACGTCGCGGGTCGTCACGATGCCGATGATGCGATCGGCGGCGTTGACGACGGGCAATGCCTGAAAAGGAGCCTCTGCGAGCAACGCCACGGCGTGGCGGATCGTCGTGCTGGGGGTGATCCGCACCGGCGTCGCCGTCATGATGGCACTGAGCGGGACCAGCGCGGGGTCGGCGCCGTTGTACTCGGCGTGAAACTTCAGCACGTCGTGGGTGCTGACGATGCCAACGAGGGTGTCGTCGTGCTTGGACAGGACGATCGGGAGGTGGTGCAGGTCGTGGCGCAAGAACAGCTGCTCGGCTTCGGACACCGGATCGTCGGGTGTCGCGACGATGACCTTGCCGCCGGCATCCCCGATGCCCAGCCCCTGCATGATGAGCTCGACGGTTTCTTGAGTCTTCATCCCGCTCCTTGCATCCCTTCTCGCGCCTCGACGGCGCGCTCGACGGAGGTGCAAAGCACGAAGCGTACCAGGGGGCACCCTGAGACAATCCCTCCAATGGGAAGGCTGCTCGCCCGTCTGAACGCGAACCCTCTGCGCATCGCCTGCGTGCCGAAGCCGACGCGCCGACAAAGGTTGCGCGGGCGTCGCGGCTGCCGGGTTCGTATCGGCGAGGCAAGCTCGCCGATGTTCACCGAGCTCGGCTCAGCGGTGACACTCGACCACGAGCTCGATCCGCGGCACTGGATTTCTCACCGGCGGCTGGGGTCGCTCGGGCGGAGGGGGCGCGGGGGTATCGGTCATGGGCGCCGGAAAACCGCCGGCCGTTGCTGTTTTCGACGTGTTCACCACGTGGTACCCCGTGCCGCAGACCCGCGCGGCTTCTGATTCGCATTCGTGTTCTTCGGTGCAGGTCACGCGGTAGCTGGGGCGTTCGTCGCTCTGGAGCGGGACGGCTTGGGGCGGACGGTAGATGTCCGGAGAGCCGCAGGCGACCACCAGCGATCCGCTCAAGAACGATACCTCCAAAAAGCGCATCTCGGCGGGATCTACCACGGCCGATCCGTTGCTCTAGAGCGCCGATCCGTTTGCCAGCGCGGAGATCCCGAAAATCGGGGCCCCCATCCGGGTGACGGCCCCGATGCTTCGGGAAACCCTCTCGTCTGCTCACAGCTCGGTGCTCTAGAGGGTCTCATTTTCCGCGACAAACGGCCTGCTCCGCAGACCGTTTGTCGCTCTAGGGATTCGGCCGAGGCGGACGCCGCCGTCCCGTCGGTCACCCCCACGGGAGCGGCTCCACGTCGGTGCTTGACGGAGCGATCGGCGTCCTTACCCATGCTCGGATGTCCGAGGCAGAGGCGATCGAGATCGACGTGGACGGCGAACCGCGCCGCGCGCTGCACGGGGAGCGGCTCGTCAGCGTGCTGAATCACGGCAAGACCGTGATTCCACAGGTCTGCTACCACGAGTCGCTCGGCGCCCTCGAGACGTGTGACACCTGCATCGTCGAGGTGGACGGACAGCTCCGCCGTGCCTGCGCCGCCTTCGTACGGCAGGGCATGCGGGTGCGCACGAACGTGGCGGACGCGGTCCGGGCGCGCGAGGAGGCCGTCCAACGCCTCCTCGGCAACCACGAGCTTTATTGCACCGTCTGCGATTTCAACAATGGATCGTGCGAGGTCCACAACGCCTCGGAGCTGGTGCAGATCCGTCGTCAAAAATACCCGTTCGAGCGCAAGCCGTACCGCGTCGACGACTCCAACCCGTTCTACCGCTACGACCCCGATCAGTGCATCTTGTGCGGCCGCTGCGTGGAGGCCTGCCAAAACGTGCAGGTCACCGAGACGTTGAGCATCGACTGGACGGCGGAGCGCCCGCGGGTGCTGTGGGACGGCGGGCGCGACATCAACGAGTCCTCGTGCGTGAGCTGCGGCCACTGCGTCACCGTCTGCCCCTGCAACGCGTTGATGGAAAAGAGCATGCTCGGCGAGGCGGGTCACCTGACCTCGATGCCGGAGCCCGTGCGCCGCGGCTCGATCGATCTGGTGAAGCACCTCGAGACGTACACCGGCCTCGAACCGCTGTTTCTGACCTCCAACCTCGAGGCAGCGATGCGGGAGCAGACCATCCGTCGCACCAAGACCGTCTGCACGTACTGCGGCGTCGGCTGCGCGTTCGACGTCTGGACCAAGGGTCGCCACATCTTGAAGGTCGAGCCCACGGCCGCCTCCCCGGCGAATGGCATCTCGACCTGCATCAAGGGCAAGTTCGGCTGGGCGTTCGTCAACGCCGAAGATCGGCTCACCCATCCCCTGGTGCGCCGCGAGGGTGCGTTCCGACGCGCCAGCTGGGAGGAGGCGCTCGACGAGGTCGCGCGGCGGATGTGGGACATCCGGGCGCAGTACGGACCGGACAGCGTCGCGTTCATCTCCTCCTCCAAGACGACCAACGAAGAGTGCTATCTGGTGCAGAAGCTCGCGCGGGCGGTGTTCGGCACGAACAACGTCGACAACTGCGCCCGCTACTGCCAGAGCCCGGCCACCAAGGCGCTGTCGCGCACGGTCGGCTTCGGCGGCGACGCCGGCACGATGGACGACATCGAGCTGGCCGACCTCGTGGTGATCGTCGGGTCGCACACCGCCACCTCCCATCCGGTGCTGGCCTCACGCATCAAACGCCAAAAGAAGCTCCGCGGTCAAAAGCTGGTGGTGGCCGATCTGCTCGAACATGAAATGGCCCAGCGCGCCGACGTGTTCTTGCGCCCGAAGCCGGGGACCGACCTGATCTGGGTGAACGCGGTCGCGCGGCACATCCTCCACAACGGCTGGGAAGACCGAGGCTTCATCGAAGCTCGGGTGAACGACTTCGACGCCTACCGCCAGAGCCTCGAGCCGTTCACCCTGGAGTTTGCGGAGCGCGAGACCGGGATCGCGGCCGATACCTTGCGCAAGGTCGCGGCCTGGATCGCGCACGAGGAGCGCGTGTGCATCCTCTGGGCGATGGGCTTGACGCAGCACCACAACGGCACCGACACCTGCACCGCGCTGAGCAACCTGCTCTTGCTCACCGGCAACTACGGGCGGCCTGGCACCGGCGGCTACCCGCTGCGCGGTCACAACAACGTCCAAGGGTCGTGCGACTTCGGGGCGCTGTACAACAAGCTGCCCGGCTACGACGACGTCGGCGACGACGCGGCGCGGGCCCGCTTCGAGAAAGCGTGGGGCGTGCGCCTTCCGGCCGAGCCTGGCGTCAACAACCGGACGGTGGTCGAGGCGATCCACGAAGGGAAGGTCAAGGCGCTGTTGGTCGTGGGCGAGGAGCTCGCGCTGGTCGATTCGAACTTGAAGCACGTGCAGGAGGCGCTGAGCAAACTTCAGTTCTTCGCGGTCGTGGACATCTTCTTCAGCAACACCGCCCGGTTCGCCGACGTGGTCCTGGCGGGGACGCCCTCGCTCGAAAAGGAGGGCACGTTCGTGAACACCGAGCGCCGCATCCAACGTCTCTACCAGGTGCTCGAGCCCTTGGGTGAGGCGCGGCCCGACTGGCGCATCTTGACCGATCTCGCCCGCAAGCTCGGGCACGACTGGGGCTACCAGCACCCGAGCGAGATCATGGACGAGGTGGCGCGCTGCACCCCCATGTTCGCCGGCGTCAGCTACGAGCGGCTCGAAGGCTATGCCTCCCTCTGCTGGCCGGTCGCCGCGGACGGCACGGACAGCCCGCTGCTGTACACCGAGCGCTTCCCCTTCCCCGACGGCCGGGCGCGCTTCTATCCGGTCGAGTTCACGCCCCCGCACGAGTGCATCGACGACGAGTACGATCTTCACCTCAATAACGGGCGAGTGCTCGAGCATTTCCACGAGGGCAACCTCACCTTCCGCGTGCCGGGAATGCGCGAGAAGGTCGAAGATGCGTTCATCGCGGTGCCACCTGGCCTCGCCCGCGAGCGCGAGCTGGTCGACGGGGAGCTCGTCAACGTGATCTCGCGCCGCGGCGAGGTGCCCTCGCGAGTGGTCGTGAGCGAGCAGCTCCGCGACGGCGAGCTGTACATGCCGGTCTGCTCGAGCAGCGTCCGGGTGAACATGCTCACGTCGAGCGACGCCGACCCGGTGGTCGACACGCCGTCGTTCAAAGAGATCGCCGTGAAGCTCGAAAAATTGCACGAGCGGAAATCCTCGCCCATCCCCCGCACCAACCCACGCTACGGTGAGCCCACGCCGCAGCCCGGCGTGCAGGTCGAGGAAAAGTGGCGGCGGGACGACTACCGCGTGCCGCCCCAGGAGCGCCCCCAAGGGGCGAAGGTCTGATGGCCGAGCCGCTCCCCTACCAGCCGCGCGCGCAGACCGAGCTGGGAGCGCACGAGGCGCTCGAGGCGCTGCTTCGGACGCTGCACACGTCGGGCACGTTGCGTGCGCTCGACGGCCTGTTTGGACAGCTGCCGCGGTTGGCCGAAGCCGCGCTCGACCCGCTCGAAAGGCCCAGCGGCCGTCGCCTGGCCTCCAACGCAACGCTGCTGGCGGCGGCGCTCGTCGAGCTCGACGCCGAGCGGCTCCACGAGCTGACGACCGGCCTGGTTCGCGGCATCAACGCGGTGGGCAACGGCGCGTCGAAGCGCGCGCCGGGTCCCTTTCGTTTGCTCTGGACCCTGCTGAGCCCGGACACCCGGCGCGGCCTCCATGCCGTGTTGGTGCTGCTGCAGGCGCTCGGCCGGGAGCTCGACGGGCGCGGAGCTTCCAAAAGATCGCCCGCGGCCACGTGAGGTTCGCTTCACCATGAACGCCCGCACCATCGATCCGTTCGCGCTCGCACCGGACGACACCTTCGTCGAAAAGGAGCGGGTGGTGCTCACCTCCAGCGCCGCCGACGCCGGCCTGGATCCGGTGGCGCGGGAGGAGCCGCTCGAAATCCAGCTCGGGACCGTACCGCTCGGCGTCGTGATGCGGACGCCGGGTCACGACCGGGAGCTCGTCCTGGGTTGGCTGCTCGCCGAAGGGATCATCACGGTCGCTTCCCAGGTGGCAATGGTCCGCTATTGTCCAGCCGTCGAGCGGCTCGAAGCGGAGCGAAACGTGATTCAGGTGCGCCTCGCGCCCGAGGTGGAGGTGGACCTGCGGCGGCTGCAGCGGCGCTTCTTGTCGAGCTCCAGCTGCGGCCTCTGCGGCAAGGCCAGCATCGAGGCCGTGCTCGGTCAGGTGGCGCCGCTGGCCGACAGCACACGCCTGTGCGTCGAGGTGCTCTACGGCCTGCCCGCTCGGCTCCTGCGCGCCCAAGAGGTGTTTGCTCGAACCGGTGGGCTGCACGCGGCGGGTCTGTTCGACCTCCAAGGGCAAGCGTTGGTGGTGCGTGAGGACATCGGTCGCCACAACGCCGTCGACAAAGTCGTCGGCTGGGCGATCGAGCAAGCGGCGGTGGTGCCCTCCCGCTGCGCGCTCTTGGTGTCGGGTCGCGTGTCGTTCGAGGTGGCGCAAAAGGCGATCGCCGCTCGCATTCCGATCGTCGCCGCCGTGTCGGCGCCGTCTTCGCTGGCGGTCGACCTGGCCCGCGAGGCGAACCTGACCCTGGTCGGCTTCTTGCGGGGACGGCGCGCCTGCGTCTACAGCGCACCCGAGCGACTGGTGGGGTCGGCCCGCGATTGAGACCGGCGCGGCGCCGCCAGACGGGCACCTATATATGTCAGCAATGTGTCCTTTTTTGGCGGCCGCGTTAACCTGGCGAGGTGAACCACCGACGTGCCGTTTTGGGCGTGTTTTGCCTGGTGAAGTTGGCAGCTTTCGTGGCCTGCTCGGGCGAGGACGAGTCGCCGCCCGATCCGCTGGCCACGCGGGCCGGCTTCTGTGAGGCCTGGGCCCACCACGCCTGCAACCCGGAGGTCGTGCAAGCCTGCGCCGCCACGAGCGTCGAGGCGTGCCAGGAGGAGCAAAACCAGTTTTGCATCGATCGGGTCCCGGCGGCCGCCTACACGCCTTCGCTCGGCGAAGCCTGCCTCGACGCCGTCCGAGCGGCCGTGAGCGACGCGCGGTTGAGCCCGAGCGAGGTCGACACCATGCTGCGGGGCGGCGGAGCCTGCAGCTTCGAGTGCGTGATGATCGGAGCCGACGAGTGCGTGGTCCCGACGGTCGCCGGCGGCGGCGAGGAGTGCGCCGATCCCGCCACGGTATGCGCCGAGGGCTTCTACTGCGACGGCACCAACTGCCTGGCCAACCGCCGCGAGGACGCTTCCTGCAGCGAGAGCGTGCCCTGCGCGAGCGGGCTCAAATGCGTCGGCGACGCCGGGGCGCAGGTCTGCGAAGCCAAGGCGGGCCAAGGGGAAGCCTGCGCCGACGAGACCGATTGCGTCAGCGGGATCTGCACCGTCCCGGCGGGGGAAACGCAGGGGATTTGCGCCGGGGAGATCATTCTGTCGCCGGCCGAACCGACCTGCGCCCGCTTCCGCTGAGTCGATCTGCCCCTGACCAGGCTATCGCAAGCCCGCGCCGCGTCTTACAAGTCCAGGCGGCGCGGCGACCGTCTCGCCGGCGGCCAGGGGTGACACTATGTTCAATGATGTCGATGTGACCACTCGTGAGGGGGCGACGACGCGGCTCTCCGGCGCCGTCCTGGAGGCGTTTGCAGCCGGTCTTTCGGGGCCGTTGCTCCGATCCGACGCGCCGGAGTTCGAGGCCGTGCGCAAAATCTGGAACGGCATGATCGCTCGGCGGCCCGCGTTGATCGCGCGCTGCCAGGGGACGGCCGACGTCGTGCACGCCGTGCGCTTCGCCCGAGAGCACGGGCTCTCGATCTCCGTCCGAGGGGGCGGGCACAACATCGCCGGCCTGGCGGTCTGCGACGGCGGCTTGATGATCGACCTGTCTCTGATGAAGGGCGTCTGGGTGGATCCGAAGGGACGCACCGCCCGGGCCCAGGCGGGCTGCACGTTGGGCGACCTCGATCGCGAAACGCAGCTCCATGGCCTGGCGGCGGTGCTGGGCTTCGTCTCGGAGACCGGCATCGCCGGGCTGACCTTGGGCGGCGGCTTCGGCTACCTCACCCGGCGCTGCGGCTGGACCTGCGACAACCTGGTGTCCGTCGAGGTCGTCACCGCCGAGGGTCGGCTCGTGCGCGCCAGCCAGGATGAAAACGCCGAGCTATTTTGGTGCTTGCGCGGGGGCGGCGGCAACTTCGGCGTCGCCACGTCGTTCGAGTACCGCCTGCACCCGGTCGGCCCCGAAGTGTTCGCCGGCGCGATCGCCTGGCAGGGCGACGACGCGCCGAGCGTGCTGGAGCTCTACCGCCACTTCACGGCGGAGGCGCCACGCGAGCTCACGGCGGTGCTCGGGCTGCGCATCGCACCGCCCGCGCCGTGGCTGCCGAAGGATCACCACGGCAAACCGGTCGCGCTGATCTTCGTCTGCCACACCGGCGACCCGGCCGATGGGGAAGCGCTGGTCAAGCCGCTGCGCGCGCACGGCAAGCCGATCGCCGACATCTTGAGCCGACGTCCGTACCCCCAGATGCAGAAGCTGCTCGATGCGACGCAACCGAAGGGGCGGCGCTACTACTGGAAGTCGGACTACTTGCCCGGCCTCACTCCGGGCGCTCTGGAGGTCCTGGCGGCGCGCGCTGGCAGCATGCCCTCCCCCCACTCGGCCATCCTCTTGTTCCACCTGCAGGGGGCGCTCAACGAGCTGGCCGCCGACCACTCGCCGGCAGGCAACCGCGACGCGGCGTTCGTGGCGAACGTCGCCGGTTCCTGGGAGCAATCCGAACACGACGACCGGAACATCGCCTGGGTGCGCGAGTGCTGGTCGTCGCTTCGGCCGTTCTCCACCGGCGGCGCCTACATCAATTTTCAGACCGAGGACGAGGGCCACGATCGCGTCGTCGCCGCCTACGGCAGCGACACCCTGCGCCGGCTGGCCGAGCTCAAGCAGAAGTACGATCCTGACGGCCTGTTCACGCACACCAAACGGCTCACGCCGCCGGGGTGAGCCGACGATCTGCGCCCCATTTCACCGACGCCGAGCTCACTCGGCCGCGAGCAGGGAACGCAACCGAGCCCCGTGCGGGCTCTCCGGAAACGCGCGCTGAAACGCGCGGGCGCGGTCGCGCGCTCGGGCACGCTGGCCGCTGACCAGGAGCGCTTCGATGGCGAGCGCCTCGCGTTCCTCTGAGAGGCGGGGGCGGGAGATCGTCGAGCGGATCCGGTCGAGCGTCGCGATGGCGGAGACGGCATCGCCACGCCGCAGCTCGGCGCGCGCCCGGCGGATCAGATCGGCTTCGAGCTTGAGCGCGCTGTTCCGGGAAGCATCGGCGCGCGCGGGGGTCTCCGGCGGTCGGAACGCCGCGACGGCCTCCGGAGCTCCCGGTGGCTCGAGCGGCGCCCGTGAGGGCGCGCGCCGTGCAACGGCTGGCACGCGCACGCTGGCGGGCGCCGCGGTCGAGGCGGGAGCGGGCTCGGTGGCGGGGAGCGACGCCACCGTCGCGAGGGCTGGCGCCGCCGGGGGCGCCGCAACGACCGGCGCGAGCGCATCGACGGGCGCGCTGGGCGCCGAGTCGACGCCCACCAAGCTGCTGCCCGTGGCCAACAGCACCCCGACACCGCTGCCCACCAAGAACGCCTTGGCTGTGGCCAGCGCCACGCCCGCGCCGGTGAACGCAGTCGCAAAGGGTGCCGACGCCGCTCCCGCCGCGGTCCCCGATCCACCCGCCGCCGAGGCAGCATCGGGGCCGCTCGGAGCGGGACCACTCCCGCCGGCGTCTCCGCCGCCCGGCGGAGGCCCCAACGTGGCGATGAGCTTCCGCCAGACTTCGTCGGGGGCGCCGGCAGGGATCGCGACGTCGTCGTCCGCCTGCAGCACGGCGCGTTCGAGATCGGTCGCATCGCTCGCCGGCTCGGCCCAGGGTCGCGGATCGCTCATGGAAGGCCTCCTGTCTTCGTCGCGTCGAAACGCTCGCGGGCACGGACGCGCTCGAGGGCGCGCCGAAAGGCGATGCGCGCCAGGCGCAGCCGCGAGTGCACGGTGGCGGTGGGGATCGCCAAGAGCTCGGCGATCTCGTCGCCCGTCTTGCCGTCGAGCTCGAACAAGGTGAACACGGCGCGCTGCTCCAGCGGCAACGCGTCCAGCCCGATCGCCAGCAGCGCACGCAGCTGGCGACGTTCATCCGGATCGGCCTGGGCTCGAGCTTCGTCGAGCGCGGGCTCACACTGCACCTCGCGGCGCGCGGCCGCGCTGCGCCGCCGATCGCTGGCGACGCGAAGGCAGATGGCGTAAATCCAGGTGCTTACCCGGTGGCGGAAGTCGAACGCCGGCAGCTTCTTGTGCACGACGACGAACACGTCCTGGACCGCATCGGGGAGGTCCCGTTCGGGAACACCCAGCCGCGAAAGCGCTCGCCAGGCAAAGGCGAAGTGGTCGCGGTAGACCTGCTCGAAGGACGCCGAGGCCGGCCCTGTAGCGCTACGACGCATAGATCAGTCCGAAGGTGAGCAAGCCGCCGAGCGGTGGGGTCGAGAACACTTGTCGCTGCGCTCCGCCGATGCTGACGGAGAAGCCGTGGTGCACCAGCGGCGCCAGCGCCGTCGCGCGAAACGACAGCGACCAGCTGCGAGCCAGCGGCAGGATGGCGGCGGCGCCGCCGCCGAGCGCGGCCCAGAGCAAGGTCTCGCTGCCCTCGACCTCGAAGCCCTGGCCCGAGCCGCGCAGCGCGCCCAGCATTGGCTGCACGCACAGCTCGAAGGCGGTCGCGCGGTCATCGGTCGGGGCGCTCAAGCAGCTCCGCAGCTGGCCGTAGGCGAGCCCGAGCTCGACCTGGCCCGCGCTCGAACCGGCGCGGTCCAGCGCCAACAAGGTGCCACCGAGGCTCAGAGTCCATCGCGGCAGCAGCCGTGACCGAGCCCCGATCTCGACCGCCGGCCTCGGGTTGGGCAAGATCCCCATGGCCATGCCCGCTGCCGCCTCGGCGCCAAAGCTCGGCGTCTGCCGCGCCGCTCGTGCCACACGCTCGGCAGGAGCCGGCGGCTCGACCGCTGCCGGCTGTGGCGTCGGGGTTTCTGCCACCGGATCGAGCAAGATCGCCAGCGCGACCGCCACGGCGTCCCGCAGGTTGTCGCACCCGGGTCCGATGTCGGTGATGACCCGGCTGCCGCCTCGGCCGCCGCTGACCTGAATCGCGGCGCGGTAGCCTTCGAAGGTTCGGGTCAGCTCCACTCGAATCCAAGAGCCCAGCACCGGAGCGGGGCTCGCCGCCAGCACGGCGCGGCCGGCGACGCCGTTGACCGCGGCGGCCAGGCTCGGCGCGTCGGGGCAGGCGCGCGCGCCGTCGTCTCGGGTGACGACCAGCACCGCCGCTTCGGCCCTCGACGGCAGCGACCAGAGCAGCAGCGCCACGATCCACGCCCAGCGCCACATCAGTACGGCCGCGCGCTCCCGCAGTCGTGCTCGGTGCCTTGTTCACACACCGGACCGGGCTCGGCGCCAGCGGCCACCGTAGAACCTTCGTAGAGGCAGTACGAGCCCGTCTCCTGCCGCGAGCCTAGCCCGAGGTCGTCGACCAGGTGCACACACTCCATGCTCTCCGGACAGCTGCAAAACGGACCCGGACCCGGTCCGTCGCAGCGGCAGCTGCAGATGGACGCGACCTCGGGGGGCCGATGGAAGAGCTGCGGCTCGACCGGAACGTTCACGCTGGCGGCGAGCCCGGGAAGGAAGCAGTCGGTGTTTGGCTCCGCTTGGCCGTAGGGGCAGCTCACTCGACCCTGGAAGTCGTGCACCACGCACACTTTGCTCCGGCAGGATGGCGTGTCCAAGTCGATGTTTACTTCGCCAACGCCGCCGTACCCGGCGAAATCGGGGTTCCATTCGACCGTTGGCAAACAAGGAGCACCGACGTCGCTCGTAGAAAGATCCGGTCCTTCCTCGGAGAGCTCCGCGGCTTCACTCGCGCCGACGATGGGGCTCTGCCCCTCGCAGGCCGCCGCCCCGAACACCAGTCCACCAAACACCGCTACACGAAAGATCCAGCTCATGGCCTGTCCGCCTTCCTGTTGGGCTCGGGCCCATTCCGTTCGTGAATGGGAGGGACGGGGGGCCTTCATCACTCGAATGCAGACTGATCGAGGACCGAGGGGCGAAGAGGGCCTCAGTCGGCGAACACGACCTCCGTCGTGCCGGCCGCCTGATAGGCAGAAGCCAAGTCATAAGCAAGCGTGTCGGAGCACGAGAGCGCGCACGGATCGGCGCGGTCGTCGTGACAGAGGCGGAGCTGTATCGGTGACGACGGCGTGTAGGTCATCACGTACTCGGGCCGCTCGGGGCACCCGCACTCCCAGACCGCAGTGGTGCTCGCGAACGTTCCGGAGAAGGAGAACCAGGCCATGCTCTCACTGGTCGTGACCTGGCGACCAAAACCGGCGCAGCTGTCCGCTTCGATCACGACCGCAGGTCCGAGCGAAGCGCAGGCCGCCATGCAGTCGGCCATCGACCGGAAGTTGTTGGCGTTGCCTTCGCAGCCTCCGTAGGCGAGCTCCACGCAACCCGCGGCCGGGTCGTAGGCATAGCGGGTCGAAGGCGCGTCGCAGGGACCAGGATCGGGGGGCTCGTCACAAGCGGGCAGCGTTTCGGCGCCGGCACCCCCACCGAGGCTGCTCGCGCCACCGAGGCTGCTCGCGCCGCCCCCGCCGGCCACCGTTGTTGTTCCCGCCACGCCCGGTGAGAGGCCGTTGCCGCCGGACCCGATCCCGCCCACGGCCGGGCCGTAGCCCCCGCCAGTTCCGCCCGCCGCGCGGGGGTAGGCCGAGCCCGACCCGAAATCCGTGAACGCGCCACCGGAGCTCGGGGTGTCATAGCCGAGTGGGATCGGCTCGGTGCCGAAGTGGCAACCCGTCGCGCTCCCGAGCGCGACCATCAGCACGTTCGAGGCGCGAAGCCAGGTCCCGCGGTGCCCGGCGCCCGTCTTCGATCGGCGCTCCCTGTGCTTGGAGCCGCTGGAGCGAACGTGAGCCACCCTCCATTTCCTCGATTCTGCCGGCGACAGCGTTGAGTGGCCGCCCCGCCGCGTTTTCGTGATCAAAACGTCACGGCGTCCCCCGGTCCAGCTCGACGCAGGAAGCCCGCACGCGCGCCGCCAGCGCACCCGCCGGGTAGCGCCGCAGAAAACGCTCGGCCGCGCGCCGCGCTCGCTCCGTGCGCCCCGCCTGACAAGCGGCGAACACCTCGGCGGCCAACCGCTCGGCACCCAGCTGCCCGCCGCCGCTGGTTTGATCGAGCAGCGCGAGCGCCTGCGCTCCCCTGCCCGCCCGGAGCTCCCGGCGCACCCGCTCCAGCACCTCGAGCTCCGCCGCCAGACCTCCCGCCGCCGTCGATGCGCGGCTGTTCGATGCGCTGCTGTTCGGTGCGCTGCTGTTCGGTGCGCTGCCCGTGGTCGGCGCTCGCGACCGCGGCGGCTCTGCCCGCGGCGTCGGCTTGGGCGGCGCGCCCGGAGCGCGCACGCGCGGGCGCACCGGCTCCACCGGCGGCTCCGCGAGCGGCTCCGTCGGCAAGGATTCCACCGGGATGGGCGACAGCTGGGGTTCTTCGGAGATCGGCGGACTGGACGGCGGCGGCGCCGACGGCCCGCTCGATGGCGTCGTGGGCTCCGCGGGCAGCGGGACTGCTGAAGGCGGTGGCGCCGGCGGTACCGCACCACGCTCCAGCCCTCGCGATCCGGCGCCTGCCGCTGCAGGCGTGGGGGCAACGAGCTGCATTTCCGCACCTGGCGGCGCCGGGGACCCCAAAACCGAGGACGCCACCGCGGCGGCCACGCCGATCAGCGATCCAGCAGCCACCGCGCTCGCGATCGGCGCGGTGAGCTTGGCACCGAGCAGCGCCGAGCTCCAGCTGCCGGACGCTGCAGCCTTCGTGCTGGCCGTCAGCGCCGCCGCTGCCAAGCTCGCGCCGAGCACCCCGCGGCGGATCCGATCGAGCTCGGCAGAGCTGGGACCTGCTTCCTCCGACAGCGCGCGACGGATGAGCTCCTGCGCGTCAGGCCCGAGCTCGTGACTCATGGTCTCCTCCGTTCGTGACGCATCTGGTGGCGGCGCAGGGCCGCTTCGAACTGCTTGCGCGCCGCCCGGAGCCGCGAGGTGACCGTGTGCACATTGGCACCCACCGCCTCCGCCGCCTCCGAGATGCTCGTCTGCTCGAGCTCCACCAGCACGAACACCGCGCGCTGCTCCGGCGTGAGTTGATCGAGCAGTCGGTACAACAGACCGACCGCTTCCGAGCGCAGCGCCGACTCATAGGGAGAGTCGGTGCTGGCAGCGGGCAAGCCGGGGGGCAGCGGCTCCGTCGGGCGGCGCCGAGCGCGCCGGGAGACGTCGCGCGCGACGCGCAGCGCGATGCCAAACAACCAAGTCTTCAGGCTGGAGCGACCCTCGAACGCCGCGAGGCGGCGGTGGACCACCAAGAACACGTCCTGCGTTGCATCGGCCAGCTGCTCGGAAGGCACGCCGAGCCGCGCGAGCGACCGCCAAACGAAAGCGGCGTACAGGTGGTAGACGCTCTCGAAATCGAGCGGGAGGGCGCCCGGCTGGTGCGTGTCCTGCAACGCACTCGCCGTCGAAAGAAGCGCTCGAGAGGTCACATCAACCTGAGTGGCCAGACCCGCTGGCGAGCGGTGAAGCAAAGTCGGTGAAAGCTCGGACCCATGGGCTCATGGTAGCCTGAGCTCGACCCCCCCAGAAAGCCGGGCGCTCAGCAGGGAGGGCTCGAAGACGACCGCCTCGCCGACCACGAAGCTGGGCCGCCAGGGCGCCAGCATTTGATACCCGGAGGCGACGAGGGTCACCCGGGGGCTGATGCTCCGCCGCAGCTCGAGCCCGATCCCGGCTCGTGGAATCCAGGCGTAGCGCTCCTCGGCCTTCGCCAGATCTTCTCCCTTGCCACGCAGCACGTGCAGCTCGGCGACCAGGCACGGGCTCGCCGAAATCACCTTCCCTGGGTAGGCGTGGCAGGTACGGAACGCCAGCAGGCCCCAGAAAAAGCGCCCGCTCCTCCCCGAGTCGGTGATGCGCTGCGGCAAGGAAATCCCGGCTTCGAACCCGTGAATCCAGGGCCCCCCTTGGACCTGGAGCCCCGCCAGCACGCCGGGCGAAGGCGCGGCGAGCGAGCCAACATCGACCGCGAGCTGCACCCGCATTTCGACGCGGATGCCAGGCTGGGCCGGGGCGCTCGACGCGAGCCCTCGAGGCAACTCCAGGTCCGCGATGACGATCTGCTCGGAGCGGGCGGGATTCGGAGGGGTGTTCGCGGGCGCCGCGGGCGACCGGGCGCTGCCAGGCTCGGGGTTTTCGCTCGGGGGTGCCGC
>JAEZYZ010000076.1 GCA_023418705.1 Pseudomonadota bacterium | reverse complement strand
GCGCCCGAAGCTGCGCCGGCTCCCGAAGCGCCCGCGCCCGCACCCGACGTCGCGCCGGAAGCGCCCGAAGCTGCGCCGGCTCCCGAAGCGCCCGAAGGATCCGAAGCACCACCCGAAGGGTCCGAAGCGCCCGCGCCGGAGGCGCCCGAGGCCGCGCCCGCTCCAGGCGACGTCACGCCCGATGCCGGGATCGACGCCGACGCCGGCGCGATCGACCAGACGGCTCCCGGCGCGCCGACGCTGGGCGACCGCCTGCAGCCCGACGCGGGGTTGAGCGCGATCGAGGGCGGCGGCGCCGTGGAGGTTCCGCCCATCAGCGACGCCGTCGATCCACAGGTCGGCATTCAGCCGCCCGTGGATCCCGCCGCGGACACCGAGATCTCGCCGGTCGACATCGCCGAGGAAGCCGACGAGCTCGAAACACCCGACGTCGCGAGCGAGCCGGGCGTGACCTGCGGCGCGACCACCTGCGCTCCCGGCAAGGTGTGCTGCAACGCGAGCTGCGGGATCTGCACCGACCCGGGACAGTCGTGCAGCCAGCGCACCTGCGGGATGCCCTTCCCGCCAGCCAGCACGGCCTGCGGCCCCGTCACCTGCAACGTCGGTCAGGTGTGCTGCAACGCGAGCTGCGGGATCTGCGTCTCACCCGGGCAGACGTGCGATCAGCGGCGTTGTGACGACGCCATCACCATGCCCATGAGCGAATACTGCGGCATGATGACGTGCAACGTGGGCTTCGTCTGCTGCAATCCGAGCTGCGGCATCTGCACGCGGCCGGGCGAGCCTTGTTCCCGCGAGGTGTGTCAGTAGCTCGGCTGGTGCCGGGGTTCACGCGGTGCTCGCCAGCGTGTTGTTGATCCAGTGGAGCAGCACGCACGGCCAGAGCGACCGGGTCCGCTCGAAGGTGAAGCCGAGCACCAGGGAGAGCCCGAAAATCGGCACGCTCTGCCAGAGGAGCGCCTCCGAAAACCCGCCGTTTCTGAGCCACCACGGCCAGTGCAGGACGACGAAGATCGCGCTGGCGAGCGCGTTGGCGCTCCAGAACCGAAGCCGCGCCTGAAGCGGGCTCAGCTGGCGTCGCAGCGTCTTGTCCGAGACCCGTTGCAACAGCTCCGAGAAGATCACGCCACGAAACACCAGCTCCTCGAACAGCGGCGCGTCGAACGGCGCCAGCGATCGAGGGACGCGCCGCAGCAGATCGGTCAGGGGGATGGCGAGCTCGGCGGCCCGCTCGATCGCGAGCACCGACGACCAACCCCCCACCAACAAGGCGGCCCAGAGCAGGTGCTGGCTGCTCGGCGGCGCGTTCAGCCGCAGGCGGCCCAAGGTGCCTCTGCCGTAGCGCGGCACGAGGTAGATCGCGGCTGGCACCAGCCAGCACAGCGCGCGGACCCCCACACCGACCAGGTCCCGCATCGCGGGCGACAGCGGCGGGACCTCGGGCAGGACGACCGCCGCCCAGACGGTCCAGAGCGCGAGGATGACGCCCGCGAGGCCCAGAATGGATCGCAGCTTCGGCGCGCGCGGCCTGGTTTTGGAGCCCACGGCTCGAAGATCCATCGTCACCGTCGTGGTTTTCCAGCGAGGTCAGCCTCGATGTTAGCTCACGCGGCCCGGTGTGGCTTCGCCGCTCACGTCCTTGCGCCCCGGTGCGCTCGCGCCCGCGCGCCTTCTCGGCGCCGTGGGTGCAGAAAGCCCCCCGGGACCGGCGCGAGCCGCTGCCCCCCGCGAGCTACCCGTAGCCTCTGGACCGCCACGCGGCGCGGCTCGATCCTCCAAAGGCGGCCGCCGCGCGGCACGGAGCTGCCGTCAGGCGAGGTCGGTCAGGGGCCCGGTCGCGCCGGACGGATCGCCGAAGGCGGTGAGATCGTCGGCGCCCATGGCGTGCGCCAGCGAGATCAACAGCTGGTTGTTGTCGCGCTGGTTGTTGCCGTAGTCGATGAAGCGGCCGGTGCGGATGCGGCCCCCGGCGCTGCCCGCCAGCACGTAGGGCATGGTAGCCAGGTCATGCCGGGTCGACTCGCCGATCTCGCTCGCCCAGAGCACGACGGTGTTGTCGAGCAGGGTCCCGTCGCCTTCCGAGTACGAGTCGAGCTTCTCGAGAAAGTAGACGAGCCGCTCGGTGTACCAGGTCTGGATCCGGTTGTACGCCTCGTAGCCGGGCCCGCTCGAGGAGAAGTCGTGCGAGATCCCGTGGTGGTTGCCGTTGATGTCCAGAAACTGGAACAGGTGCTCGCTCTCGGAGTACGACCACTGCAACGTGACGATGCGCGTCTGATCGCAAGCCAGGGCGGCGGCGGCCAGGTCCATCTGGAGCCGTCCGGCGAGCGCGTACTGGTCGTCCTGGGTGAGGTCCACGTCCTCCATGACCGGCGGCGAGCACGTGGCGCCGCCCGGCGATCCCCCGGTCATGCCGGTCAGCCGCTGTTCGACGTCGCGCATCGCGCTCAGGTGCGCGTCGAGCTTGGCCCGGTCAGCACTGCCCAGCAGCCCTTTGAGCCGCTCCGTCTCGGCCAGGGTGAGGTCGAACACGCTCTTGCGCTGGGCCCACAGGCGCTCCACGGCCGGATCGGTCGTGCCGGGGCTCGACGGCGTGCTGGCGCCGAACAGCGTGGTGAACACCTCCCGCGGATCTTCGCGCGGCGGGATGGGTTGGTTCGAGTCGCGGTAGGCGATGCGCGCGCGCACCTCCGCGTCCCGCACGTGCACGCCGAGGTGCAGGCTCTTGAAGGTGGTCGGCGGCGCGAGCCTGTCGACCAGGTACTGGTCGATGGACTGACCGCTGCCCCACCCGGAGGTCGTGTTGCCGAAGCTGACGAAGTCCGTCCCCGAGTTCAGCGGTCGGGCCGTCAACATGCCGCCGGTGCCGCGCGCGTGCTCCGAGCCCAACGTGCCGCCGAGGGCGCCGTTCTGCAGCGAGTCGTTGAGCCGGATGCCCTTGAGGAAGGTGACCCGGTCCTTGTAGGGCTCGAGCGGCGCGGTGATGGTGGGCAGCTGGAAGTTCGTCTCGCTGCCCGTCGGCCAGAACAAGCTGTTGCGGGTCCCGTTCGGCGTGAAGAACACCACCAGCCGCGTGGGGGCGGCGGTCGCGCCCCCCGCGCGGCGCGCCTCGAGCAAGGGGATGGCCGCGGTCGCCGCCAGGCCGCCGCGGAGCAGATTCCTTCTGGTGAACCTCAAGGGGGACATGCTGATACCTCGCCGTGTCACTGCGATACCGGTGCGCGATGAAGGAAAGAATGGGACCCCGCCATGGCGACCACGAGCTCCACGAGGTCGCCGTCGGCGGCGTTGAACGCCGCCTGGATGTCCGCGATCGAACAGGTGTCGCCCTCCGCCTCGCTGCGCCCGGCGCCATAGCGGAAGAGCTGCGTCGCCAAGCAGCTGCGCACGTGCTCGCTCTGGGCGAGCTTCTCGGCCAGCTCGCGCACGCCGTAGAAGGCGCCCCCGAGCACCGGGTCGGGCGGGCCCATGACCTCGCCGGAAGCGTCGATCGGCTGGCCGTTGTCGGTGGTGCGGTACTGGCCCATGGCGTCGAAGTGCTCGAAGGCGAAGCCGATCGGGTCCATCGACGCATGGCAGCCGGCGCAGGTGGTGGAGGCGTCCAGGTGCGCCGAGAAGCGCTCGCGAGCCGTGCCGCCCTGGTCCACCTCGGGCAGCGAGATGTCGACGTCATCGGGCGGCAGCGGCGGCGGCTGGCAGAGCAGCATGGAACGTACGAACTTGCCGCGCAGCACCGGGGACGTTTGATCCGGGTGCGCCTGCACCGACAGAAACCCGGCCTGCGTCAGCAGACCGGCGCGGCCTTGCTCCGTTGGGAGCTCGACAGGCTGGAGCCCTGCGTTGCCGGCGGGCGGCGCCACGCCGTAGAGGGCCGCGAGCGGTCCATCGACGAAGGCGACGTTCGAGGTGAGCAGCGTGCGCAGCGAGGGCTCGGTGGCGAAGGCGTGCTCGATCAACGCGGGCAGCTCCGCGGCCATCGCGGCGCGCAGCTCGCCGTCGAAGCTCGGAAACAGCGTCGTGTTCTTGGTGATGATGTCGAGCCGGCTCAAGCTCGACCACTGCTTGAAGAAGTTGTTGAGGCCGACCTGCGCCTTGGGCGAGCTCAGCATCTCGCGCGCTTTGGCGGTGACCTGCTCCTTGGTCCCGAGCTCGCCGCGCTCGGCCGCGTCGAGCAGCGCGTCGTCGGGGCCGGAGGCCCAGATCAAGTACGACAGGCGCGTGGCCAGCTCGAACGGCCCGAGCGGCACCGGGGCGCCCGCGGCGTCGCTCGCGCCCGGCAGCTCGAGCCGGTAGAGGAAATGCGGCGACTGCAGCATCGCGCGGATCATCACCTCGATGCCCTCGGTGTGGCTGCCGCCGTCGCGCCCGGCGGCGTACGCCGTCATCAAGAGCTGCTCGTCCTGGGCGGTGATGGGGCGGCGAAACGCGCGCCGCCCGACGCGCTGAGCGAACTCGCGCGCGCACGCCTCCTCGCCGGTCACGGTGGGATCGCACGACGTCAGCGCGGACAGGTTCTGCACCGCCGCGGCCGCGAGCGCTTCGGCCACCAGCACGTACTTCTCCGCGTGCAGCGACGAGACCGTGAGCACCCGCGCGTTGTTGTCGAAGCCGTTGGTGACCTCGTCGTTCGGCAGGTCGCGCGCCGGGCTAGGGTCGACGCCGAGCAGGTCGCGCACCGTGTTCTCGTACTCGAACCGCGTGAGGCGCCTGAGCGGGCTCTCGGCGGCGGGAGGCGTCGTGCAGTCGACGGCCGCGCTGCCGCCCGAGCCGCTGCTCGTGCCGCCAGCGCTGGCGTTGCCGCTGCCGCTGCCGCTGCCTCCGGTGCCGGAAGCGGAGCCACCGCTGCCTTCGCCGCCCGCGTGCGAGCTCGATCCGATCGAGCCTCCGCTACAGCCGGCGACAGCGAGCAACAGAACAATGGGTTTGCGCAGGGCCCAGTCGCGCAGCATCGAGATCACCTCCGTCGCGTCACCGAGCAGCGCACGCGGCGGCTCCGCTCGGTGAACGATCCTTCCCACGACTTTCCGATCGGTGGAGTGCCAAAGTGCAATGCTCAAGCTGACCGTGCAAGCGGCGCTTGGGGCGCAAATATCTTCGCGAAGATCGGGTTTTCCTCGGCCCCGAGGGCCGCACCGGCAGCTGTTCTGGGCAGGGTGTGATTTTACGCGGATCGGCGTTTTCGGCGCGCGCAAGGGCCGCGAAATGGGTTCAGAAAAGGGCGAGTCCCTGCGAGCTACGGATTGAAAATCCGCTCGAGCTCGCGGTAGGCCGGCCGCGGGTTGCGGTCGATGTCGACGATGCCCCACCACTCTTCGTTGAAGGTCTGGTCGGGGTGGGGGCCGCCGCCGGGCGCGACGCCGCCGATGTCCTGCGCGTCGGGCGAGCCGCTGTCGTCCTTCCACCACTCGTCGGCCCACTCGAAGACGGTGCCGCCCGCGCACGTGCCGGTGGTCGAGAACGCCGAGGCGTTGTCCAAGATGAGCTCGGTCAACGCGCCGACCGCGTCGGCCTGGCTCTGCGTGTCTTCAGCGCCGCTCAACGCGTTCCAGGCGTCCGCCCCGTACTCCGACAGATAGAACGGCTTGCTCGAGCGCGCCGCCCAGTCGCTGAAGAGGGTGCCGAAGCCGATGCCGCGGTAGACGTTCAGACCCCAAACGTCGATCTCCGGCATGGCGGCGAGCGTCTCGACCGAGGGGAGCTCGCCGTACACCGTGGAGATGGGGCGGGTGGTGTCGACCGCGCGGATCGCGGCGGCCACCTGGTTCAGCCGTTCGATCGACGCCTCGTGCGACAGCCCGACGTACAGCCCGTTGTAGTTCCATTCGTTGCCGATCACCCACATCAAATTGGCGGGGTGATCCCGAACGCTCTCGACGGCAGCGGCGGCGCTGCTCGGCTCGTTGCCGCCGTAGGGATAGACGGTGTTCAGCACGTAGATGCCGGCGGCGTGCAGCGCATCGAGCACGCCTCGATCGGTGAGCGGCTCGTAGGTGCGGACGGCGTTGATGCCGGCGGCGGCCATCAGCGGGACGTCCACGGCTGCGGCCGCGGCGAAGTCGAGGTCCGCGGGGTGCACGCCGCCTTTGGGCACGGGGTTCCAGCACACGCCCTGGATGTGAAACGGAACGCCGTCCACCAAGATGCGGGGCCCGTCGATGCGCACCCCGACCTCGCCGCTGCCGCCCGCGCCGCCGGTCCCGCTG
>JAEZYZ010000074.1 GCA_023418705.1 Pseudomonadota bacterium | reverse complement strand
GGTCCCGGGGGCCTCGGGCGCCGCCGCCGCCTCCTCCTCGTCCGTGCCGGGCTCACCGGGGGTGGCATCGGCGTCGGGGGCCGGGCCGCCGGGGGCTGGGCCGCCTGGCGCGGGATCCGCCCCCGCGGGTGGTGGTGCGGGCGCTTGCTGCGCCAGCGCTCCGGCACTCAGCAGGAGGAGCGACAAGCCAACGAGCCATCCTACGAGGCATCGAGCGAGCAAGGAGGCGCGTTGCATTCGACGAAAGCGGCCGCAGTTTCGGGGGGACCAGGCGGGCTACTGAAGCCCTCGAAATCGCTGGCCTGCGTAGCTCAGAGCCGCTCTCGTCTCAAGTTCCGCCGCACAAATCCAGACAAAAGCGCTTCCAGCGGGTGGCAGGCCCTCGCCGCAGGTTCCACGCCGAGCCAAGGGGAGCGAGCCAAGGGGCCGATTTTTCGTCCGATCGAGGGGAGGGGCCGCCCGTGAGCTCGAAGCCGTGCCTCGTGCCTCGACCATTCATCGACAGCACCACCTTCCGGCTCCCGCGGGCACGGGCACGGGGGGAGCCCGCAATTCAGGGACAGCCCTTAGACGTCCAGGTCCTGAGCCTCGTCTGCCCGGTCCATGATGAAATGGAAGCGGGCCGAGGGGTCCTTGCCCATCAGCTCGCTCACGATCCGGTCGGTCTCCAAGGCATCGGCGATGTCGACCTTGATGAGCCGGCGGGAGTCGGGGCTCAAGGTGGTCTCCCACAGGACCTTCGGCATCATCTCACCGAGGCCCTTGAAGCGGGTGATCTCGGCCTTCTGGTTGCCCTTCTGGTGCTCGCTCAAGATGCGGTCCCGGTCGGCGTCGTCCGCCGCCCAGAACGTGTCCTTGCCGATGTCGATGCGGTAGAGCGGCGGCACCGCGACGAACACCTTGCCTTGCCGGATGAGCTCCGGCATGTGCCGATACAAGAAGGTGAGCAGCAGCGTCGTGATGTGGTGCCCGTCCGAGTCGGCGTCCGCCAAGAGCACCACCCGATCATAGCGCAGCTTCGAGAGGTCGAAGCTCTTGCCGACGCCGCAGCCGAGCGCGGTCACCAGATCGGCGAGCTCCTTGTTCTCGAGCACCTTGTTCAGGGCCAGGCTCTCGGTGTTCAACACCTTGCCTCTTAGCGGCAGGATCGCCTGCCGGTTCCGATCGCGGCCCTGCTTGGCGGAGCCGCCCGCGGAGTCGCCCTCCACGATGAACAGCTCGGTGCCGCGCCGGTCGGAGGCGAGGCAATCGCTCAGCTTGCCCGGCAAGGTGAGCCGCCCGCTGGTCGCCGTCTTCCGGGTCACGGCAGCCGACGCTGCGCGCGAGGCCTCCCGGGCGCGGGCGGCCAAGATGATGCGGGCCACGATCTGCTCGGCGATCGTGCGGTTGCTGTTCAGCCACTGCTCCAGGGCCGGCCGGACCGCGCCGTCGACCAGCGACTGCACCTCCGGGTTGTTCAGACGGTCTTTGGTCTGACCTTGGAACTGCGGATCGGGAATGAAGACGGAGAGGATGCCGGCCACCCCTTCGCGGATGTCCTCTGCGGTGAGCGAGACACCGCGCGGCGTCAGCTCGTGGGTCTCGATGTAGTTGCGGACGGCCTTGACGATGCCGCTGCGAAGCCCGTTTTCGTGGGTGCCCCCGGAGCCGGTCGGGATGCCGTTGACGAAGCTCTTGATGAACTCGTCCGTCGCCTCCGTCCACTGCAGCACCAGCTCGAGCCGAGCGCCGTTGTCGCGCTGAAGGCCGAAGACCGCCTCGTGCACCGGCTTCTTCTGCCGCTCGCGCACGAGCTTCTGCAGGTAGTCCGCGATGCCGGCCGCGTGCTGGTACACCGTCTGTTCGCCGCTGACCTCGTCGCGGAAGACGACCTTGATCCCGCGGTGCAAGAAGCTCGCGACCTCGAGCCGCTCGCGAATGGTCTCGGCGCTGAACTCGGTCTTCGGAAAGATCAGCGGATCTGGTTTGAAGAAGACGGTGGTGCCCGAGCCGCGCGCCGCCCGCAGCTTCTTGAGCTTGCCGGCGGGCTTGCCGGTCTTGAACTCCATCTCCCACTCGGCGCCGTCGCGGCGCACGCTGGCGACCAGCCGGCTCGACAGCGCGTTCACCACCGAAGCGCCGACGCCGTGCAAGCCGCCAGCGGTCTTGTAGTTGCCGTTCTCGAATTTTCCACCGGCGTGCAAGGTCGTGAAGATGATCTCGAGCGCGCTCTTCTTGTGCTTCGGGTGGATGTCGACCGGAATGCCCCGACCGTTGTCGGCGACCGTGACCGAGCTGCCGTCCTTGTGCAGGGTGACCGTGATCTCCGAAGCGTGGCCGTTCATCGCCTCGTCCACGGAGTTGTCCAGGATCTCCCACACCAGGTGGTGCAGTCCCGCAGCCCCGACGCCCCCGATGTACATACCGGGGCGCTTGCGGACCGGGTCGAGCCCCTCGAGGACGGTGATGTCTTTGGCGCTGTAGGTCATGGCTGGCTGCTTGGTTCAGTGGACGGTCGGCGAGGTCGAGGCCTCGGTGGGTTCGAGCGGGGCAGGGGAGCTCGGCGGCTCGAGGACGACGCTCGCCAGGCTGCCGCGCTTGATGATCTCGCGACCGCGGCCGCCGCGGCTCGATGATTCGTACTTCGCCGGGCTGACCCGTTGCTCGCCGCCGAGCGAGGTCTTGATGACGAGCGCGTCGTGGTCGCCGCGCGCCGCCTTGAAGCCCAAGAGCGCGTCGCCGCGCTCGAGCTTGATGAGCAGCACGCCCTTGCCCGCGCCGGACAGGTAGTTCACCTCCTCGACGGGGCAGAGCAGCGCGCGCCGGTTCTTCGAGACGGCGATCAGGGTCTCGTCGCCGGTCACCTTCTCGACGCCGACCACCGTGCTGCCTTCTGCCGGGCGGGCGAAGCGCCGGCCGCTGCGGGTGCTCGGCTCGGCGAATGGCGACAGCCCGAAACACAAGGCGTACCCGTCGCTGGTGGCGGCGGCCGCGTACGTCTCCGGGAAGTAGCCCTCCTTTTCGGTCAGGTCGCCGACCACGCGGGGGTCGAGCGAAAAGGCGGCGACGATCCGCTCGCCGTCCTTGAGCTTGAACAGCTTCTGGATCGGCTCGCCGTACCCGGTCGTGGCCGGCACGTCGATGATGCGGCAGGTGTAGGCGGTGCCGAAGTTCGAGAAGAACACGATGGTGGCGCGCGTCGAGCCCGCCTCCACCGCCAACACGCTGTCGCCCTCGCGCAGGCGGGTGGTCGACGGATCGCGGATCTCCTTCTGGCGCTTGACCCAGCCGTCGGTGGTGAGCAGGACGTGATTGTCCTCGGCCACGATGAAATCTTCGGCCGAGAACTCCGGCTCCTCGGCGGTGGCGATCTGCGTGCGGCGCTTGTCGGGTTTGCCGTAGCTGGCGACGAGCTCTTCGAGCTCGCGCTTGACGATCCCCCAGCGGCCGCGGGACTCCGCCTCGTCGAGCAGCTTCTGGATCTCCTTGGCGCGTTTGCGTTTGTCGGCGAGCTCCTGCTGGATCACCAGGATCTCCAAGCGCGCCAGCCGGTACAGCCTGAGATCCAGGATCGCGTCGGTCTGCTCCTCGTCGAGCTTGAACCGCGACATGATCTTCTTCGCGGCGTCGGCGCGGCCGTCGGACTTGCGGATGATCTTCAGGATCTCGTCGAGCGCGTCGAAGACGGTGGCGAAGCCCTCGAGGATGTGCACGCGCTTTTTGAGCACCCCGAGCTCGTGCTGGAGCCGGCGCGTCACGACCTCCAGACGAAAGTGCAAGAAATGCCAGAGGATCGTCTTCAGCTCGAGCCGCTCGGGCCGGCCAACGTCGGGGTTCTCCGTGGGCACCAGGCAGGTCAGGTTGACGGCGAAGTTGGTCTGCAGCGGCGTGGCCTTGAACAGGTAGGCCATCACCTTCTGTTCCTCGGCGTCCTTCTTGAGCTCCAGCTCGATCCGCACGTCGTCGGTGGAGACATCGCGAACGTCCAGCAGCATTGGCAGCTTGCGGCTCAGCGCGACCTCGGCGATGCGCTCGACCAGCGTCGCCTTGTTCACCCCGTAGGGGATGCTGGTGATGATCAGCCGCTTGCTGGCGCGCTCCGCCGCCCCGAGCTTCCAGGTGCCCCGCACCCGCAGGGTCCCTTGCCCGGTCTCGTAGACCTGCTTGATCTCCTCCGGCGTCGAAACGATCTGCCCGCCCGTGGGAAAGTCGGGGCCCTTGATCGTGCGGCAGAGCTCGCGGGAGCTCAGCTGCCGCTCTTCGAGCAGCGCGTCGAGCAGACGCAGGGCGGCGGTGCAGACCTCCTCCGGGTTGTGGGGGGGGATGTTGGTCGCCATCCCGACGGCGATGCCGGTCGCGCCATTGATGAGCAGGTTCGGCAGCTTCGACGGCAGCACGACCGGCTCGGACTTGGTGCCGTCGTAGTTCGGCCGAAAGTGGACGGTGTCCTGGCTGAGCTCGGTCAGAAGCTCGCTCGACACCGGCGCCAGGCGGCACTCGGTGTAGCGCATGGCCGCTGGCGGGTCGCCGTCGAGCGAGCCGAAGTTGCCGGACCCGTCGACGAGCGGCACGCGCAGGCTGAACGGCTGGGCCGTCCGGACCAGCGCGTCGTAGATGGCCGCGTCGCCGTGAGGGTGATAGTTGCCCATCA
>JAEZYZ010000030.1 GCA_023418705.1 Pseudomonadota bacterium | reverse complement strand
GGGCAGCGGTGGCGCTCCCACGACCGGCGTCGGCGGTGCCGTCGGCCCCGGCGGCATGGGCAGCGGCGGCGCTCCCACGCCCGGCGTCGGCGGTGGCATCGGTCCTGGCGGCATGGGCAGCGGCGGCGCGGGCGGAGAGGGCACCAGTGGTCCCGGGATCTCTTTTCCGACCCCGACGACGGGCACGGTGAAAAGCAAAGCGTTGGATGTCTTGTTCGTCGTCGACAACTCCATCTCGATGGCGGACAAACAAGCGCAGCTCGCCGATTCGATCCCCGATTTCTTACAACGACTGACCAACCCAGCTTGCGTCGTCGACGGCGTCCCCACGGCGGAGCAACCCGCCAGCGGCCTCGAGAGCTGCCCTCCCGGCGCCGAGCGCGTGCAACCGCCGGCCAACGACCTCCACATCGGCGTCATCACCTCGAGCTTGGGCGGACAGCCGCAAGAGGGGAGCGCGGTCGCCACGGGCATCTGCGCCGACGAGGAGCTCACCAAAAACGATCACGCGCGCCTGCTCGGCACCTTGCGCGGCGTTCCCACGCACGACGGGCAAGGGTTTTTGAAGTGGGACCCGCAGGCAACCGACGTTGACAGCCTGATCGCGGACACACAGACGCTGGTGCAAGCGGCGGGCGAGCAGGGGTGCGGTTTCGAGGCGCCGCTCGAGGCGATGTATCGCTTCCTGATCGACCCGAACCCTCATGATCACCTGCAAACCAGCGGTGGATTGGTCCAGAAGGTCGGCACCGACGCGAGCCTCGTCGCGCAAAGGGCCGCCTTTCTGCGTCCCGACTCCACGTTGCTGGTAGTGCTGGTCAGCGACGAGAACGACTGCAGCATCAGAACCCCCGGGGTCGGCTGGGCGATGACCCAAACGACGCGGATGTTCCCGAGCACGAGCGCCTGTGAAGCCGACCCCAACCATCCTTGCTGCCGAAGCTGCGGCTTGGCGGAGGCCGAGCCGCCCCAGGGTTGCTCGGCCATTTTGGCCGATCCCGCGTGCCAAGATCAGCGCCTGCCCGTGTCGGCAGATCACCCCAACGTCCGCTGCTTCGATCAGCAGCGGCGCTTCGGCCTCGACCTGCTCTTCCCGACGGCGCGCTACGTGGTCGGCTTGACCGAGCCGACCCTCTGTCCCGACTCCAACATCGGCGACGCCGATTGCAACTGCCGGCTCGCCGCCGTTCGCGGCGTCGAGTGCCTGCCGGGCGAGCCCGTCCCCAATCCGCTGTTCGTCAGCCGCGATCCGTCGCAGGTCGTGTTCGCCACGCTAACTGGAGTGCCCTGGCCCGACATCGCCCCGGCGCCCGAGCCCGGCACGCCGCTCGAGTTCATGACGGCGAGCGAGCTGTCCGCGAGCGGCAGGTGGGACACCATCGTGGGCTGGCCGAGCTTCGCGCAGCCGCCCTCGGACGTCTTCATGCAAGAGAGCATCCAGCCGCGCACCGGGGAAAATTCGGTCACCGGCCAGCCGACGCTCGCCCCGGAGGCGGACGGCTGGACGCTGAACGGCCACGAGTACCACGTGCCGAACAACAGCGACCTGCAGTACGCCTGCGTGTTTCAAATCCCGGAGCGCGACTGCCTGATCGCCAGCCCCGAAGGGCGCGGCTGCGACTGCAACCATGAGGCCGTCGCCAACGCCAACCCCCTGTGCAAGGCCCCGGGCGGCAGCTACGGCACCACCCAGTACTTCGCCAAGGCCTATCCTGGCCTGCGCCAGCTGGAGGTGGCGCGCTTCCTGGACCAGCGCTCGGTGGTGAGCTCGATTTGCAGCGCCAACTCGCTCGACCCGACAGCGCCGAACTACGCCCACATCCCGGCGCTCGCCGCCATGGCACGCCGCGTTGGCAGCCTGCTCGAGTAACCTTTCGTCCCGACCACCCCGAAACCCGCTTGCTTGACTTGGCGCCGCACTCCCGCGACGGGGGGTGCGGCCGTCACCTATTTGGGGCCGATCACGACCGCCCCCCGTCTCGACGGCCATGCCGCACTGCACAAAGAGCGCCCAAAACCTGCCGGGCGGGAAGATTTTCGCTAGTTTTTCGCGGTGACCGAACGAAGCATGTACGACCAGCTGGGCGGCGAGGCCCGGCTGCGGGCCATCATCGATTGTTTCGTCGACCGTATCTTCGATGACGTCATGATCGGGTTCTTCTTCCGCAAGGCCAGCCGCGAGCGCATCAAGCGGATGGAATTCGAGTTCGCGGCCGCCCACCTCGGAGCGCCCATCGTCTACTCGGGACGCCCGATCGATCGCGCGCACGCCGCCCATCCGATCATGGGGGGCCAGTTCATGCGTCGCCTTCAGATCCTGAAGGACGTGATGGCGGAGTTCGACGTGCCTCCCCACATCCAGCAGCACTGGGTAGCCCACACCGAGACGCTGCGGCCGCTCGTGACCCGTGACGCGGAAAACCACTGCGATCCGACGGCGGCCGCTGCGAGGGTCGCGAGCGCACGCTCGGCGCGCGACGGGGTGAGCGCCGAACGATCGACGCTGGAGAAGGGCGATGGCTGAGCAGCGCACCGCGATCGTGGGGCGCTGGCTCCGCGGGTCTTCTTTGCTGGCGGCGGCGCTGCTCGCGGCGTGCGCCACCGCGGGATCCACCTGGATGGAGCAGCCGCTGCCCGGCACGGAGGAGCCGTCGAGCTTCGAGGAGCCGATCAGCGCCGAGGCGGAGCAGTGGGAGAGCGACGATCCGCCGACGGCTCCCAGGCCGGCGCCCCAGCGCGCCCGCACGCTCGGGCCAGAGCGCAAGGTCATCGGGCGACCGCTGATGGAGACGCCCGACTACGGCCCCGATTTCCCCAGCGAGCCCCCGCCGCCGCCGCCCTTCAAGCCGGACAAGCTCGAAGGCAAGGTCCTCGGGAAGTTCCGCAACACCTACTACGACTTCCCGAACGAGCGCGACTACGCTGGCGACACCGTCGCGATCAAGAACGCCGACTGCGAGACCATCAAACAGGTGCCGCGCCCCTTCTTCGAGGCCGTGTGCGTGCAGGGGAGCGGTATGTTGAGCTCGGGGGCCACCGTCAGCTTCAACAAGCGCAACTGCGAGTGCGCCGAGCTCTGCCCCCGGACCGAGCAACGCATCTGCTTCGATGAGCTGGAGGCGGCGCGCTTTCCTTGGGGTCGAGGTGCGACGGGCCGCGCCATCACGCCGCTGCTCACGGTCGCGGTCGACACCGACGTGGTGCCGATGAACACGCCCATCTTCATCCCCGAGTACGAGGGTGTGCCGCGCGATCCCGAGGGACGCGCCTTGCACGACGGCTGCTTCATCGCGCAAGATCGGGGCGTGCGCATCAAGGGGCGCCACGTCGACGTGTTCACCGGCCACGAGTCGATCACCAAGCTCTGGAATGCGCACGTCCCCAGCAATCGGGGCGTGACGGTGGTCGTCGACAGCCCGCGCTGCGCGCGCGCCATCGACTGAACACCGAAGGAGCTGCCCGGGGCTCAAGCCCGACAGATGCCGAGCCCGGCCAAGAAGGCGCGGGTGTGCCGCAAGCCCGCGGCGCGGCCGAGCTGCAGCAGGTGGCTGCCCGGCAGGATCTCCAGGCGTGCGTCGAAGTGGCGGGCCAGCCGCCGCGCGTGCGACACCGGCGTGATGCGGTCGGCCTCGGCGGCCAACAAGAGCACGCGGTCGCCCGCGATTTGGGGCGGCCGGTGCAGCGGGCTCGTCGGGCGGTAGGCGCGGTCGAGCGCGCGGTAGAGCTCGTTCGCGAGCACCGGATCGCGGCCCAGTCGGCCACGCTCACGAGCGAAGTCCGCGATCGACGCGAGCGGGATGGTCCCGATCAAGAACGCCAGATCGCCGAACACCGTGGCTCCGAGCGAGGCGGTGTACGCCCCGAGGCTCATCCCCATCAGCCCGACGGCGGGGTGTCCCCGAGACGAGAGCCAGGCCTTCAGGTCTCCCAAGTCGGCCATGGCCTGACGGAACCCTTCGTTGCCGATGCGCGGATCGGGCCCGGGGAACGGCGGCGTCCCGAGCCACCCCTCGCCGCGCAACCCATGGAAGGGCAAGACGAACAGCGCCAGGTCGAGACCCGATGCGTACAGGCCCCGCAGCGGCCAAGCGCGCTCTTCGAACCCGTAGTGCCCGCTCATGTACCCGTGCAACACCACCGCGATCGGTCGCGGCTCCGGGTGCAGGTAGAGGCGGCAGGCGGCGATGCGGTTCGCTGCGCTCCGATCATAGGTCGGGCGAACCTCCTCACAATGGGGGACGAAGGCGCTCGGCCACGCCAGGTCGTACACGCCCGGCTCACGACCGGTCCGGACGGCGCGCACGTCGGGCTGGATGGCGCGCGGCGCCCGGAACAAAGGCGCGCAGTCTGCGTACAGGCGAGCGCAGCCTTCGAGCAGCTCGAGCTTCTGCCGGTGACCGAGCTCGGGGCTCTGCCCGCGGGTGGCGTAGATGGTCGAGAGCACGGCCCGGTCGACCGCCGCGGCGGTCCCCGAAAGCACGCGCCGAGCCGCGCGCGCGATCATCGTCCCCTCGCGGCGAGCGCCCTGGCCGCCCAGGCGGAGAGCTCGGGTTTGATCACCTTCCCGAGCGGATTGCGCGGCAGCTCCTGCCGGAAGAGCACGTGACGCGGGACCTTGTAGGGCGCCAAGCGCGTCTTGGCGAACGCCCGTAGCTGCGCGCCGCCGTCCTCGGCAACGGCACCGCGCGCCACCACCACGGCCACCGCGCACTCGCCCCAGGTTTCGTCCGCCACCGCCACCACGGCCGCCTCCGAGACCGACGGGTGCTCGCGCAACAGCTCCTCGATCTCGAGCGCCGAGAGCTTGTAGCCCCCACTCTTGATGATGTCCACGCTCGTGCGGCCCAAGATCTTGACGTAGCCGTCCGGCAACCAGCACGCGGTGTCGCCGCTTCGAAACCAGCCGTCTGGGGAGTGGGCCGAAGCCGTCGCGCCCGGATCGCCGTCGTAGCCGCGGAACAAAGTCGGGCCCTTGATCCAAAGCTCGCCGCTGTCGCCGCCTTGCACGTCGTTGCCCGCGCCGTCGACGATCCGCAGCTGCATGCCCGGCAGCGGCGGACCCACGCTGCCCGGACGACGCTCACCGTTCAAGGGGTTGCTCGCGCCCACGCCGATCTCGGTCATTCCGAAGCGCTCGAGCGGGTAGCTGCCGGTCAGCGCCACCCAGCGCTCACCGATGCTCACCGGCAGCGCCGCCGAACCGCTGGTGACCAGCCGCAAGGCACGCGCCTGCTCGGTGCGTCGCCGTCGCCGCTCGGCGTCGCCCGCGTCGAAATCGTCGAACAAGCGCTTGTGCATGGTCGGAACGCCCATGAACAGCGTCGCCTGCCCGAGCGCCTCCCAGACGGCGGCCGGCTCGAAGCGCGGCAGGAGCTGCGTCGTCGCGCCGCCGAGCAGCGAGGTCATCAGCGCGATCCCGAAGCCGTGCAGGTGGTGCAGCGGCAAGGCGTGCACGAGCAGGTCGCCCTCCGCGATCGACCAGGCGCGCCCCAGCAGCGCGGCCAGCGCGCTCAGGTTGCCGTGCGTCAGGAGGGCGCCCTTGGGGCGGCCGGTGGTGCCGCTGGTGTACAGGATGACCGCGGTGTCCGCGTCGCTGGCGTCCGCGCGGCTCGCCGCCTGCGCGGTGGCGCGGAGATCCGCCACGCGGTGGACGGGTCGACCGCGCGCGATCGCGGCGGCCGCGTCCAACAGCCCGGGCGATGCCACGATCGCCGCCGCCCCCGAGCTGTCGAGCACGTGGAGGTGCTCGGGAGGCGGGTGCTGCAGGCACAGCGGCACCGCGACCGCGCCGGCGAGCAGCGTCGCGAACAGCGCCTCGACGAAGGCCGCGCTCGGCTCGATCAACAGCGCGATCCGCTGCCCTCCGAGCCCGGCCGCCGAGAGCCCGCGCGCGCTCTGTTCTGCTCGCCGGACGAGCTCGTCGAAGCCGACCCGCTCGTTCGGATCGATCACCGCCGGGGCCCGCGACCTGCCGAGCGCACCGAACCGCTCGATCAGATCGCTCAAGGCCGCGCTCCAAGCTGGCGCTCATGCCAGAGCAAGAGCTCGAGCGTGCCGACCTCACGCAGCCACGGCTGGTCGTGCGGTCCGGGCGGCACCGAGAGCGCGCTCGGCACGCCGAGCGCCGCGAGCTCCCGGTGCAGGCGCTCGTTCGCCTTGCGATAGGGATCCTGGGTGGAGCTCTCCAGATGGATGGGGCGGGGACCCACCTTCTCGATGGCGGCGGCGATCCGGCGCGCGTACTCGGGAGCCGCGGCTTGCCCGATGGCGGCCTGGATGCTGCCAACGCTGGCGAACAGCTCCGGCTTGCGTAGGAACACCTCCCAGGAGACGTAACCGCCGAGGGAGCAGCCGTCGAGGCCGACGCGCCGCCCGGCTCGCGGCACCTGGCGCCGCACCTTCGGGAGCAGCTCCCCTTCGATCCAGTCGGCATACGCCGCGAGGGTGCGCGCCGTCGGCCCCGAGCGGCTCGGGTGGGGCGTCACCGGGCAGACCAAGACCAGGCCGCCGAACGGCCGCCGCTTCAACGATTCGTTCAGGCGGGCCCGGTGCTCGTCGGTCAAGTAGCGCTTTTTGGGCAGAATGCGCTCGATGGGGGGCTGCCGCAGCCGCTCGTAGGCGCGCACCAGCCCGTAGCGCTCGCCCCAGGCATGGATGCCGAGCGTTTCGTTGCCCATCTCTCCGAGACCGTGCAGCAAGATCAAGATCGATAGCTCGCCGTCCCCGCTCCGCTGCGCTGGCTCGAGCACCAGCGCGCGCCGTGCGATGCGTCGGTCGCCCTCGAGCTCGAGATCGTGCTGAACGAGCTCCGACGACGGGGGCGTTTCGGCCCGCGCCCGTCGGGCCAGCAGACCCAAGGCACCCCCGACCCCGCCCGCCGCGAGCGCGCGCTCGAGCACGAGGGCCGCACCCGCCGAGAGCATCTGTCGTCGCCTCATGCCATGCTCGCCGTCACGCGCTCTGCCTAGCATGTTCGCCGACTCCAAGCGCCGCCGGCACAAAATAGCCGCTCTCGCCGCCGTGGCGAGCCTGCTGCTCGCGGTCGCGGCCGCCGGTCACCTGCGCGGCCGGAGCTACTGCACCGTGCGCAGCGTTCCAGGCGGTGTGGACGTCGAGGTGATCACCCCGACGCAACACCTGAGGGAGCCGCTCGGGCTCGCCAGCGCCGATCCGAGCGACGCCGAGATCCGGGCGGCCGAACCGCGCATCGTGCAGCAGCTCGGCGATCGAATCCAGGCGCGCACCGCGAGCGGCGTGTGCGGGCAGAGCGTCGGCGAGCCGCGCCTCGTCTTGCACGTCGGCGAGCGCTCGGTCGCCTTGGACGTGCAGTTTTTCTGCCCGCCGGGCGAGGTGATCCTGCGCAACACCTGGCGGCTGGACGTGGACCCCTGGAGCGAGACGCTCTGCGCCGTGGACGGCGAGCCTTTTGCCTTTCGCGCGGGCGAGGTCGAGCTGTCGGTGGGGCGTCCCCCGACGTTGGGGCCGCTGTTGCTCCGGTTCGCCGAGCTCGGCTGGATGCACGTGCTGCTGGGGCTCGATCACGTGCTGTTCGTGGTGGCTCTGCTGCTGGCGGCGGCACACCGGCAGGACGGCGAGGGGCGGCTGCGTCAGAAGCTGGGGTCGGCGGCGGGGCTGGTCAGCGGGTTCGCGCTCGGCCACTCCATCACCCTGATCGCGAGCGCGTACGGAGCCGTGCGCCTTTCGCCAGAGATCGTGGAGCCGATCATCGCGCTCAGCCTCGCCGTCATCGCGCTCGAGAACATCTTCATGCGTCCGGGCCGCTGGCGCGCGCTCACCGCAGCTGGCTTCGGCCTGTTCCACGGCTTCGGCTTTGCCGGCGCCCTGTCACACACCGAGCTGCCGGCGCGCGGCGCGGCCTGGTCGCTCCTGGCCTTCAACCTCGGCGTGGAGGTGGCGCAGCTGACCATCCTGCTGCTCTTGTTTCCGGGGCTGCTCGCGGCCGGGCGGCAAGCTTGGTATCGACGGCGCGTTCTCGTCCCGGTCTCCGCGCTCATCGCCGTGCTCGGGGTGGGTTGGTTCGTACAGCGGCTGATTTGACGGCCGGCGCCGCCGATGAAGCTCATACCGGCCGCGCGCGGCGCAAGAGCCAGGTCCCCCCCGCCGCGGCCACGGCCAGGCCGACGACCACCGCGCCTGGCGCGACCTCCGCGCCCTCCGGTGACGGACCGAAGCGCACCAGCAGCAGGACCGCGGCGTTGTGGATCGCGTGGACGAGCACGCTCACCGCGATGCCGCCGGTGGCGAGCCGCGCCAAGCCGAACGCCACCCCGAGCAGCAGGGTGCCGGCGGCCTGTGGAGGATCGATGTGGAAGATCGCGAACAACACGCTCGTCACGATCACCGCCAGCGGTCCCGAGACGCGTTCGAAGGCTGAAAACAGCACGCCTCGAAAGAGCGCCTCCTCCACCCACGCGGGCACCACCGCCAGGCCCACGAAGAGCAGGAGCAGCTCGAGGGTGCTGGCTCCTCGGGCAGCCGCCATCACCACGTCCGCGGCGCTGATGGGGTTTCTCACCCAGGCGTCGACGAGCTCCGCCAACGCGTTGGCCAGCGGCGCCAGCCCGAACACCAGCAGCAAGGCAGCGGCCGAGGACGCGAGCGATGGGCGGCCACGCGCGAGCACTTCGGCACGCCCGAGGCCGAGCCACCACACCGCACCCAGGATCACGATCGCGATCGCTCCTTCGTTGACCAGCGTGCCGAGGGCGATCCACAGCGGATCGGTTGCCAGCAAGGAGAAATTTGGGTCGGTCAGCCGGGTCGGGTCCACGCCGCGCCGCAGCTGCACGCCCGCCGCCAGGGCAGACATCGCGGTGCTAGCGCTCAGCAGCGCGACGGCAGCCAGCAGCCACAGCAACAACGCCTGACCGATCGAGGGGACGGTCTCGCGACGCTTGGACGGTGGATCAGAAATCAAAGGGATGGCTCGCTTCGAGGATGGCGCAGGAGCATGCCAGCAAGACCCTGTTCAGAACTCGGAAAACCAGCAAGACTCGACGGGCCATGAACACCGCCCCGTCACTGTCGCAGACCGCCGCCCGGCTCATGCTCGGGTTCGTGCTGGTCGGCTCGTCGGGTTGCGACGACGCGCCGCCACCGAAAAACCCCTTCGACCCGTCGCCGTCGGCCACGGTGAAACCACCGCCCGTCACCGAAGCGCCCAAACCCGAGGGTCCGCCTCAGATCGAGGTCGATAGCCTCAGCCCGAAGGTAGGGTTCACCCGGGTGCTGCTCGACAAACCCAACGGCAAGGACAAGCTTGCCGAGGAGATCACGGCGAACAAATCGCATTTTTCGGGCAAAGACGTGAAGATCAAGGCCGATCGCAAGGCGAAGCCGAGCTGGGTGGTCGCCGTGGTCCAACAGCTCGGGCAGGCAGGGGCCGAGACGATCACCATCGAGACCGAGACGCGCAAAGAGTACCCGCAGAGCGTCACCTTCACGCCCCAATCGCTGGTGACGTCGCCGGCGGCTTGCAGCGTCGTGGCGATGGTGCGTGAAGATCGCGGGACCGCCGTGTGGAAGCTCTCGGGAGGCATGGCGTTCAAACGCACGCGTGGCTTCGCCGGCCCAGACCTGACGATGACGGGCGAGACCATCGAGCGCCTCGCCAAGGGCTGCAAGAGCTCCGAAAGCATCTTCCTCGCCGCCGACGAGGCCATCGAGTGGGGGCTCTTGTACGACCTCGCCGCCTCTACCCAGCGGCTCGAAGACGCCCGCTTCGACAAGGTCGTGCTGCTGAGGGACGTGCCGACCGCCGGCCGCGAAGTACGGCTGTAGCCTCGCGCGCGCCGCAAAGGAAACCCCATTGCGATTTCGAACCCTGCTGCTTGGCCACCGTGATGATCGCTGCATCGAGCGCATCGGTCAGACCCTCGATCGCATGGATCCGCAGAGCCGATTGTGGACCGTGCTCAGCATCGAGGCAGCGGAGCAGGCCGCGCTCTGGGACCTCATGGAAGGAAGAACGGTGACAGCAGAACATTTCGTCCCAGCTGGCACCGCCTCTCTTCAGCCCGTCATCCACCACGGAAAAAACTCCCTGCCGCTCTTCTCGCGATTTCAAAAGCGGTTCTGTAGGCAGGAGGGCGTGGAGGAGGTCTGGGGCTACAACCACCAGACGTTCTCGTGGCTGACGGGACCCGGCTACTTCGTGGGCCGCAACGACGACGGCCGATACGTGCTCGACTACACCAAGCTCCCGCCGCAGAGGCCCGAAGGCTGGCCGACGCTGCGCGACAACGACCGTGCGCTCGCTCGGCCCGTGTTCGGCGGGTTGGTGGATGAGATCCGCGGCGTTTCCGAGCACGTCTGCATCGGGCGCGCCGCGCGTGGCTCCACACCGATGGACAGTTGGTTCGTGCTGTGCCGAGACGATGCAAACACCGGCCGGGGCGCCTGACCTCCGCGCCGACGCGTGGAAATTGGGTCGAATAAACTGAGCATGTACGGCTGATCCGAGCTAAATTCGAGGCCGATGGCGATCGGTTCCGGCAACGCGCGGCGGTTTGGCCAGTTCGATCTCATTCTGGAGCTCTCGAAGAGCCCCGTCGGTCCGCTCTGGCTCGCGTCGAAGGTCGAGGACGACGCGCCGGCCACCATCGTGATGCTCCGCCGGGTGCCGCTGTCGCCATTTCGCGACAGCGAACAGGCCGACGCCGTGCAGGCGGCCGCGAGCTGGGCCGCTCGCCTCTCCGACGATCAGCTGAGCCCCATCCGGGCCGTGGTGGAGCAGGACGGCGAGCTCGGGATCGCCGCCGACTACGTCCCCGGGGAGACGTTGCGCTCGGTGCTGCGGCTGGTCGGCTTCAAGAAAAAGCCCATCGCAGCGCCGATCGCCTGCCGCGTGATCGCGGATCTGCTCGCCGCGCTCGAAGCCGTGCACTCCGCGGAAGGAGAGGCGCGCTTCCTCCATGGCGGCGTGCTGCCCGACGGGGTGTTGATCGGGAGCGATGGTCACACCCGGCGCCTCGACGCGGGCATCAGCGCCGTCGCCGTGCGGTCGACGAGCATCGGGCACCAGGCAGACGTCGCCGCCTACGCTTCGCCCGAGCAGCTCGATCCGGACCTGCTCGTCGACGCTCGTAGCGATGTGTTTTCGGCGGGCATCCTGCTCTGGGAAATGCTGACGGGGCGGCGGCTGTTCGTCGGCGCCGCGTTCGATGCGGTCGCGGAAAAGGTGCGAAAGCTCGAGATCCAGCCGCTCGACAACTTCAAGCCTGCAGGGGGCGAGAAGATCCCGCAGTTCGCCGCCGACATCGTGGCTCGAGCGCTGCACCGCGATCCGGCGGAGCGGTTCGCGAGCGCGCAGGAGATGCGCGCCGCGGCCGAAGCCGGGGCGCTCGCGGATCCGGCGGATGTCATGCGCTGGCTTCAAGACCTGGCGGGGGGCGCGCTCAACGCGCGCGCCAAGGCCGCCGAGCGCGCCACGGCGCGCGGCAGCAGCGCCGTGGGTCGGGTGACGGCTCCGCCACGCGCCAGCGTCGCCGCCAGCCTGCCCCGACAGATCGCACGCC
>JAEZYZ010000455.1 GCA_023418705.1 Pseudomonadota bacterium | reverse complement strand
ATATCGTCGGGTGGCAGCACGGGCACCGGTGGCAGCGGTGGCGGGGGCGGCAGCGGGGGCGGGACCGGCGGCAGCGGCGGGGTGGCCGCGTCCGGGGGGACGGGGGGCGGCGTCGGCGGCACCGGGGGCATCGATGGCGGCGGCGGGAGCGCGGGCGGATCGGGCGGCAGCGCGGGCCAAGCGGGCTCGGGTGGCGGCAGCGCGACGGCCGTGCCCAGCCCCGGCTGCCAGGCGGGAGGCGGAAAGCCGCCCGGCGGTACGGTGTCGGTCGCCAACAGTCACTACTTCGCGTTCCCCGACAGCTACGACGGCACGACCCCGCTGCCGGTGCTGTTCGCGTTTCATGGCTGCAGCTCCGGCAACCGCGGCACGAGCATCGAGAACACGGAGTGGATGAACCTCACGCGCAACTCGAGCCTCGCGTCGGAGTACATCCGCGCGGTCCCGGTCTCGGCGGACACGAACGGCTGCTGGTCGTACAACGCGGATATCGGCCGCGCCAAGAGCGTCTACGACGATCTCGTGGAAAACTACTGCGTCGACCTGAGCCGGGTGTTCGCGACCGGCCACAGCTCCGGCGCGCAGTTCATCTCGCAGCTCTTGCTTTCGAACAGAACCGCTGACGCCCAGCACTTTGGCTTCAAGGGTGTCGCGCCGGTCGCCTCGTCCGACTATGGTCCGATGACGGGGCCCATTGCGGTGATGTACATCCAAGGGAAGAAGGACGCCGAGCGTGGCCATGGCGACGGCCACGAGACCGTCGAGCAGTTCCGTGCGACGAACAGCTGCGGCGGCGCCTCGTCGCCGTATTCGATGGTGGCCGGCTGTCAGAGCGAGGGGACGATGGTGGATCCGGGCTGCATCGAGTACAGCGGTTGCGCCGCGCCGACCATCTGGTGCTCGCACAACGACCCGCACTACGGCGGCACGATGCACGGTGTGCCGTGCTTCGCCGTGACGGCGATGCACGACTTTTTCAACAGCCTGCCCTGATTCGAGCGGCCCACGCCGCCGCGTCCGGCACTCGACCGAGCTCCCGGTGCATGCGAGGCTCTGGCCACCGTGGACCCGATGGCCACCCGACGCCATTTTCTCCTCGCGACGTCCTGGGCCGTTTGGAGCGCGTGCGCGCCCCGCGCCAGGACGGCGGCCCCACCCGGCACGCCGGCCCCACCCGGCACGCCGGTCCCGCCGGGCACGCCGGGTTTGCAGAACCCACCCGACGGACCTGGCGCGCAGCGCACCCCAGACGTCCCCGCGGCGATCGAGAGGCGCGTCGGCGGGCGCCTCGGGGTCTACGCCTTGGACACCGGGAGCGGTCGAGCGCTCTCCCACCGACCCGACGAGCGCTTCGCGATGTGCTCCACGTTCAAATGGCTGCTCGCTGCGGCGGTCCTCGCGCGCGTCGACGACGGCCGCCTCTCGCTCGACGAACGAGTGAGCTACGGGCCGGAGGATCTGATCGAGCACGCACCGGTCACGGGCGCGCACGTCGGCGAAGGCGGGCTGACCATCGGCGCGCTCACCGAGGCGATCGTCACCGTGAGCGACAACACGGCCGCCAACCTCCTGCTCGAAAAGACCGGGGGACCCGCCGGGCTGACCCAGTACGCGCGGTCGCTCGGAGATCCGGTCACGCGGCTCGACCGCCGCGAGCTCGAGCTCAACACGAACCATCCCGGCGATCCGCGCGACACGACCTCCCCCCGCGCCATGGTCCGGCTGATGCAGGAGGTCCTCGTCGGCGACGCGCTGTCTCCGGCGAGCCGCGAGCGCCTCCTGGGTTGGCTGCGCGCCGCCGAGACCGGCAAGCGCCGCCTGCGGGCCGGCCTCCCCAGCGACTGGGCCGTGGGTGACAAAACCGGCAGCGGGGGCCGAAACGCGGTCAACGACGTCGCCATCGCGGTGCCCCCCGGGCGCGCCCCCATCTTGATCGCCGCCTACATGAGCGGCTCGACCTCCACTTTCGAGGCGCTGGAAGCGGGCCATGTCGAGGTCGGAAGATGGGTTGCCCATGGGTTCCAAGCCTCGGCCGCATCGCCATCACACCGAGCCCATGATGGGCCCGCCCGCTGATCGGGAACGGGCTCAAAAGGCCAAGCGGTAGCCGAACGCCAAGCTGACCACCTCCGAAAGTCCGAGAGAGTCGGGGTTTCGAAGGTAGCGGCGAACGTAGAATTCGAGCGCGCAGAGCTCCAGGTACAGGCCGTGTCGTTCGAAAATCGACGCTCCGCCTGCGACGAGATCGACCTCGGTCCCCAGATGCCCAATCAGATGCAGCCCGGTCGGCGAATAGTATCCGCCGGCGTAGCGAGCCGGCAGCAAGATGAAGTAGCGATCACCCCAGGTGTGCAGCACGCCGATCCCGGCGTAAGAGACGATCCACCGAACGGGACCGAAACGTAGCTCCACCGGCCGCCCATGCAGCGCAAAGTGCAGCGAGTGCACCGTCCTCCCGGCAGCCAGCGCCGGGACGTATCCGTAGAGCAGCGAAGCGTTCAAGACATCGTCGAAGGCCGCATAGCCGACGCCCGCCGCCGCCAGACCGGCGTAGCCGCCGGTTTGCAGCTTCACATAATCGGGAGCCCACCAACCCAGGGCGTCCGAATCGCGACGCTTGTCGACGGCGTCGTCTGCGACGGGCTGCAGCGCCAACATCGCGACGGCGGCCATTGAAGGTATCACGGCGCAAGCTCCGATCGATCGAAGCTCGGTTCGACTTCATGGCAGTCGTCATACTTGCACCGTTGAAATGAGACAGCGCCGCCGGCGAGCGTCACCAGGGTGTACTCCCGCCACCACTGAAAGGTACCGCACTGGAGCACGGGGACGCCGTGATAGCGAACGAGCTGAAACTCGGACAGATGGCCGTGAATCCAAGCCGTGATCTGGGCTGTCTCTAGCAGCTCGGAGTAGAATTGCCGGGTCGACCTCGGCGCGTCGCTGGACCACGGCGGATGGTGCGTGACGAGGACGATCGCCCGAGCCTCCGCAGAAGGCCGAACCTCCTTTTTGAGCCAGCGCTCATTGGGTGCCGCGCCCGGAAACTCGAGGCTATTGGAGTTGAAGAAGACGAATTTTACTCCTTCGTGAACGAAGCTGTAGTCGAGCGGTCCGTACATTCTGAGGTAGATCTGCTCACCGCTAGAGATCGCGTCGTGATTGCCGATCGTCACGAACAGAGGACGTCTCAGGTGAGAGAGCGCTTCGTGTGCCCAGGAGTACTCCTGCAAAAGACCGAAATCCGTGAGATCGCCCATGTGCGCGATGAGCTCCACGTCTTGCCTTCGGTTGATGGACTCGGCTGCTTCGACCAGGTCATCGTATTCACCGTGTGTGTCACCCAGCGCGGCAAATGTCAGCCGTCCTGCAACGGCGGCGATCGGTCGCGGGTCTCGCCTCAAGCTCTGCAGAGCACGTGCATTGAGGTCGCGCTGTTCCGGATCGGAGCCAAACGGGGTCGGCGAGAGGCACCCGGTCGCGGCAAGCGCGGCAGCCATCCAAGCCCTCATGCCCTACGGAGCCGCGGGAGCGGCAGAATGGCTCAAACCGCGCGAAGGTGGGCTTTTCGAGCCTCCCGTGAGCCACTTTGTCCTCCTCGGGGCTCAGTAGAGCCGTACACAACGGTCTCCGCTGCCCACTTGCCGTCTCGTCATGCAGATCGCGCTCCTCCCCCTCCAGGCTTACTTCACCCGCGCGGCTGGCGCCCGACGGGTGCGCATGCGCATCGAGCCGGCGGCGACCGATCGTGAGCTCGTCCAGCGGTCCCGTCAGGGTGACCGCTGGGCCGAAGAGGCGCTCTACCAACGACACGTCGGCGAGGTGATGCGGGTCACGCTCCGGCTCCTAGCCCGCAGCTCGGAAGCAGAAGATGTCGTGCAGGACGCCTTCGTCAGCGCTTTTCGTAGGCTCGACCAGCTGAGCGACGATGAGGCCTTCGGAGCCTGGGTCCTGCAAATCGCGGTGCGTGAGGCACATCGCCGCTTTCGTCGCCGCAAGCTCTTGCGACGGCTCGGGCTCGATCGTGGTGAAGATGACGTGTCGCTCGCATCGCAAGCCGATCCAGCGGCCAGTCCCGAGCTCCTGGCCATTCTCGGGGAGGTCGATCAGGCACTCGAGCGCCTTCCGGCGGCTGCCCGGATGGCGTGGATTCTCCGGTACGTCGAAGGATACCGGATCGACGAAGTGGCGCGCGCTTGCGGCTGCTCACGAGCGACGGCAAAGCGCTTGTTGCTGCGTGCGCGCGCTAGCCTGGATGCCTACGTGGAGGAGGAGTCGGCGAATGCCTGACGCTCCAGAACCGCCCGCCACGAAGGTGCCGGCCCCCCTCGGGCGCGTGCTGGTCGACCCAGTGAGCGCTGCCCGTATGCAGCGCGTGTGGTGCCAGATCGAAAAAGCACGGCACGGTCGCTCGGTGTGGGGCGGCCCGGTACGCTGGGCATTCATCAGCGGCCTGATCACCGCTGCGGTCGTTCTGGCGGGGTTCGTAGCGCCATTTCTCGTCGCCGAGAGAACCAGTCCGGGCCCCCTGCTGACAGAACAAGGAACTGCGGTGCCCACCGTGAGAGTAGCGGCGCACGCAAGCGCCGTCACAGTCAGGCTCGCCGACGAATCGACGATCGTGGTTGCACCCGGTGGCGTGCTGGAGCCGCTGGCGTCCTCCGCGTCCGCTTTCATCGTGCGATTGGCTGCGGGGAAAGCGACGTTCCACGTACAGCCGGGCGGACCTCGCCGCTGGGTCGTCGAAGCGGGTCTCGCGAGCATCGAAGTGGTGGGCACGCGTTTTCAGGTCGATCGGCGCGCGAGCTCTGTGGGAGTACGGGTCGAACGCGGCGCCGTTCTCGTGCGCGCTCCGAGCCTGGAGGATGGCGTCGTGAAGCTGTCCGCGGGCGGTCGTATCGACGTAGCCGCCGACGACGCTGACCGTGACTCGACCGCGCGTTTGGCTCCTTCGCCCGAGCCGAACGACGATGCGGCGTCGTCCCCGTCGGCGAAGCGCGTAGCGGAGGAGCGCGGCGCTCCGCAAGCAACGACCGGTTCGTCCAACGACTGGCGCCAGGAAGCGGCGAACGCGCGCTATGTCGAGGCGTACCGCCGGCTCGGGCGGCAGGGCATTCGGCGGGAGACCCAACGGTCCAGGGCAGAGGACGCCTTGATGACGTTGTCGGATATTGCTCGCAAGTCCGGGCACCCTGCCGATGCCATCGAGCCTCTGGAGCGGGTTCTCGAGCTTCACCCCGATAGCTCTCGTGCTCCGCTGGCTGCGCTGACCCTTGGCCGAGTAGAGCTCGAGCTCGCGCGGCCCGGTCACGCGGCTCGCGCACTGCGGCGTGCGTTGTCGCTCGGACTGCCGGAGGCGTTGCGCGAGGACGCCTACGTACGGCTCATCCAGGCGCTCGTTCAGTCCGGCCAATCCCGCAAGGCGCGCTTGGCGGCGGATGAGTACGATCGTCTGTTCCGGAATCCACGCCGCAGAGCAGAGGTGCAGCGCTGGCTCGAACGCTGATCCGCGGATCGCTTGCGGTGCTCGCCCTGGCTTGGCCGGCCCTCACAGGGGCTCAAACCGCGACCAGCGCTGAAGCAGCGAGGGCGCAGGTGCAGGTGCAGCCCTGCGAGGGCAAACCACCCTACGATCAGGAGCAGCTCGTAGAAGCGTTGCGGGTCGAGCTGACAAGCTTCGGGGTCGGGCAGGTCAAGCTCGTCCATGGCGCGACACCGAGGGAGCGAGTCGATGATGAGCTGCTCGTCGAGATTCAGTTCGAGTCCGGCGAGTGCGACCCAGACGCCACGGAGCTGTCGTTGACGGTGATGGACGGCGCGTCCGCCGACCGGCTCGGGCGAGTGATCGTGATTTCGGACGTGGAGATGTCCGAGCGACCCCGCGTCGTCGCGATCGCCGCAGCGGAGCTGCTGCAGGCCAGCTCGGCTGAGTTCCAGGCGTCCCCGGAACCGTCAGCGGAAGCGCAGCGGTCCGGTGGGTCGCACGCCGCTGCCATCCGCCAGGTCGGAGGAGGTGAGTGGCCACGGCGGCTGAGCGAAGGAGGGGACGCCTTGCGCGAGCCAGCCCGGCAGTCCGCCCGGTCCATCGGAGCGGGATGGTCTATCGAGGGCGCCTTTCGCGCCCGGGTTTATCCGAGCGATGCGATGACGCTCCTAGGTCCGGAAGCTGCCCTCCGCTATCCCGTCTCCGCTTGGGTCTCCCTGCACGCAGGCATGGACCTGACCTTCGGTCAGCCCCGATGGGTGAGGTCCACTCCCATGTCTGCGGCGGCCGTAAGCCTGGGCCTTTCCGCCGCGCCTGGCGGTCTGCCCGGTGTCGAGCTGGGACCCCGGCTGACCGGTGAGCACACGTGGGGAGGCCTGTTCAACGAACCGGGCGGGATCGCGTGGTTGATGGGCGTCGCCCTGGCGGGCCACATCGACCTTGGCGCCGGCATCACCGCGCTGGTCGGCAGCGAGGCAGGCTACTCGTTGGTCGTCCATCAATTTTCTCCGGTGGCGAGGGACGACGGCGTCTACCTTGGCAGTCGGATCGGCGTCGCGATGGATCCCTAGAGTACCCGTGGTCGGCACGATCAAACCGTCTGCGTCGATGCGAGCCGTTTCTGCGGTCAGGGTACGTTTGCTGCGCTGCCAGACATCGGCCCGAGCCTGGTTGATGAGGGCGTGGATCGTTCCCGGAGCCGTCGTGTCTCGCGCGACGCCGAGCACGAGTGAAGTGAAACAGAATAGCGACGGGCTCAATCCGTCGTCCGGTGGTTCGAACGACGGGTGATCCGATCGAGTAAACGCGGCGCGCTGAAACGACACTGGAGGTCAGCGAACAGGAGACCGCTTCAAGTCTTCACCCATCCATGTCGATCGAGGTCGATTAAGGTCGATTAAGCTTGACACGACTCGCTGCTAAAGCTCCCGCTGGACCAGCGCCGCTCTGCGAAGAGCCCGGCGTGCCCGCCCAGCGGCGGCTGTGGCGGCTTTTCGTGAACAAATCGACTCGCGAGGTGTCAGCGTGGCCGCGAGCTCGACAGCGCGCATCCTCAGGGTATGAAAATATCCTCATTGAGATCTCTGTCCGATGACGATCTTCACGCTGCCGTGCGCCGGCTCACGGCGCGCTCCAACGTCACCCTCGCCGACCTGCTCGCGCACCTCGGGGAGGTGGAAGAGCGGGGCATCCATCGCGCCCGCGCTTGCGCGACACTGTACGCTTAGTGCCAATACGAGCTGCGCATGAGCGAAGATGCCGCCTTCCGGCGAGCCAAGGCGGCGCGGCTCGTGCATCAGCACCCGGAGCTCCGGGGCGTCGTCGCTCGGGGAGAGCTGCACCTCACCGGCCTCTTGATGATCGCGCCGTACCTGGGCGGCCCACGCCACACCGAGGTGATCGAACGCGCGCGCTTCC
>JAEZYZ010000363.1 GCA_023418705.1 Pseudomonadota bacterium | reverse complement strand
GCTGGAATCAGCGGGGCGTTCTCGGACGACCACGCAGGAGGTGATGGCAGCAACGGCAAGGCAGGAGCAAAGCAACATTCGACCGGTCATGGCACGTCCCTCTGTTCATTGTGGCTGGACCGACACGCGACCATAGCCAAGATCTCCTGGCGCCGCGAGCCTGGATTCACTCTTGCCCGCCTGAATAGCGCGCGACGAGCAGCGTGATGTCGTCGGCCTGGGTCGCCATCCAGGCCCCTACGTCCGAAAGGACGCGATCGCGAATGTCCTCGACCGACCCTTCGGCGGCGGCCTCGATGGCGGCGCAGAGGCGGGCGATGCCGAACTGCTCGCGCCGATCGTCCATCGCTTCGAGGATGCCGTCCGTGTACAACACCAGCACGTCGCCAGGGTGCAGGCGGCACTCGGAGTCGACGGTGGTGCCCTCCGGCAGCTCGGTACGCACCCCCACCCAGACGCCCTCGGTCGGCAAGAGCTCGCAACGACGGGTCTGCCGGCGATAGATGATCAAATCTTCGTGAGCTCCGGCATGAAGGAGCCGGCCGTCGGCCTGGTAGCGCACGAGCGAGAGCGTCGCGTGCTCGTCCTGCTCGAGCCGCTTGCGGACGTTATCGCAGAGCACGTGGTTCAGAGCAGCCCACACCTCCGAGGGTGCCGCGTTCGGGCGCGTGCGAATGGTCGCGGCCACGATGCTCTGGATCATCAGCATGATGATGCCCGATCTCAGACCGTGCCCCGTGACGTCGCCGATCCCGAGCCAGCAGCCATCCGCGAGCGGGAGGATGTCGAAATAGTCGCCGCCGACCTCGGTCGCCGGCAGCATGCTCGCGGCGATTTGCAAGCCCGGCACCTGCCGGTCCTTCGGCAGCACGCCGACCTGGATGCGGGTGGCGATCTCGAGCTCCTGAGCCATGCGCGCCTGCTCGGCGCGCTCGCGCCGGGTGCCCTCCTCGATGGTCGCGCGGGAGAGCTCGGCCGCCTTCAGAGCCGTGCTCACCAGCTCCGGGATGTGGATGTATGGCGAAAAATCGTGAGGTCCAACCTCCATCGCGCAAAACCCTTGCGTCTGCTGCTTGAAGAACAAAGGCTGCACGATCATCGTGTGGCGGCGCGGGGGGGCGTGCTGCAAGGGGACGATCTCGCCCGTCCGGAACGGCGCTTCGTCGGCGGGCACCGAGAGTCCCCGTTCTCGTTCGTACGCGATGATCAGCCGAGCCTCGGCGTCGGGGTGAGGCTGCGAAAGGACGTAGCAGCTCGGGATCCCGAGCTTGGGCAGGCGCGCCGCCAGCGAGGCCCCGAGGGTCGGCAAGTCCAGCGCGGTCCGCACCGCGACGCCAATCCATTCGAGCGAGCGCAGCATCTCCTCGCGCTCCAGGCGACGCCTGGCCTGGACCCTTTCGGCTTCGGTGCCGATCGCGATGTGGGCCCACTCGAACAGCGTCTCCGCCCGGAGCCAGGGGCCGATGAACCCCGCAAGCTCGCTGGCGGCCTCCAGGCGGAGCTGGCAGAGCGGGTAGTGCCAGGCCGTGATGTTCCCCAGGCGCGCGGTGTCGTGGATGAGCCCTGCCAGCACCTGCGAGAACGCCTCGGAGCTCGAGCCGCGCAGATCGCTGTACAGCGCCTCGATCAGCTGCTCGGCCCAGTCCCCCTGGAGCGCCCCTTCCAGCGTCGGAGCGGTGTCCGCGAGGGTCTGAACCAGACGCCTGCGGCTCTCAGCGAGCCGCTCCTCCAACGAGCCGCTCGGCGCGGAGAACGCGACGTCCGCGGTGGCGGCCCGCGGGAAACACCCGCAGGATTGACGCAGCTGAACCGTCGGTTCGACCCGGATCTGGGGCGGAGCGCCCGCCAGGTGACCGCCGGTGAGCAGCAGGCGCGCCGCTTCGATGCCGAGCTGTCGAGGCGACTGGCGGATCGAGGAGAGCGGGGGCGTCAAAAAGCGCGCCTGCTCGATGTCGTCGAAGCCCGCCAAGGCGACGTCGTCCGGGACCGACAGGCCACGCGCCTCCAGCGCCTGGAACGCACCGAGCGCCATCCAATCGTTGGCAGCGACGATGGCGTCGACCCCCAGCTCTCGCCGGTCGAAGAGCTTGGCGACGGCATCATGACCGCCACCCAGGCCGAAATCCCCGCAGTGCACCAGCGCCTCGTCGACGGTGAGCCCGACGTCGGTGAGCGCCTGCCGATAGCCGTCGAAGCGCTCCTGGCCCTCGCGGCTCGGACCGTTGATGAACGCGATGCGCCGCCGCCCGTGGTCGACCAGAAGGTGGCGCGCGAGCTCTCGCATCCCCGAGCGGTTGTCGACGAAGACGCTCGGACAGCCGGCGTATCGCCAGCCCACCATGCACAGCCGGCGACCGAGGCGCTGCAGCAGCCGCTCGAGCTCCGGCGTTCCTTCGGCGCCCCCCATGGTGCCGGGCACCATGATGACCCCGTCGAGATCATCGGCGCCCGCCAGATCATAGACGGTCTTTGCTGGATCGTCGGGTGCGGTCAACACGCCGCCGGCGAAGCAGTAGAGGTCGGCGCCGCGGGCGACGCACTCCTCGTGGGCGCCGAGGATCAGGCCGTTCTGGTAGGCATAGTCGCCCCTTCGCACGAACAGGCCGATCCGGGGGCGAAGACGACCGCGACCGGGCCGAAGACCTTCCACCATCTATCTTTGCAGAATACTCGAAATGCCGGAGGGACCGCAGGCGCAAACGGTCGGTGCGACCCTGACCCACACGGAGTCTGAACGACCTCTGGATAGAGCGAGCCGCTACAACCAGCCTTGACGATCCGTTCGGCGTGCCCACCTTGGAGCACCTTGCGAGCGGCGCCCAACGGCGCGCACGGTCATGCCCGACGTCCGAGCCCAAAGCTTTCCTGCTGCTGACCGCCAACCCGGCGAACCAGGGCGAACCCCCTGCCGAGCGCGCCCATCCTCGACCCACGCGCGGCTCCGCTCGGCGACGTTCGAGCTGCATCGACGCATCGATCGGCGCCTGGATCTGTTGGCCCCGGCGCTCGACCTCCACCGCTACCGCTCGATCCTGCGAACCTTCTTCGGGTACTACTCCGCGCTCGAGCCGCGCTTGGCGGTCGCGCCAGGATCTCCGCGGGGGGTCCCCCAGGGTTGGCGCACCGAGGCCATCGCCTCGGACCTGCTAAGCCTCGGGGATCGACCGCGGAGCATCGAGCAGATCGAGCGCTGCGACCTTTTGCCGTCGCTCGCAGGGATGCCGATGCTGGCGGGTTGCACGTATGTCGTCGAGGGATCGGTGCTCGGTGGGCGGGTGGTGGCGCGCAGCTTGAAGGAGCGCTTCGGTCTGACCCCGGAGCGGGGAGCCCGGTTTTTCAGCGGTCCCGAGGGGCAGCCCGGTCCGCGCTGGCAGCGCGTGCTCGCGTGGATCGAGCAGGTCGCGATCGCGAGCGGCGACGCGGACGAAATCGTCGCCTCGGCGCGCGCCACGTTCCAGAGCCTGCTCCGCTGGGTGGAGCTGCGAGACGCGAGCGTCTGAGGTCCGGAGCTGCCGCCGATGGTCGACCTCAGCAACTGTGATCGCGAACCCATCCACGTGCCCGGCGCGGTGCAGCCGCACGGGGTACTGTTCGCCGTGGACGAGGCAACGCTGGAGGTGCGGCAGGTCAGCGAGAACGTGGCGCAGGTGCTCGGCCGTCCGCCAAAGGACGTGCTCGGACGGCCGCTCGATGCGCTGCTGGCGTGGGACCAGCCCGGGCAGATCGGCGAGGCGCTCGCTGTCGACGGGACCTCCGACCGGTACCCGCTGCGCCTGGTGGCCGGGGATCGCGCGTTCGACGCGCTCGTCCACCGCTACGCTGGGGCGCTGATCGTGGAGATCGAGCCCGCCGCGTCGGCGCCGCCGCTACCGCGGGACGCGCTCACGCGCGCCGTGGAGGCCCTGCAGGGCGCTCGGACGGTGAGCGAGCTGTGTGAGAGCGTCGTGCGTCAGGTGCGGCGACTGACCGGCTTCGAGCGCGTGATGGTGTATCGCTTCGACGAAGCGGGCCATGGCGCCGTCATCGCCGAGGACCGGGCGCCCGATATCGAGCCCTATCTCGGCCTGCACTATCCGGCGTCGGACATCCCGAAGCAGGCGCGGGAGCTGTATCTGAAGAGCTGGCTCCGCATCATCCCGGATGCCCGCTACGCGCCGGCGCGCGTCGTGCCGCCCCTCCGCCCCGACAACGGTCAGCCGCTCGATCTGAGCTGTTCGATCCTGCGCAGTGTGTCGCCGATCCACCTCGAGTACCTGGCCAACATGGGCGTGCGGGCGTCGATGAGCGTGTCGATCATCGTGGGGGAACGCTTGTGGGGTCTCATCAGCTGTGGTCACCACAGCGGTCCACACTACGTGTCGCACGAGGTGCGGTCGATGGCCGAGACGATCGGTCGCCTCATCTCGCTGCAGCTCGGCGCGTTCGAGGACCTCGAGCTCGCGGCGGGGTGGCACCGGCGGCGTCCGGCGCAGCGCGCGCTCGCCGAAGTGATGCGCGCGGGGGGCGTGGACGAGGACGTGCTGGTGGCCCTGCTCCAGCGCCCCGATCACTTGTTGTCCCTCGTCGACGCCGGCGGCGTCGCGGTCACGGGGCCCGGCGGGGTCTTCAGAGTAGGAAACGCGCCGTCGGAGGCGTTCGTCGAGGCGCTGAGGGATGCGCTGGAGGAGCGCGGGGACCTCGGCTCGTTCGCCACCGACCACCTCGCCTCGCTGATCCCCAGCGCGGAGGCCGAAAAGGACTGCGCGAGCGGCGCGCTCGCCTTCGCGCTGCCGGGCGTGCCGCACCGGTGGCTGTTCTGGTTTCGCCCCGAGGTGGAGCAGACGGTTCACTGGGGCGGCGATCCCCGCAAACCCGCGCTGGTGGACGCCGCAGACCGCCTGCATCCGCGACGCTCCTTCGACCTATGGAAGGAGCAAGTGCGCCTGCGGTCGCTGCCGTGGAGCGCGAGCGATCTCGCCGCCGCGACGGAGCTGCGGCGCACGGCGCTCGAGGTCGATCTCGAGCGGCAGGTCGAGCGCGAGCGGCGCGCGGTGCGCGCGCGCGACGACCTGGTGGCGGTGGTTTCGCACGATCTGAAGAGCCCGCTCAACGTGATCCAGCTGCAGGCCACCTTGCTCCTTCAGCACGACGCGGCCGGCGAAGGCCCGTCGCCAGGGCGCTTGCGCCAGAGCGCCGAACGGATCCAGCGCGCCGTGGATCGCATGAACGTGCTGATCCGGGATTTGCTCGACCTGAGCAAGATCGAAGCGGGGCGCTTTCAGGTTCGCTGCGAGCCCGAATGGACCCACGACATCGTCCGAGACGCGCTGACGATCTTCCACCCGCTCGCGGAGGCGAAGCGGATCACCCTCACGGAGGAGGTCGAGCGCGAGTGCGTCCAGGCCGACCGCGAGCGCGTCTTCCAGGTGCTGTCGAACTTGATCAACAACAGCCTCAAGGTCACCCCTGAGCAGGGAACCATCGTCGTGCGGGCCAGGCGGCGCGGGCAGGAGGTGGTCTTTACGGTGGCCGATACCGGTCCGGGCCTCTCGCCGGAGCAGATCCCCCACGTCTTCGAGCGCTACTGGCAAGCGGGGCGAGCGGGGCGAGCGGGCTCGGGGCTGGGCCTGTACATCGTTCAAGGCATCGTGCTGGCCCACCGCGGTCGGGTCTGGTGCGAGTCGCCGCCCGGGTCGGGGGCGCGCTTCCACTTCACGCTGCCGGTGTGGCAGTGAGCTTCGATGATCCGCGAGGTTTGGGGGGCCTTCGCCGCGACGTCAGGCGCCGAGCGCGCGGGCGTGGTGACGCAAGTGATCCTCGATGAACGTTTGGATGAAATAGTAGGAGTGGTCGTAGCCGTCTCGAAGGCGAAGATCGAGCGCCTGGCCGCTCGCTTCGCAAGCGGCCCGCAGCCGCTCCGGCTTGAGCTCCCGCTCCAGGAACTGATCGCGGCTGCCTTGGTCGACCAGCAAGGTGCCGTCGAAGCGGCGGGTCTCGAGCAGGCGAACGGTGTCGTACTGGGCCCAAGCCGCGCGGTCCGACCCCAGGTAGCGGCTGAAGGCCTTTTGGCCCCAGGGGACGTCGCTGGGAGCGGTGATGGGAGCGAAGGCGGAGACGCTGCGGTACCTGGAGGGGTTTCGGAGCGCGATCATCAGCGCGCCGTGGCCCCCCATCGAGTGCCCGAAGACGCTGCGGCGTGATGGATCGATGGCAAATCGAGCCTCGACGACCAGAGGCAGCTCCTCGGTGACGTAGGTATACATGCGGTAGGCGCTCGACCAGGGCGCTTCGGTTGCGTCGAGGTAAAATCCGGCGCCCTGCCCGAAGTCCCAGTCGGCGTCATCCCCGGGGAACCGCGCCGCGCGGGGGCTCGTGTCGCAAGCGACGAGCGCCAGCCCGAGCTCGGCCGCCACCCGCTGAGCGCCCGCCTTGATCGGGAACGTCTCCTCCGTGCAGGTGAGCCCGGTCAGGTAGTACACCGCCGGTACGCTCCTCGAGCGGGCGGCTTCGGGCAGGTAGACGGAGAAGCGCATCGGTCCGGCGCAGGCGGCGCTCGGGTGCTGGTAGAAGCCCTGAACGCCGCCGAACGCGCTGTGTTCGCGCAGGGTCTCGACGTTCGCCGTCATGTGAACTCCACCACCGTGCGGATGGATTTGCCCTCGCGCATGAGGTCGAAGGCCTCGTTGATGCGCTCGAGCGGGAGCTTGTGCGTGATCAAGCTGTCGATGTCGATCTTCTTTTGCATGTACCAGTCCACGATCTTGGGCACGTCCGTGCGCCCGCGCGCGCCACCGAAGGCGGTCCCTTTCCACACCCGTCCCGTCACCAGCTGGAACGGACGTGTGGCGATCTCCTGCCCGGCGCCGGCCACCCCGATGATGACGCTGACGCCCCAGCCGCGGTGACAGCACTCGAGCGCCTGTCTCATGAGATCGACGTTGCCGACGCACTCGAAGCTGTAGTCCGCGCCGCCGCCGGTGAGCTCGACCAAGTGCGCGACCAGATCTCCCTTCACCGTCTTCGGGTTGACGAAATCGGTGAGCCCAAACTCGCGCGCGAGCTTCTCGCGCGCGGGGTTGATGTCGACGCCCACGATCTTGTCCGCTCCCGCAATGCGAGCGCCCTGCACCACGTTCAGGCCGATCCCGCCGAGGCCGAACACCACGACGTTGGCGCCGGGCTCGACCCCGGCGGTGAAGATCACCGCCCCGATGCCCGTGGTGCCCCCGCAGCCGATGTAGCAGATCTTGTCGAACGGCGCGTCCTTGCGCACCTTCGCGAGCGCGATCTCGGGCAACACGGTGTGGTTGGCGAAGGTGGAGCAGCCCATGTAGTGGTGCACCGGCTTGCCGCGCACGCGAAAGCGGCTGGTGCCGTCCGGCATCAGCCCCTTGCCTTGGGTCGCTCGAATGGCGGTGCAGAGGTTCGTCTTGCGGCTCAGGCAGGACTTGCAGGCGCGGCACTCCGGTGTGTAGAGCGGGATGACGTGATCGCCGGCCTGCACCGAGCTGACGCCGGGCCCCGTCTCGAGCACGACCCCGGCGCCTTCGTGCCCGAAAATCACGGGGAACAGCCCCTCCGGATCGGCCCCCGAGCGCGTGAACTCGTCGGTGTGGCAGACCCCGGTCGCTTTGATCTCGACCAGCACCTCGCCCGCCTTGGGCCCCTCGAGCTCCACCTCCTCGATCACCAGCGGCTTGCCCGCCTCGTACGCTACGGCCGCACGCGTCTTCATCGCCTTCGTCCTCCGATCTCGATCTTGCCCGAATAAAGCCTCTTGGCGGCGCTGTCGATGGGCGCTCGGCGAAATTCGGCGGCTTGGCTAGCGACAAGCGGTTTGCAGCGCAAAGCGTTTGTCGCGGAAAATGAGACGATCTAGCGCCCCGATCCGCGAGCAAAGCCGAGGGTTCCCCGAAAAATCGGGGCCCTCAGCCAAAGTGGGGCCCCGATTCCTCGGGGCTCTCGGCTGGCAAGCTGATCGGTGCGCTAGCGAGTGGGGTCAAGCAGCGCGCCGCCGGGAGACCCCAGCAGGTCAGGGCTGCTCTTCGATCATCCCGAGCTGCCACATCAAAAACGTATGAATGTCCGTAAACTCCTCGGTCTGTTTGCTCACCGGCTTGCCGGCGCCGTGACCTGCGGCGGTCTCGCTGCGCAGCAAGATGGGTCGGTCGCTCGCGGTGGCGTACTGCAGGGCCGCCGTCATCTTGCGGGCGTGCAAGGGCGCGACTCGGGTGTCGGTGTCGGCGGTGGTGAAGAGCACCGCCGGATAGGCGGTCCCGGGCTGCACGTGGTGGTAGGGGGAGTAGGCGTACAGCCAGGGAAACTGCTTCGGATCTTCGGCGGATCCGTATTCCGGGATCCAGAGGCGGCCGATCAGAAATTGGTGGTAGCGCAGCATGTCGGTCAGCGGGACGCTGCTGACGGCGGCGCGGAACAGCTCGGGGTGCTGGGTGACCATGGCGGCGACGAGCAGGCCGCCGTTGGAGCGGCCGTGGATGGCCAAGCGCTCTGCGGTCGTCACCCCGCGGGCGACCAGATCTTTTGCCACGGCGGCGAAGTCGTCGAACACGTTCTGCTTGTTCTCGAGCTGGCCGGCGCGGTGCCACGCCTCCCCGAACTCGCCCCCGCCACGCAGCGTCGCCTGGACGAAGACGCCCCCTCGCTCGAGGAAGACCAAGATCGAGCGGGAGAAGCGGGGCTCGAGGTTGACGTTGAAGCCGCCGTAGCCGTAAAGCAGCGCGGGGCCGGGACCGGTGGTGGGCCCGCGCTGGCGCACCACCAGGTAGGGCACGCGGGTGCCGTCGGCGGAGGTGGCCGTGGCCTCGGTCACTTCGAACGCGCTCGCGTCGACCGGCGCCTCGACCTGTTGCCAGAGCTCGGTCTTGCCGGTGTCGAGGGCGAGCGTGTGCACCTGGGGCGGGACTGAAAACGTCTCGAAGTTGTAGAAGGCGAGGTCGCCGTCGTGCGCGCCGGAGAAGCCGTCGCTCGAGCCGAGCGCGGGCAGCGCGACGGCGCCGAGCGACGCTCCATCGTGAGCGAAGCGTTCGAGCGCCGTGACGGGTCCCTTCAGGTACTTCGCGAAGATCTGCTCGCCGATCGCGTTGAAGCGATCGAGCACCTGCGTCGCCCGCTCCGGAATCAAGAGCTTCCAAGCGCCGCGCGAGGGGCGGGCCGGATCGATGGAGAACAGGCGGTAGTTCGGCGCGCCCTCGTTGGTGCGCACCAGCACGCGGTCGTCACGGGCGACGACGTCGTAGACGTGGTCGGCGTCGCCGGTGAGGCGGGTGAAGTCGAGCGGCTGCTTGCGCGTATCCGCCAGGTACAGCGTGGTTTTGTTCCAGCCCTGATGCACGGAGATGACGAGCCAGCGGCCGTTCGGAGACAGCTCGCAGTCGGGGTAGTCCGTGGCGGGGAGGTCGGCGCCGAAGATCAAAGGATCCTGCTCGGGGCTGCGTCCGAGGGCGTGCCGATAGATCTTGCGGTGGTAGCGCTCTTCGCCCTCGGGCACGCTGCCCGGCGCCGGGTAGCGTGAATAGTAGAAGGACTTGCCGTCGGGCAGCCAGCACACGGAGGCGTAGCGGGCGCGGGTGATGACGTCGGGCTCGTCCTTGCCCGTCGCGACGTTGCGGACGTACAGGGTCGCGTCTTCGCTGCCGTCCTGGCTCAAGCCGTAGGCGAGGTAGGTGCCGTCCGGCGATGGCCGGGCGAAGTCGAGCGACACCAGCCCCGCGGTGTCGAGCGTGTTTGGGTCCACGAGCACCCGATCGCGGCCGGCGAGCCCGTCGCGGACGTACAGCACCGGTTGGTCCTGTCGTCCCTCTCGACGGCGATAAAACAGCCGCGGCGTGCCGTCGTTGCGTTGCTTCACCAGAGGCGTCGACAGGTCGCCGATGCGCAGCAGCGTCTCCAGGCGCGCGCGAATCGCCGCGCGCTCCGGGAGGGCGGAGAGGCGCTGCTCGAGCAGGGCGTTTTGCTCGGCGACCCAGTCCTTCACTTCGGGGGAGTGGTCGTCTTCGAGCCAGCGGTAGGGGTCCTCGATGCGGTGGCCGTGCAACAGCTCGACCACCGGCTCCCGCCGGGTGGGGATGACGGGGGCGCGCTCCGGAGCGGCGGTGATGCTCGGTTCGAGCGGGGGCGGCGGCGCCGGGGGAAGGAGCGGGGACGAGCTCCGCCCGCAGCTGGTGCCGAGGACGCCCGAAGAAATCGCCAGGAGGAGCACGGCGCGCCGCATCGGGCGAGCCTAGCACTCGACCTCCCCGGAGCGGCTTTCGTGCGACACTTGGCCGGCATGTGCGGGACGCACCGCCTCTTCGTCTACGGATCGCTCAAGCGCGGGTTCCGGCACCACGGGCAGCTGGAGGGGGCGCGGCCTTGCGGGCCGGCCACCACCGAGCGCGGCTACCGGCTGGTGCTGGCCGGCGGCTACCCGGCCCTGGTGCGGGGCGGCCGAGCGAGCGTTCGAGGTGAGCTCTACCTCGTCACTGACGATCAGCTCGCGCGGCTCGACGCCTTCGAAGAGGTGCCGCACCTCTACCAGCGGCAGCTGCTGCGGCTCGGCGACGGCAGCGAGGCGTACGGCTACCTGCTGCCCGAGGGCGGTGACGAGGGCCAGGTGCTCGACGCCGGCGAGTGGCTCCCCGGCGACGAGCGCTGAAGCGGCTGCCGGCTACTTGCCGCGCTGGCTCATCGGTACGAACTGCCGCTCGCCGTGCCCCACGTAGATCTGCCGGGGCCGAGCGATCTTCTGCTCCTTGTCGAGCAGCATCTCTTCCCACTGCGCGAGCCAGCCCGAGGTGCGCGGGATGGCGAACAGCACCGGGAACATGTCGACCGGGATCTCGAGCGCCTCGTAGATCAGGCCCGAGTAAAAGTCGACGTTCGGGTAGAGCTTGCGCTGCACGAAGTAATCATCGTTGAGGGCGATCTTCTCGAGCTCGAGCGCGACCTCGAGCAGCGGGTTCTTCTTGCCGATCACCTCGAACACCCGGTCGGCCAGGCGCTTGATGACCTTCGCGCGCGGGTCGTAGTTCTTGTAGACGCGGTGGCCGAAGCCCATCAGGCGGCCGCCGGTGCCGGATTTCACCTCTTTGACGAACTCCGCCACGTTGCCCACGCTGCCGATCTCCTTGAGCATCCGCAGCACCGCCTCGTTGGCGCCGCCGTGCAAGGGGCCGTAGAGCGCGGCGGCTGCCCCCGCCACGGCCACGTACGGATCGGCGCGCGAGCTGCCGATGCTCCGCATCACGTTGGTCGAGCAGTTCTGCTCGTGGTCGGCGTGCAGGATGAAGAGCACGTCCAGCGCCTTGACCACCTCCGGGTGCGCCTTGTAGCGCGGCTCCGCCACGCGCTTGAGCATGGACAGGAAGTTTTCCGTGTAGCTCAGCTCGTTGTCCGGGTAGACGAACGGCATGCCGACGCTATGACGGAAGCTCCAGGCGGCCAGCGTCGGCATCTTGGCGATCAGCCGCACGATCTGCTGGCGTCGGATCGCCGGGTCCATGACGTGCTTGGCCTCGGGATAGAACGTGCTCAGCGCCCCGACCGTGGCCACGAGCATGCCCATCGGGTGCGCGTCGTAGCGGAAGCCGTTGACGAAGGTGCGCACGTTTTCGTGCACGAAGGTGTGCAGGGTGACATCGCGCACGAATTGGTCGAGCTGCGGCTGGGTCGGCAGCTCACCGTTGATGAGCAGGTAGGCCACCTCGAGGTAGCTTGCGTTCTCGGCCAGCTGCTCGATCGGATAGCCGCGGTACTGCAGCACGCCCGCGTCGCCGTCGATGTAGGTGATCGCGGAGCGGCACGAGGCGGTGTTCATGAAGGCCGGGTCGTACCCCATCATGCCGAACTCGCCGGGTTCGACGCGGATCTCGCGTAAATCCATGGTCCGCACGGTGCCGTCGGTGATGGGCACGTCGTAGGTTTTTCCGGTTCGATTATCGGTGATGGTGAGGCTGTCCTTGGGCTTCGACATAGTTCTGCTTCGGGAGTGACTCTTGGCCTGTGGGTGGGGTGGGGCGAGATTGTCGCGCTTGGGCGGCCGCGGCAAGCGCTTCCGTCCTGGCATCGCGCGGCGCCGCCGTTTTGTGGTCCAAAATCGTGACATTTGGCATGCAGGGCAGCATGCGACGCCGACGAGCAGCCTCGGGCGGGAGAAACGACCGACGTTTCCTGCCGGGGGCGGAACTGCTGCTGACATCGGCCCTGCTGCTGGCGGGGTGCGCGGGCGGTGAGGACGGAGAGGCGCCGAAGGCCCAGGCCGCGGCGGAGGAGCCCGCTCCCGAAGCGACGGCGACGGAGGGCGAATCCGTCAAGGACTGGTCGATGGTGCCCGTGCCGCCGGCCGATGGCCCCAAGCTGGCGCCCGTAGCGCTCGCGGCCGCGGTCCACGCCGAGCCCTCTCGTGACGCCAAAAAAGTTGGCTACCTGCGGATCGGCGCGCGGGTGGCCCGCTCGGCCGAGGCGGTCAGCCATGACGGCTGCCCGCGGGGCTGGTACGCGGTCCGCCCGGTCGGTTTCGTGTGCGTCGGGGAGGAGGTCACGCTGGATTTGGAGCACCCGCTGGCTCGGGCCATCCAGGCCGAGCCGGATCTGAGCCAGCCGATGCCGTACAAGTACGCTTTCGTCCGCGCCATCGCCCCGAACTACCTGCGCATCCCAACCAAGGAGGAGCAGTTCCGCTACGAGATGCGGCTCGAGCGCCACCTGCGCAACTACAAGAAGCTGCGCGACAAATGGGACGCGCTCGACGTGGGGGCCAACGACGTCCCCCTCGACCCCGAGGGCATCGCGATCGGTCGCATCCCCGAGCACGCCAAACCCATGGACGACAGCGAGCGGTTTGGCGGCAACGGCGACGATCGGATCCCGTGGTGGCTCGAGGGCACCCGCAAGATCCCGAACATCTCCAGCTTCCGCGCGCCCCCGTACGCGGTGATCGCCGATCGGATCAAGCGCCACGCCGGGGTCGCGCTGATCGGCACGTTCGTCGCCGGGGAGGCGGCGCAAAACCGCCGCTTCGCCATCAGCACCGACGGCCGCCTGCTGCCGGCCGACAAGCTCAAGGCAGACTCCGGCTCGCCCTTTCATGGTCAGCCCTTGCGTGGGGTCGGCCTCCCCGTAGCGTTCGCGCGAAAAGCGGGCGCCCGGTGGTGGAGCGTCGAGGGCGGTCGCGCCAAGCGCGGCGAGCGCCTGGAGTTCCGGGAGTTCGTGCCGTTGACCGGCGCCGTGAAGCGGGTCGGGGGCGTCCGCATGGTGGAGGCCCGCAACGGCAAGTGGCTCCGCAGCCAGGACCTGAAGACGGTCGCAAAGCCGAGCCGCTTGCCCTCGTGGGCACGCGGCAAGCGAAAGTGGATCGATATCTCGATCATCAACCAGTCCTTGGTGCTCTGGGAGGGCGACACCCCCATCTACGCCACGCTGGTCTCGACCGGGCGCGACGGCCTCGGTGAGCCGGGCAAGACGCTCAGCACGCCCAGGGGCACCTTCCACATCTACCAAAAACACGTCACCACGACGATGGACTCCGACGTGGCCGACCATGAGTTCGAGCTGCGCGACGTGCCCTGGGTGATGTATTTCCAGGGCGGCTACGCGCTGCACGGCGCGTACTGGCACGACGACTTCGGGCGCGTGCGGTCGCATGGCTGCATCAATCTGGCGCCGATCGACGCGCGCTACACGTTCCTGTGGGCAACCCCGGAGGTTCCCGAGCACTGGCACGCCGCCTACGCGGGCGAGGTGTTCGAGCAAGGCACGCTCGTCCACATCCACGAGTGATCCGAGCGGCCGCTCCCCGGGGGCGCGCGCTTGGCCGGGCTCACGGGCTAAGCGCCGGCGCCGGCTCGGGCTCGGCGATCTCGACGCGGATGTCCACCTCCGCCGGTTCGCCCTTGGCGAGCTGGGCGCCGCGCGGGACCACGATCTCCCGCTGCACGGTCGTGCTGCGCTGGATGGCGCTGACGTCGACCGGGCTCGTGCGCACGCTGCCATATTTGGCGCGCTCGTTCCGCGGCACGATGAGCTTGACGCGGCTCGGCTGGGCGGTGAGCCCGAGCAGGACACGCCCCGGGCCTGGCTCGCCGGTCACGAGCGGGTTTACGGCCGCCTCGACGACCGTGGTGGGATAGGCTCGAAGTTGAACGTTGCGCGGCTCGATGCGCCGCACTTCGAGGTCGGCCGGGTGCTGGACGTCGTCTTCGGTCAAGGTCAACAGCTGTTCGCCGCTGCGCAGCTCGCCGGCCTGAACGGTCAGCCTCAAGGAGCTGGGATCGAGCAGCTGGAAGGCTCGGTTCGAGCCCGACAGCGTCACCCGCGCTTCGTGTGGGATCGCCTCTTCGAGCGTCCACCCGTCGGGCACGTCGATGAACTCGATCGGGACGTCGAAGGTGCGGGTCACGAGCTGGCTTTGGTAGCCGGAGACCAACACCCAAGCGGTCAACGCGATCGCGAAGCTGATGGCCTTGCTGCCGAGCCGACGCGCAAATAGCTGCTTGACGGTCGACTCCGGGTCCGGGGTCAGCGCCCGGGTGAAGCTCTCGAGCCGCCGTTGCAGCTCGGGGGGCGACAGCTGCTCCAGCCTGCCCGCCTGCGCCACGCTGATCGTGCCCCGCTCCTCGGAGACGGCGATCACCAGCGCGTCGGAGCGCTCCGAGAGACCCACCGCCGCCGAGTGGCGGGTCCCATAGCGAGCGATCGCGTCGGTGTGGCTGGCGAGCGGCAGGTGGGCGCCAAACTTCGTGACCCGGCGGCCGTCGATCACGACCGCGCCGTCATGACCCGGCGAGCTCTCGTCGAAGATCGAGTACAAGAGCGGCTCGCTGAGCCGTCCGTCCAGGACGATGCCGCCGGAGAGGTGCCGTTCGAGCGGCTCCTTGGCCCGCAAGACGATCAACGCACCCAGCCGCTTGTTGGCGAGCGTCGCGGCGGCCTCGACGATCATGTCGACGGCGTCGGCGGACTTCGCCGACGTGCGCGGGCGGGCGAGCGGCGTGGAGGTGGCGATGCGCTCGAAGGCGCGCCGCAGGTCTTCCTGAAAGATCACCACCAGCGCCACCAGGGCGACCGTGATGCCCGCCTGAAAGATCAGCAGCGTGAGGTACATCTCGAGCAAGCTCGAGATGAAGTAAAGGAGCACCAGCGCGCCGAGGCCGAGCAGCACGAAGCGTGAGCCCGCGCGCCGAAACCACGAGATGGTCGCATAGACGAACCCCCACACGACCAAGACATCCAGGACGTCGGCGATTCGGATCCCCTGGGTCAGATCGCGCAGCTGGTCGAAGGCCATGGACTGCCTCAACCTAATTCAGCGCGCTCGATCTGCTACGACGCCACCTCATCGATGCGTCCGTTCGAGCAGGCGGGTCGTTCTTTGAAGGCCTCGGCCTTCGGTCATTCCCTGGCAATCTTTACGAGCACGAACGCCAAAAGTGCGGCGCTCAGCGCCAGGAGCAGTGCCTCGGTCAGCATCACTCGACCACGAAGCTCTTGGCCACGGTCACGCTGTCGCCAGAGAAGGCGGGGATTTTCGCGGATCGAAACAACCCGGCGACGCAGCCGCCGACCGCCGTTCCCGAGAACGCGCCGCTCACCGAGGCCTGGGTGGCCCGCCCGCTCGGCGCGAAGGTCACCGTGGCCCGGCCCGTGCCGGTGGGTCCGTCCGGCTGCTTGCAACCTTTGGCCGCGGCGGCAGCGCTGGTGAGAGCGGAGATGGCGGCCTCCTTGTCGAAGGGAGGCCGAGGGGGATCGGCGGCGGGCTCGTCCTCCCGCGGGGCCGGTTGGTCGGCGCGCGGCGCTTCGGGCTGCGCAGCGGCAGCGGGCGCCGCCTCGGGCGCCGGCTCTGGGGGCGCTCCGGGCGCCTCGTCCTCGTCGGGCTTCGTCGTCGCGCTCGCGTCGGTGGCCTCCGCCTCGGAGCCGGCGGCCTGCTCCTGGACGGGCGCGGCCTGCTCGGGCTCGGTGGGGACCGGGGGAGCGGGGTCGGGGCGGGGGGGGGGGCGCGCGGCGGCGGGCGGCGGGGGGGGGG
>JAEZYZ010000355.1 GCA_023418705.1 Pseudomonadota bacterium | reverse complement strand
ACCCGGTGGCCTCCTTGTGGGGGGCGCGTTGGGCCTCCTTGACCGGCTCCCCGTCGACGGGCACGACGCTGACCTCGACCTTGTCCTTGGCGCTGCCCTGCAGCTCGAACTCGTGGATGCCGCGCTGGCCCAGGACGGCGGTGCGCGACAGCTTGTCGAGATCGGCGTGCCGGCCGCCGGCCGAGCTCGCGCTCGGGTCCTCGGCCCCGTCCGCGGGCAGCTCGCGCTTGATGCAGCCGAAGCACAGAAGGGGGAGGAGAAACCAATGGCCGAGTCGGTATCGCATGCTGTTTTTCCCTGTCGTTTCGCGCTGCTGCGGCCCAGCGGGCGTCAAATGCCGGGGACGTAGTGGTGCTGGATCGTTTGATAGTGATCGAGCGTCCCCCGTGGCGGCTCGATCCCGTCGGGGAGGGGGAGCTTGCTGAAGCTCTGGAAATAGAGGATGCAGGCGTCCCGCCACCAGCGCGCTTCGTTCTCCTGAACGCCGAGCAGCGCCGCGACGTGCTCGAAGCGCTCGGGATCGACGTGCTCACGGAGCTCGTTCCATGTGGCCCGCATCGCACGCACGCGCTCCACTCCGGCGTGGTAGCGGTGGCAGAGTTCCTCCCAGAGGGTGCGGCCGGAGCGCAGCCGCTTTTGCCAGGGGACGTGATGGAACCAAAGCAGAAGCTCTTCCGGACAGCGCTCCGGATCGCCCCATAGCTCCGGCAGCGGCGCGTGGTACTGGCTCACGGCGTTGCTGCCGCTCGCGCTGCGGTCGAAGCCGACGCCTTCGGCGTCCGCGCGGTGGTAGTAGACGCTCGTCCAGTCGGCGCGCCCGCCGGTGACCCAGGGCCCCGGGCCATAGTGATGGTCGCGCGCCATCAAGTGGTGCAAGCCAAGCGGGGTCATGTAGTCGACGACGGCCTCCCGCGACCCCAGCATCATCGCCTTGGCCCTCTCGACGAAGCGTGGTTCGTGGGAGAAGGTCATCCGCAGCCAGTCGTCGGCGATGCGCTCGGCGCTCTGATCCGGATCCCAGGCGAGCCGCCCGAACCCAAACCAGTTGGCGGCGGCGAACGGGTGGCCGCACCAGCTGCGGGCCGTGCCGATGTTCGAGACGGCCGCGATCCCGGAGAGGGCGTGCCCGTCGAGGCTGCCGTCCACGACGCGGGACACCGTGGCGCCGGGGCCGCGGGCGTAGGTATCGGCGTCGAGCGTCTCTTTGAAGAGCGGCGCCAGGTACGCCAGGTGCGTCGCAAAGCCGAGGTACTCTTGGGTGATCTGAAACTCGGCGAACAGCGGCGTCTTCGGCATCGCGCCGAACAGCGGATGGAACGGCTCGCGGGGCTGAAAGTCGACCGGGCCATTTTTGACCTGCAGCACCGCGTTCGGGCGAAAGGCGCCGTCCTGTGGGACGAGCTCGTCGTACGCTTGTTTGGCCCGATCGTCGGGCACGTCCGGGTCGTAGACGAACGCGCGCCAGATGACCAGGCCACCCCGCTCGGCGAGCGCGTCGGCGAGCAGGTTGGCGCCGTCGGCGTGGCTCCGGCCATAGTCGTGGGGCCCCGGCTGCCCTTCGGAGTTGGCCTTGACCAGAAAGCCGCCGAAGTCGGGGATGTGATCGTAGATCTCGCGCGCCTTGTCGTTCCACCACGCTCGCACCTTGCCGTCGAGCGGGTCGGCGGTGGGCAGGGCGTCGAGCTCCATGGGCGCGTTGAAGCGCGCGGTGAGGAACACCCGAATGCCGTAGGGGCGGAACACGTCGGCCAGCGCCGCGACCTTGCGGAGCCACGGCGCGGTCAGCACGCGCGCGTTGGCGTTCACGTTGGTGAGCACGGCGGCGTTGAGGCCGATGGAGGCGTTGGCGCGGGCGTAGTCGGTGTAGCGGGGGCAGACGATGTCCGGCAGGTGGTGCCAATCCCAGAGTGAAAAGCCGGCGTAGCCGCGCTCGACCGTGCGGTCGAGGTTGTCCCAGTGGTTGAGCATGCGGTAGCGGAAGCGCGGCGCGCTCGAGCCCCACAGCGCGTCGAGGGGCCGCCCGGTCTGCAGGTGCCGCAACAGCGCGAACGCGCCGTAGAGCACGCCGATGTCACGCTTGGCGGCCAGCACCGCGACGTCCCGGCCAGCGAGCTGCCGGCGCGCCAGCACGTAGCCTTCGGCGCCGGCGCGGGCGAGCTCAACGTCGAGCCCCAGCCGCTCGAGCACGGGCGCGCTCTCCGGGGTGCCTGCGATGAGCGACGCGGTGGTGTCCGGCGCCGTAAGCTCGGGCGCCCTGCCGAGCAGGCCGGATAGGCCCATCGAGAGCTCGCGCGCCGCGCTCACCAGGGTGGCCGACGCCGGCGGCAAGGCGATCGAGCCGAAGAGCGCGCGGGCCTGCGCCGCCAGCTCCTGCCGTGCGATGGGCTCATAGCGGAGCCAGAGCCGGTAGCCGTCTTCGACCGTTTTCCTCACGATGCACGACGCGCTGGGATGCCCTCGATCGCCGGTGGGCGGACGAGGGCGCGCCCCGCTTCACCCTGCTCGAAAAAATGCACGCGCCGCGGGTCGAAATAGAGCGGAAGCGCCTGCTCGGGCTCCAGGCCGGCGAAGGCCTCCAGGTGCGCCACGACTTGAGGATGGCGCTCCGTCGCCAGGTACACGTGCATCCGGTCGCCCAGCGGCTGCACCAACTTCACCGTCGTCGGCAGCACGTTGTCGCCGGTCTCGAAGCGGGCGCGCGGTCCGTCGCTGAGCGCCTCCGGCCGGACGCCGAGCACGACCTCCTGCCCGACGTGCGCCAAGAGGTCGGAGCGCGCCCAGTCCGGCACCGGCAGCTGCGCGCTGCCTTCGTCGAAGACCAGACGGTCGCCGTCCATCGCGAGCCGTCCGTCGAGGAAGTTCATCGGCGGGCTGCCGAGGAACCCGGCCACGAAGCGGTTCACCGGATGGTGGTAGATCTCGAGCGCGCTGGCGCACTGCTGGATGACGCCGTCTTTCATGACCACCACGCGGTCGCCCAGCGTCATCGCCTCTTCTTGATCGTGGGTGACGTACACGGTGGTGCTGCCGAGCTCGAGGTGCAGGCGTTTGATCTCCGCGCGCGTTTCGACGCGCAGCTTGGCGTCGAGGTTGCTGAGCGGCTCGTCGAACAGAAAACACTTCGGATCCCGCACGATGGCTCGGCCGAGCGCGACGCGCTGCCGCTGGCCGCCAGACAGCTGCTTCGGCTTGCGATCGAGCAGGCGCTCGATCCCGAGCTTCGCGGCGGCGCTGCGCACGGCGCTGTCGATCTGCGCCTTCGGCGTCTTGCGAAGGCTGAGTCCGAAGGCCATGTTTTCGTAGACCGACATGTGCGGGTACAGGGCGTAGCTCTGAAAGACCATCGCGATGTCGCGGTCTTTGGGAGGCACCTCGTTCACCACCCGGCCGCCGATGCTGATGGTGCCGGCGGAGACGTCTTCGAGCCCGGCGATCATGCGCAGGGTCGTCGATTTGCCGCAGCCCGACGGGCCCACCAGCACGATGAACTCGCGATCGTGGATGTTCAGGTTGAAGTCGGCGACGACTTTGACGCCGCTGTCGAAGATCTTATCGACGTGCTGGAGCTCGACACTGGCCATGTTCAGTTTTCTTCCACCCGCGGCCGAAAAGGCTCGGGGAGTGTAACCGGAAACCCGGGTCGGCGGTAACGGCTTTGTGCTATTTGTGGCATCGATACCCTAAGCCGAAAATTGCGGGTTTCGTCGGGTCACCCGCTCGTGCTAGCTTGCCCGCGTGCGGGCCCATTGGACGCTTGCTCCGCGTTAGTCGCGGCGGGCAGAACGACATTCATGGTCGAAAAGTTCCCCTACGGTGCTGCTCCCTTTTGGCTGCTGATCATCGCAGTGAGCTCGTCGCTGCTCTTGGCGATCACGCGCAGTGAGCGCCCGCCCCGCCCAGACCTGGCGATGCTCACCTTTACGGAGGCGCACTACGGCGCCTACGCCAAGGTGCTGCCGGAGTTCGAACGCAAGCACAATGTAAAAGTGCAGCTTCAACTCACGGACTGGCGGGCGCTGCAGAGCCGGCTAAGAAACTCGATGCTGGCCGGCACGGATGTGCCGGACCTCGTCGAGGTGATGGCGGAGGGGACGCTGGGGTTCTTCACGCAAGGCCCACGGGAAGACATTGGCCTGATGGACCTGACCGACAAGGTGCGGGAAGAGGGGCTCGATCGAGATCTGGTCGCGTCGCGCTTCAGCCTGCTCACCACCCGTGGTCGGATTTACGCCTTGCCGCACGACGTGCACCCGATGGTGCTCGCTTACCGGCGGGACCTGGTGGAGGAGCTCGGGATCGACGTTGAACGGCTCGACACCTGGGAAAAATTCGCCGAGGTCGGGCGGCGCATCAGCCGCGACGAAAACGGCGACGGCATCCTCGATCGCTACATGCTGGATCTCCCGCAGAACGGCAACTGGGCGATGACGGCCCTGTACCTGCAGCGCGGGGGGCACCTCTTCGACGAACAGGGCCGCGTGGCCTTCGACAACCAGCTGTTGGCGGACCTGTTCGTCTGGTACCTCCGACAAACGATCGGCCAGCAGCGGATCGCGTACGACTGCGGCTTCGGGCAACCGTTCTTCCAGGCGATGAAGGACGGTCTGGTGTTGTTCTTCTTCACGCCGGACTGGCGCAGCTTCTCCTATGAGCACGAGATGCCGAGCCTCAAGGGCAAGCTCGCGCTGATGCCGCTCCCTGCCTGGGAGCCCGGCGGGCGGCGGACCTCGGTCTGGGGCGGGACCGGGCTCTTGATCAGCAAGCGCACCAAGCACCCGGAGCTCGCCTGGGAGCTCGCCAAGTTCCTCTATTTTACGCCGGAGCACCTCGGGCAGCGCTTCCTCGAGACGAACATCATCCCGCCGCTGAAGACCGCGTGGGATCTGCCGGCCTTCCACCAGCCGAACCCCTACTTCTCCAACCAGCCGATCGGGCGGATCTTCGCCGAGCTCGCGCCCGAAACTCCGCCGGTGCACTCCGCGCCGGTCGACTCCGTCGCGCGCATCAAAATCGACGAGGCGTACGCGCGCGTCATCCAGCACTACAAAAAACAGGGGGAAGCGGGCTTGATGGACAAGATCCGGGAAGAGATCGATCGCGCCGCGGCGTACGTGCGCCGCATGGCCAAGCGGGGTGAGGTCCTGGTCGAAGGGGATTGAGGCGCCCATGCAGCAGCTAGACTTGCAACGACCCTCCACGCGCACGCCGCCGCCGGCGCCGCTGCCCGTCGACAGCGCGGCCAAGCGGCGCTCCCGCTCGCCGCTCTATCGCCCCTGGGTGCCGTACGCGTTCGTCGCGCCGTACGTCGTGCTGGCGTCCGTGTTCTTCCTGTACCCGTTCGCCAGCGCCGTGTTGCTCGCCTTCTACCAGACCAACGGCCCGCGCGCGCGGGTGTTCGTGGGGCTCGAGAACTTCCGCTTCTTGTTCACCGACGGCATGTTCTACACGGCGCTGTGGAACACGACCGTGTTCGCCTGCGCGTCGGTGCTCTTGCAGCTGCCGCTCTCGATGGGCCTCGCGCTCCTGCTCAATCAGGGCAACAGCAAGGTGAAGAGCTTTTTTCGGCTGATCCTGTTTTCGCCCAATCTGGTCGGCCAGATCTTCGTCGGGATCTTGTTCTCGGTGCTGTTCACGCCGCGCTACGGGCTGGTCAACCGCACCTTCCAGGCAGTGTTCGACTGGGGGCTCGAGGCGCGCTGGCTCAGCAACCCGAGCCTGGTCATGCCCGCCATCATCCTGACGTCGCTGTGGATTTGGGTCGGGTTCAACATGATCTACTTCTTGGCGGCGCTTCAGTCCGTCGACAAAAGCCTCGAGGAGGCGGCGCGCATCGACGGCGCCACGAGCTGGCAGGTGTTCTGGCACGTGACGCTGCCGTCGATGCGGCACGTGGTGGTGTTCGTGGGCATCATGAGCGTGATCGGCTCCTATCAGCTGTTCGAGCTGCCGCTGGCGCTGCTCTCGCAGAGCAACAGCTTCGGTCCGGACAACTCCGGCCTCACGGTGGTGGGCTACCTGTACGAGATGGCGTTTCGAACGGGCGATCTCGGTTTGGGCTCGGCCGTGGGCTGGGTGGTCTCCTTCATCATTTTCATGATCAGCATCGTCCAGATCCGGCTGGCGAAGCTGTCGGAGGATTGAGGCGGCGATGAACGGCATTCAGCTGTGCTTGCTGGCGCTCCTGCTGGGGTTCGTCATCCTGTACGCGCGCTCGCCGCGGCACCCGAAGCTCGCGCTCCGCTACGCGCGTTGGGTGCTGCTCGGGATCGCCAGCGTGGTGGTGCTCGCGCCGTTCTTCTGGCTCGTCGCCGCCATCTTCAAAGACAAGGCGGTGCTGAACGACTACATCTTCTTGCCGCCCCCGAGCGACTGGTCGGACAAGACGCTGAACCTGAACAACTTCCGGGAGCTGTTCAGCGCCAAGGAGAGCGTGCAGGGGCCGGTCTATTTCTGGGAGCACATCCTGAACTCCACCGTGTACGCGACCGTCGGCACGGTGCTGCAGCTCTTGTTCGCGTCGCTGGTGGGGTACGCGCTCGCCAAGTACCGCTTCAAGGGGCGCACGCCGCTGATGCTGTTCATCCTGGGGTCGATGACGATCCCGGGGGTCCTGCTCTTGCCGCCGCTCTACGATCTGGTCGTCGATCTGGGCATGGTCGACTCGATGCTCGGCGTGATCGTGCCGTGGATGATCAGCGCGCACGGCATCTTCTTGTTCCGCCAGGCGTGCCTGGGGGTGCCGAACGAGATGATCGACGCCGGCCGCATCGACGGCTGCAGCGAATGGCGTATCTACCTGCGGCTGGTCATGCCGCTGGTGCGTCCGATGACCGCGGCCTTCTGCCTGATCAGCTTCCTGGCGCACTGGAACGCCTTCCTCACCCCCAGCGTCATCTTGCACAGCCAGGCCAACCTCACCCTGCCGGTCGTGCTGCAGCTGTACGTGACGCAGTACCAGAACGACTACGGCGTCTTCCTCGCCGGTACGGCCCTGGCGATGCTGCCGCCGGCGATCCTGTTCTTGGCGCTCCAGAAGGAGTTCATCAGCGGCCTGACCTCCGGCGCCGTGAAGGGCTGACGGCAGGTTCGGAGCCGAAGCGGTACGCCACCCGCGGTGGCCCGCTCAATGTAAGCAGCCCATGTAGACCCGGACGGTCCTGACGTAGGCGCGCAGCCCGAGCTCGTTGGCGCGCGCGAGGGTGTGCTTGATCTCGGCCGCCCCTGGCGATCCGCTCGCGGCCACCACGATGAAGTGTCCCGGTGCAAGCTCGGGGTAGCCGTCCGTATGCTCGATGCTCAGATAGGCTCCGTCGTCGGCGCGGCCGCGGGGCACGTAGCAGGGGTACGACCAGCCGTTCTCCTCACAGTCGTTGGCCGACCAGCTCAGCGTGCGCCGCGACGCGTCAGGCCCCAGGTCGCGCAGGTCCACGGAGAGGCCAAGGCGGCGCTCGGCGCGCCGAAGCGCCTGGTCTGCGCCCCCGTAGCTGGCGTTGGTCGAGAGGATCACGATGGCCTTGTCGACCATGAACGGCTCGCCCTCTTCTTCCGCAAAAGCGGGAGCGGCCGCCAAGAGGGCGCCCAGGATCCCGGTGGTGATGAAAGCGCGTTGCATGGCGTGAGGCCCTCGCAAAGGGCGTGCCGCAACGGCGACGGCCGATTTGCGGGTGTGGACCATCGAGGGGTGTGGGCGTGAGACCGCAGCGCGTGGGGCAGGCGACGCAAATGGGTGAACCGAACGTCGCCGTGTGCGCATCGGCGGGGCTCACCGAGCTCGTCGAGGCGATGACGGAGCCCCGATTTTGAAGCGACGGTGCAGAGCCAAACGAAAGTCGGCGCGCCGCCGTGAGAACCCTGCACATCCCATCAAGCCCAAGGCCGGGACCCAAAGCCAAGCATTGCCGTACCGGGTGAACGGCGTCCGCGTCGTGACGAGCGGGGCCTCGCCGACCAGGGCCGAATCGCCCGCCGCGAGCTCTTGGAGCACCTTTCCGGTCGGCGCGATGATCGCGGTGGCCCCGTCACGCGTGGCTCGGATCAGAGCGCGGCGGTGCTCGACAGCCCGGAGCTGGGCCAGGGCGCCGTGGAGCGCTGCGCCCGGAGTGCCTCGGAACCAGCTGTCGCTGGTCAGGTTGACGAGGAGGCGAGGACGGCTTTCGAGCACCGAACGGCGGAATGCCTCCGGCAGCAGGTCCTCGTAGCAGATGGAAACCGCCGCCCGTACCCCGCTGAAGGTGAGCGCCGGCGACCTTCGACCCGCCGAGAAGTGTCCCGCTGCAGGAAAGATGCCCTCGAGAACTCCGGACCAAGGCGCGACTTCACCAACCGCCAAGAGCTGCCGCTTGTCGTACCGCCCTTGAACCTTCCCTGACGCGTCGAACAGAACCGCGGAGTTGTAGAGCGCCGTCGATGGGGCGAAGTTCGAGCCCGCGTGCGTGGCCCGTGCGATGTCCGGCGGGATCGATTCACGAACGACCATGCCCGTAACAAGGGGCGTCTCGAGTCGCTCGCTCGTGATGGACCGCCGTCGATCACGTAGGATCTGATCCCGGGCGAAGCTCTCGAGCTTGGCGACGTCCACCGGGAAGTCGATCGCGGTCTCCGGCCAGATCACCAGGTCCACCGCCTGCTCTCGAATGGCGTCGAGGGTGTCCGAGCGGAGATCTTGGATCGGGTTGTGTTTCGAGGTTCTTCCGCTGTCGGCGTGCACGACGGCGACGCGGAGGCGATCCGACCGAGCCAACTCGACCTCGACGGCACGAACGCGGAGGTGTCCGTGCGTCCAGAGCACGGCAACGCTTGCCACCGCCGCGCCCATCCACCGTGCAGCCGCGCGCACGCGCGCGCGACCGTCGGTTGCCGCGCGGAGCGAGAGGACCGCCATCGCAAGGGCGGCGTTGATCGCGCCGATGATCCCACTCACGAGCAAAGGGCCGCCGAGTTCTGCGAGCTGCACGAATTCGGGGCACGCGACCAACCAGCTCGCCGTGTACCAAGGCAACAGCATCCAGCCGATCCATTCACCAAGCACGAGCGCAAGGGGAAACGCCGCCACGCGCAGCGTGACCGTGGTGGCGGCGGCGGCCACCAGCACGCTGATGAGGGCGGATCGAAGCCCTTGAAACGCGCACAGCACAAACCACATCGACGACGACTGCAACGCGTCGTAGTCACCGGCATGAACCAGCGCGGGGATCAACCAATAGTGCCCCGCCGCGTTGGCGACAAATCCCTGGAGAAGCCCTAGCAGCCCAGCATTCGTCAGCCGTCGCAAAGCCGTGTCGGACCATACCGCGTCGCGCCCAGACAAAACTCGCCCCTGGCTGCGTGCCGAATCAGCGCGCGTGAGCGCGAGCATCAAGGGCACCCAAGCGACGAAAGCGAGCGGCCAGGCACCGGCCGGCGGCGAAGTGAGCGCGCACAGCAGACCGGAAGCGGCGCATAACCAAAGGCTCGCTCGATCGATCCTCATGACGGTTCGGCGGTGGTCATCTTGGTCGTCGGGGTCTCGTGAAGAGCGCTGGGGTGCAGCCCGGAGCAGGTCCGAGCCGCACCCCGCGCGTTTGCTCGAGCAAGCGTCTTACGACGGGAGGTGCTGTTGGATCACGGAACGCCGGGATCGGCGTGGCACTCGTTGCCGATCACGATCCCGTTGCAGGGGACGCACATCCCGTCACCGTTGGAGACCTGTCCGTCGGGACAAGGAGCACAGGTTGCGGCATTCAACCGCAGATCGGGCTCCGGCGCCGCGCCGAGGGTGCTCGCGAGCAGGTCGTCGGCGACACAGGCCTCGAACAAGGCCCCAACGTTGTCGTCAGGGTCCGTCGTGCTGTGCAGGGCGAACACGCGGCAGCGGTCACACCAGCTCACGCTGGCGGCCTCCATCGCTCCGTTCAGAGCGGCGAACGTGCTGGTGTCTTCGATGCCGGGAGGACCCGCCGGCCCCCAGCTCTCCGCCATGCGTCGGATGAAGTCGACGAAGACACCGCCGCCCAGGCTCACACGTTCCAGAGTTCCATCGTCGATCGCGCCGTAGTCCAGAGCGGCCAACTCGAGCGGGTTCGCGGCAGCGTCGAACGGAAGGCGCGGATCTCTGAGCTGCCAGATGTCGGCGTCGTTCGGCACGTGAACGCTGTTGCTCTCACCATGCCCATCGAAGACGTCGTGCAGGAGAGTGGCTATCCGAGCGACATCGCGGCTATCGCCCGCGTCGGTGGCGTGCTCCCGAAGGTTCGCATCGAAGCAGGGTCGGTAGTCGGGGTGTTGCTGACCAGAGCAGTAGGTGACGTCGCCGGGGATGGTCCCGTCGCCGTCGAGCCACCGGTACGCCAGCCCGCCGACGACCTGACCCGACAAGAAGTCGGCGATCGCCTCGTTGGTGTAGCGCTCCGGTACCCGCTGGTCGTCCCCCTCGAAAATATTGGGGGTCATGATGTGGTCGATCGAGACGCCATTCGCGGACTGCGCGATCGCGCAGAACACGAAGTGACCGTACTCGTGCGACATGACCAACCGGCTGTCCGTGATGAGAGGAACGGGCGGCATGATGATGTCGGTGTTGAGCAAAGCCTGCTCGATCACCGTCACCGAGGTGAGGAAGATCGGGTCTGGAATCACAGCGCCAGCGATACTGTTGGCTCCGAACGTCGTGATCGAGAAGCCGGCGCCGCTCGCACTCGGAAACCCGAGGCACGGAGCGAACGGGACTCCCTGCGGGCTCAGCGTGCTCCCCCAGTACCCACTAGTAATACGCGCACGCCGCGTCTTGAAGTCCAGAACCTGGCGGGCGTAGCGGTGTACGTCGTCAGCCTGGTAGAGACCCGTCAGTTGAGGATTCGCCACCAACACGACCAGCGGCTGGCTGAGGTCGTTCAGGCGGAAGTTCGGGAGGGTCTCCGGCGGAGGCAGCTCTGGATCCTCCGGAACGAAACCGCGGAAATCGCAGATCTCGTTGGGCAGCACGGCGTCGGTGACGATGGCGCCGTCCGACTTCAGCTGAACGCAGATGCCCGTGCCGCGGGTCTCGCGTTCGTCGACGGCGTTGATCAAGACGTGACCGTTCTCGTTGGTTTTGCCATACGAGCGGGTCGTGAGCGGGCTCTGGCGATAGCGCTGGAGCACCGCCACCCGCACGTTGGCCGCGCCGAGCGGATCGCCGATCTCCGAGCCCCAGCCGCGGATCATGGCTCCGGGGTTGCCGAAGACGACGTCGCGATTGAGCGCGTGGAGGTTGAGCTCGACGCTCATCGAGCCAAGCCGGCGGCGTTGGGACCGTCCGGCCAGTTCCGCGAAGTGGGCGCGGATGTCGCGAACGACCTCACCCGCAGAGTCGATCAAAAACTCCAGCACGTTGCGCAAGACGCGGGCGCCGCCGCGGTCGAGCACGACCTCGTCGGGCAGGGGCAGGGGGTCACCCAAATAGTCGAGGAAATCGAACCCCATCTCGACGAGCGCGGCGTTGTCGAGCGAACCGTTGGCGCTGCGCGCCGACGCCGGAGGATCGCGCAGAATGACGGCGTCGAACACGATGGCATCTCCTTCGATCTCGTCGCTCGTTAGCGCCGCGATCATCGCGTTGTACATCGCCCCTGGGATGACGGCCGGCACCAGGCTGCCGTGGCCGTCGCCCGGATTCGTGAGCGTGCCGCACTGGCCCGCGAAGCGTTCGAGCTCCTCGGTGAACAGCGGTGACGTGAGCTCGTGGATGTAGAGCTTGCGCAGGTTCTCAGCGTCCTCCCGATTGCTGACGGAGATCCAGGCGTAGTACAGGGCGGGGCTCCCATCGGGATTGGTGGCGGCGACGGGTGTTGCCGCCTCCCAGCTGAAGCCTGCTCGGAGCTCATGCGTCTGAGCGGCGGTCAGGATGGGGAGTTCGTCGGCGCATGACCCATCCGCCTGCATCGGGTTCTCGACCTCCACCACATGCCCAGGCGCCGGATCGACCGTGATCTCGACCTCGCCCGCGCTGCGGCGAGTGTTGGCAGGCAGCCCATCGGTACAACCCTCGAACCTGAGCAATCGCGCAAGGTTCAGGTCGCCGGCGGTCGTCGGCGTCGCGTCCGGAGAGCCTCCGCGGTAGGTGCACGTCACGTCGCCGAAGCGAGCCGTGACGGTCCCGTTTGCGATGAGCCCGCCGCTCACTTCGTACTCTTCGGGCAGCGTGAACGAGACCTCTGGGCTGAGAGGTGTCGTGCCGCTCGACTGCGGCGTGCCCGACTTGTCGGATTTGACGCGAGTGTCGCCCGGCGAGTCCGGCAGGTCGTGCACCGGGTGGTCGCTCAGGTCGTCCTCTTCGTCGATGCCGACGATGTCCCTCCAGTCCAGGGGGTACCCGAGGATGTTCGTGTCGGGCTCGACCGAAAGTTCGCGCCCGAAGAACGTCCCGCGGTGCCCTTCTGGGCGGGCGGCCTGGAGCCGCACACTTGCTTGCGGCGCAAACAGCGCGCCGGTGAACGGCGCTTCGATCATCACCTGTTGGGTACCCAGCACACCCACGAACAAACGAGGCACGCCGTAGGTTGACGCGCGGATGCTACCCCGATGAGTGAAGCCGTTCTGAACGTAGATCTGGACCGGGCCATCAGCGTCGTCGATGACGAGCGACGATCCACTTTCGAGGGTGACGCTCTCGAAGTAGTAGACGCCGGAGTGCAGGCGGATGCTGGCACCCGCCCGGACGGAGAGCTGTCCCCAGCTGCTATTCGGCTCCAGATCTCGGGACGTGTCGGGCTCGAGCAGCACCGGTCCAGCGGACACTTCGGGGACGAACACCGTCCACGAACGCAAGGACACCGGGACCTGTCCGCCGCCTTCATGGGTCGACCCGCCCACCTGAGCCGAGGAAGACACCTGCGCGGTGCCGCCCGCTCGGAGGTCGCCGTCCACGCTCGAGCGATCCCGCACCTGGACGTCGCCACCCGCCCAGATGGCCGCAACGCGTGCGTCGTGTCCGACCTCGACGGACTGTTCGTTGGCCAGCACCAAGCCCCGGATCTGGCCGCGGTCGGCCACCTTTACGGTCTGCGAAGCGCCAAGGGTCAAGCTCGAGAGTCGCACGCCCTCCGGGAGCGGTACGGTGAGCGTCAGCGCTTGCTGGGCGACCGAATCCGCTCGCTGCTCCGACCTGCCGACGCCTTCATGCGACGCGCGGTTGGAGTCAGAACATGCGGCGGCTACCACGAGCGCCGCCGCCATCGCCGGCAACCCGTAGTGTGCCAACGAGCGCCGGCGACACGATGAGCGTTTTTGTCTTGTTTGCATGATTTCTCCTTTTGCTTCTTCAGATCGGCGACCGACGATGGCCGTCGTTCGTTGCGCTCCGCCTGCTCTCGCCGCGGGGCGTGAATGAGTGGTGGACGATCATGCGCTCGACCGAGCGCGGACGGCCCCCGCCGTGCGGCTCCGAAGGCGCCACACGCTGCGATGTAGAAGGGACGCTGACGCGATGCCCGCCACCGCCAGCAGCACGATGAGCGTCGTCGACCGCTGCTCGGTGGGTGCGCTACCGTAGCGTTCGGCGAAGAACGCTACTTCCGCTTCCCTCGGTAGCGCCGCGTGGGTCACGTCGCTGCCCGGGTACATGATGGAATGGTTGGCCCCGGGAGCGTCGCAAGGCACCAGACCCGAGCGTCTTGCCGCTCGGTCCGTTGTCGCACAGTCATGGTCCAGTCCGAGCACGTGCCCGAGCTCGTGCGCCAACACCACATCGAGCCGGAGCGCCGCGGGGCCATCCATCCGGAAGGCATGATGTTTGGCGTTGATCTCGACGTCCGCTTCGCGCAGGAAGTGGGAGCCCGCCTTGCCCGCGACGTGCAGGGGATAAAGGTGGGTGATGGCCTGACGCGCTGGATCGTAGCAATCGTCCTGATCCTTCGCGTCATCAGGACACCACTGCTCGGTCCGGAGCACGACCAGGCTGTAGCCGTCTTCCCGAACCGTCGCGTCTCGCAGCGGCTTGCCCACGCGCAGCCGCGGAGCCTTGGTCTCCGCCAGGGCGGTGTTCCAGATCGCGCAAGCCCGCTCCAACGCTTCTACGAGCTGCTGCAAAGAGAGGGTGCTGCGCGTCGAGGGGGGCGCCGGGCGCAACACGATCTCTGACAATGTCCAGACGACCTCCGCGCCAGATGGCGCGCGTGCAGCCACCGCAGCCCGCGCGGATACCGGCAGTAGAGCTCCCAGCGCGCAGAGCGCGGCGCCGACCAGCGCGGATGCCGCTGGGTGTGCGACCACCCGATTTGAGTTGCGCGTGACCCAGCGCCTGGTCGCGCCGGTGGTCGGGAGCGCGCCGTGAGCGGCTAAAAAGGCGCGGTTTCGCGGCGCAGTCCACAGGCTGGGGTGCATGGCGCGCGGCCAGTGCAACGACCGTGCTCAACCGCACCGCGAGCACCTTGGCGCCCCGCCAAGGCCGGGGTCCCCCCGTCTTGCCTGCGGTTTGGACGCCGCTCGAACCTGGCGGTTTACCGCATCGCGCTCGGGTTCAGCTCAGCCGGCGACCCGCCCGCCACCCTCAGCGTTCGACGCGAAACGGGATGCTCAGCGTCGTGAGGGGCGGGCCGCCGGGGTGTTCGCGCACGGTGACGCGCAGATCGAGGCGCTCGCCGGTCTTGCGCAGGCGATCGAAGTAGACGAAGCCGCTGACCATCGTTTGTTGGTCCACGGCGCCCTGCGGCAGGGCGGCGGTCATCATCTGCTCCCTTGGGTTCGGTTCGACGTCGACGCCGTGCGGGACCATCGGCTCGCGGTAGTTGAAGTGCGGCGCCGTCAAGCCTTGGTTCCCAGGCGAGAGGTCGCCTGTCGGCCGATCGACGGCAAACGCGTTGCCTGCTGGCGGGACAGGGGGTGGCATGAGCGGGCTGCTCGGCTCGAGCCCAAGGCTCGTGCGCACCGGGCGCACGTCCACCAGCGCCGGGGACAGCGCTCGCAGCTGTCGTTCGCTGCCGACGAGCACGATGTCCGTGCGGGAGACGTAGACGGGCTGCTCGCCCTCGTTCCTGATGGTGAGGTGGACCGGCGTGAGCTCGAGCGGGACGTCCCGCGCGCCCTTCCAGGCTTGTGGAGCGGCCACGACGGTGACGCCCGCCTGCGTCGCAGACAGCGCAGGAGCGCTCGCGGCGCTGTCGGACTGGGCTGGGACGAGCCGCCGGGTGGCGCAACCTGCCGGAGAGAGCAGGGCCACGGCGCACCAGGCGCCGAGCATCGATGCCAACCGGCGACGGCGCGGTCTGCGACCGAGCGCTGTCTCTCGGGTGTCCGCCACGACCTCGCTCCCACGAAACCGTTCACTCGCCATGCTCCCCGTAGGGCGTGCAACGCTCAGGCCAAGGATCAGGGTGGTCGGGCAGCCAGGATCTTCCATCCGATTCCGGCGTCCGTTCGCGCCGAGTGCTGGCGAGGTTGGCGCGACGGCCCGTCGGACCGGGGCGATCTTGCGTGGGGATTTCGGTAACGCTGGAACGCCCGGATACGGAGGGCATCGCTCGTGCGATTGGCCCTGCCTGCTGCTCGCCCGGGCGCGCGACTCTGGTATCGTTGCCAGCCGTGGTGCTGGCGCTCTCATTCACCGTTGGCAGTCTGCGCGAGCGGCTGTGTGTTGCCCTCTTGTCCTCCCCGGTGTGCCTGGCTGGCTGCGGTGGCGGCGGCGGGCGTGATTCGGGTGAGGGGACGCTCACCATTCACTTCCACGCGCTGCGGCAGCGCATCTCCGGGTTTGGCGCGTCGAGCGCGTGGACGGCGCCGAACATCGACGACGCGCTGGCTGACGAGCTGTTCTCCGTCGACTCGGGGATCGGGCTGTCGCTCTTGCGACTGCGCATCTCGCCCGAGGGCACCAGCATGGAGCTTGGGACGGCGGAGAAGGCACAGGCGCGCGGCGCCGGTGTTTGGGCGGCGCCCTGGTCGCCGCCCGGCGCGTGGAAAGACAACGGCGACCCCGAGAACGGCGGCAGCTTGCTCCCGGATCACTATGGCGACTGGGCGGAGCGCCTGGCGAGCTTCGCGCGCACGACCGAAGACCAGGGCATCCCGCTGATGGCCATCTCCGCGCAGAACGAGCCGGACTACGAAGCCGAGTGGGAGACCTGCCGCTGGACCCCGGAGCAGCTCCGTGAGTTCATCGCCGAGCACCTGGTCCCGGCCCTCGAGGCCGCTGGAGCCTCGACGCAGATCATCGCCCCCGAGGTCGCGGGCTGGCGGGGGCTGCAGCGCTTTGGCGACGTGCTGCTCGCCGATCCGGCGACGCGCGACGCCGTCGCCTTCGTCGCCCTGCACGGCTACAACGGCGACCCGTTTTCATACACGACGCCCGCGGAGCACGGCAAAGAGCTGTGGATGACGGAAGTGAGCGAGAGCCGGAGCCAAGGCGGGGACGTCGGCATGACGTCGGCGCTGTGGATGGCGCGCATGCTGCACGACGACCTGACCATCGCCGGCGTCAGCGCCTGGCACTACTGGTGGCTGCTCCCGCGCACCGACGCCGGCGCGGGCGAGCCCGACAACGGGGCGCTCTTGCACGAGGGGGAGCTCACGCGCCGCGCCCACGTCCTCGGCAACTACAGCAAGTTCGTTCGCCCTGGCTGGCACCGCGTGGACGTAGCGCACGCCGGCGCGCACCCCGGCGTGTTCGTCACGGCGTATCGCAGCGCCGAAGCCGATCGGCTCGCCGTGGTCGCGATCAACGCCGGCTCCACCAGCGCGCGCCAGCATTTCGATCTGGAAGGCGCGGTCAGCGGCGAGCTCACGCCGTGGATGACGAACGACGCGCGCGCGCTTGCGATGGGCCCTTCGGTCGCGGGGGGCGCTCGCTTCGACTACGAGCTGCCGCCGCGCAGCGTGACGACCTTCGTCGGCAGCGTCAGCGCCGAGTGAGACCAGCTCGCTGTCTCAGTCGTGAACTCCGTTTTCACCGACTCGAGGTGGGCCGAAGGCCCTGATGGTCTTCCTGTGAGCCAAAGCAGGGAAGCACGTCGTTGCGGTTGACTCAGTACGGCAGCTCGGTGCGGTCGCCGGTGAGCTCGAACTCGACCGCGAGCGGCGCCTGGCCGGTGAGGGCGACGCTGCGTGGGTCGGGTTGGCTGCCGCCGATGCTGGCGCGGAAGCGGCCGGGCTCGAGGACGCGCCGCCCGGCGTCGTCGATCAGCGAAAGGTCGCGCGGTGTCAGGTGGAAGGTGACGCGCCGCGACTCGCCAGGCGCGAGCGTGATGCGCTGAAAGCCGCGCAGGCTGTGGTGCGGCACGCGGCAGGACGCTTCGAGATCCTTGAGGTAGAGCTGCACGACCTCGTCCCCCGCCCGCTCTCCGGTGTTCTTTACCGTGGCCGAGATCTCCACGTCGTCTCCCGCGCCGATGCGCGCGCGCGACACCCGAGCGTCGGCGTACTCGAAGCGCGTGTACGACAGGCCATAGCCGAACGGGTAGAGCGGCTCCTTCTGCAGGTAGCGGTACGTGCGGCCTTGCATGTCGTAGCTCGTGAACTCCGGCACGTCCGCGATGCTGCGCGGGAAGGTGACCGGGAGACGGCCGCCCGGGTTGTAGGCGCCAAAGAGCACGTCGGCGATGGCGGTGCCGCCCTCCTCCCCGGGGTACCAGGCGTCGACGACCGCAGCGGCGTGATCTTGGGCCCAGGTGATGCTCATGGGGCTGCCGGCGAGCAGGACCAGGATGGTCGGCTTGCCGAGCGCGGCCACCTCCTCGAGCAGCCGCTGCTGCAGGCCGGTGAGCGCGAGATCGACCTTGTCGCCGGCGGCCTCGGAGTTGCCGGCGTCGCCTTGCTCGCCCTCGATCTCCGCCGAGAGCCCCAGGCACAGCACCACCACGTCGGCGCGCTGCGCCAGGCTCACGGCTTCGGAGAGGTTGCCGTCGCGGCCGACCCCGTCGGTGTTCGTGCCGAGGTGCTTGCAGCCGTCGGTGTACCAGACCTTGGTCTGCTTCGAGACGGCGGCGCGGATGCCGTCGAGCGGCGTCACGGAGTGCGACGCGATGCCGAAGTAGTTCGCGCGCAGCACGTGGTGGTCGTGGGCGTTCGGTCCGATCACGGCGATGCTGCCAATGTCGCGCGACAGCGGGAGCACGCCGTCGTTCTTGAGCAGCACGATCGACTGGCGCGCCGCCTCGAGCGCGAGCTTGCGGTGCTCCGGGGAGTCGTTGACCTCGTACGGGATGCTCGCGAACGGCACCCGCTCCGGCGGATCGAACATGCCGAGCAGCATCCGGGCGCGGAACAGGCGCTTGACGCAGACGTCGATCTCCGCCTCCGAGACGAGGCCTTCTGCGACCGCGGCGCCGATGTGCTCGTAGGTGCAGCCGCAGTTCAGATCACAGCCCGCCTTGACGCCGAGCGCCGCCGACTCCGCCGCCGTCCGGGTGACGTGGTGGTTCTCGTGAAAATCCTTGATCGCCCAGCAGTCGCTGACGACGTAGCCGTCGAACCCCCACTCTTCGCGCAGGATGCGCTCGAGCAGCGTGGGGCTCGCGCAACACGGCTCCCCGTTGGTGCGGTTGTAGGCGGCCATCACGCTGTGCGCCTTCGCTTCGGTCACGCATTCGAAGAACGCCGGCAGGTAGGTCTCTCGCAGGTCCTTCGGGCTCGCCTTGGCGTCGAAGCTGTGCCGCAGGCCCTCCGGGCCGCTGTGCACGGCGAAATGCTTCGGGGTGGCGACCAGCTTCAAGTACTTGGGATGGTCGCCCTGCAGCGCCTGACAGAACGCGACCCCGAGCCGCCCCGTCAGGTAGGGGCACTCGCCGTAGGTCTCGTGCCCACGGCCCCAGCGCGGATCGCGGAAGATGTTGATGTTGGGGCTCCAGAACGTGAGCCCCTTGTACATGCCGTGATCGCCCTGGCGCAGGTACTCGTGGTGCTTGGCGCGCGCCTCGTCCGCGATCACCTCGGCGACGCGGCGGAGCAGCGGCTCGTTCCACATGGCAGCCAGGCCGATGGCCTGCGGGAACACGGTGGCGATGCCGGCCCGTGCCACGCCGTGCAAACACTCGTTCCACCAGTTGTAGGCGGGGATGCCGAGCCGCGGGATCGCCGGCGAGGCGTGCAGCATCTGCCCCGTCTTTTCTTCGAGCGTCAGCCGAGAGACCAGGTCGTCGACGCGCGCTTCGATGGACAGCTCGGGGTTCTGAAAGGGGTGCATGGATCGTTCGGGGCTCACTTGCACACTAGAAACTGCACATCGTCGAGCCAGAACGCGAACTTTCCGCTCTTTTCGAAGGTGAAGTCCAGCGAATAGAGCTTTTCCGAGGTGATCGCCGGGGGGTTCGGGTCACCCCAGCCGGGAGCCTGGCGGAGCTCCGTGAAGGAGACCTGGTACTCCTTCCAGTCGTCGGTCAGGACGAGATCTTTGCCGAAGTGGTTCCAGCACGTCTTGCAGACCCCGGCGTCCTGGTGGGTGTTCACGTCGCCCACCTTGAGCCGCACCTTTTTGGCGGCGTCGCTGTCCACCTTCGCGCGGAAGCTGATGCCGTCGTAGTACGACGCGTCATAAAGCCCTGCGCTCGAGAAGTTGACGCCGATCGATGCGCCATAGGCCTCGTCGCTGGCGGCCGTGGTGCCGCTCGCGAACAGCGCGTGGTTCGAGCCGTCGCCCGCAACGTCCTTGAGCAACAGCTCGTCAGGATCGAACTTGGAGCCGTTCGGATCGGCGTGCTTCCACCAGTAGCCGTCGCGACCCGCCAGCACGAGCAGCTGGGTGTTGCCGTCTTCGAAGTCGTCGGCCAGGCCATCGTCGGCCGGCTTCATCCCGTTGGGGCAGGTCCGAAGGCCCATCTTGGAGGCGGTTTCCGCGCTGACTGGCGCCGAGTCGTTGCCGCCCGAGGGGTTGCGCGGCTGTGAGACACCGATGCACCCCGAGCTCGAGGCGAGCAGGAGCAAGGCGAACGACCGCGAAAACGAACTGTCCAACCGTCGCATGACTATGCCTCCTTGTGTTTCGTGCCGTGGCCGCTTCACCACCACATGGTCCCGCTCAGCGTCAGCGTGTCCGCGTCGGGGATCGCCGTCACGTCCTCCTCCGGGGGGTAGCCGGTGCGGACGGTGGTGAGCGAGCCGTAGAACCAGCGCGAGTACTGCAGGGTGACCTGATTGGTGGCCTGCCAGTCGGTTCGAAAGATGACACGCGGGGAGAGCACCGCAAACGAATAGCGGTCCTGGTCGACGTTCGGCGTGACGCGATCGTAGCGCGTCGAAACGGCGAGCCACGACAAGAGGCTGTAGGTCGCCTCCACGCCGAACTTCTGCTTGGTGATGTCGTCGAACGCCGGGTCGTCGCTCTCGACGTGCGTCTGCATGCCGAACAAGCTGACCAGGATGTCCGGACCGTCCCCCGAGAACGGCACGGGGTAGCTCACCAAGCGGCCGACGCTCAGGTCGTACTGCGCGCCGATGGTGAGCAGCTTGCCGGTGCCGCCGCTGGCGGGACCGAGGTAGTTTCTGGTCAACCCGGGACCGCCGGGCGTGTTCAACACCTCGATGATCCGGCTCACCGTCTCCGCGTCCTCGGCGTCGGTGTGCGCCACCGCGGCGTAGAGGTGCCCGAAGCGCCCCATCGTCAGGCGCAGATCCGCGCCCAGGATCCTGATGCTGCCTTCGGGCGCGAGGGTGCCAGTCGCGCGATCGTCCTGCGTCCAGGCCGTCAGGTAGTGCGCGCCGAGGGTGGCGACGCCGCGGTAGTTCAGGCCGGCGTGGAAGTGGTTGACGAAGCTCGCGCCTTCGTTCTGGTCGGCGAAATCGTTCCAGCCGTCGGGCGTGATCCCGGGCTGCGCCTTGCTGCTGTTGCCCATGATGCCTTGCTCGAGCACCAGCGCGAGCTCGCCGAAGCCGATGGTGGCGGCGGCGTGCTCGCCCACGCCGTTGATGCGCGCGATGAGCGGGGTGCCATAGCGGCCCTCGTCGTACTCGCCCATCACGCCATAGCGGCTGGTGAACGCGCCGACGTGCAGCTGCAGGCGCAGGTTTTTGGCGAGGTCGGGGTGGATGCTGAGGAACGCGTCGTTGATGCCGGCTTGCGACGTCGGGTCGAAGAAGCCCGTCGAGACGTTGTGCTGGGGCGCCCGCA
>JAEZYZ010000341.1 GCA_023418705.1 Pseudomonadota bacterium | reverse complement strand
CGCCGGGGGTCGCCTGGCGGCGCGGGGGGCAACCCTGCCCCCGCGCCGAGCGCTACACGGCGTACGTGGCCGGGCGGCCCGAGCTCATCGACGATCAGCTGCTCTCTCCCGCCGTCGAGCTCTTGGGGGTGGAGATCCCGCGCGCCGGCTTCGACCAGAGCGACCATTGGCCGGTGGTCAGCCGGCTGCGGGTGAGCCCAAACGCGCAGTAAAACAATGAAATTACCGCATAATTTGCGGTAGCTCGGCAGCGGAGCGGCGCATCTCTCGGAGCTTTCACCCGGAAACGGGCTCCGCTGGCCCGGGCGCGATACGCTTGGCATCGAGCGCATGACCCCGAAGGCCTTGCGAGCTGCGGAGCACCGGGATGCCGGCCGGCTGGTCGCACGAGTGCTCTGCGCGATCTTCGCGGTGGTCGGGGCGCTCCCATTGATGGGCGGGTTGTTGGTCGGCTCCCCCGCCGTTCAGGAGTGGGCCGCTCGGGAGACCACCCGGGTGCTCGAAGAGCAGCTCGGGTTGCGGGCGGCCTACCAGGTTCACATGCAGCTCTGGCCGCTGCGCGTCGCCATGGAGGAGATCTCCGTTCCCAGCACGGACGGGGGCCCGCCGGCTCTGACGGCCGACAGCATCTCCATCTCTCCGCGGGTCTTCTCGCTCCTCGCTGGGCGGCTCGACGTCGGCGACATCGAAATCGAGTCGCCGCGGGCGCGGCTCGTGATGGAGGGGGGCAGCATCAAGAACGTTCGGTATCGGCTCCCGAAGACCGACGCCGAGGCAACGAGCCTGCAGCGAGCGCCGTTCTCCTCGCTCGCCGTCAATGACGCGCGGCTCGAGCTGTCCATCGACGGCGTTCGGTTGGTGACGAGCTCGGCGGACATCGACGTGTTCGGCGGCGCGGGGCCGAGCTTCGAGTTCGCGTTCCGCAGCGCCGAGACGACCGTACGGCGCTCGCGCGCGATCGCGCCCGACGGCGCGGGCCCGCCGGTGGCGCACGACGAGGACGTCGTTTGCCGGCTCGACCTGCGGGCGCGCTTCGAGCCCAAGAGCCTCTTTGTGCGCCGGCTGAGCTTGACCGGCGTCACCGACGACGATCCCGGCGCCGGCACCCAACCCTCCTGCGAGGTCGACGAGGAGCACCCCGGACGCGTGGCGCTGCGGGCCTCCCAGATCCAGGTCCACCTCAAGCAGGACGAGCTGCCGGTCTCGAGCGGACACGTCACGCTGCGCGCACCGCTGCCCCTGGTCAATCGCTTCGTCCGGATGGGCCCGCTCTCCGGGGTTTTGAAGCTGGCCGCGGACGTGCGTCACGATGGGCAGACGCGGCTGCCGGAGCTGCGCGGCACCCTGGAGGGCAGCGGCGTCGCCTTGGCGGGCTACCGCCTGGCCGAGCGCCTGCAAGCCGAGCTCGCCATCGAAGCCGATCGGGTCTTGGTGCCGCGCTTTTACATGCGGTTCGCCGACGGGGACGTGCACCTCTCCGGCGCGCGGATCGAGCCGTTCGCCGAGGGCGCTCCGATCCGGGTCGAACGGGTCGACAGCGACGGCATGCAGTTCACCGCCCTGATGCGCGACCTGGACGTCACCCCCGACACCATCGTCAATTGGGACTTGAACGACACCCTCGTCAGCAACATCGAAGGCACGCTCTCGCCGCTGCGCATCGACGCCGACATCCGCTCGGACACCCGGGACTTCGAGGTCTTCGATCGCGCCTTCCACGACGACGCGCGGCGCCACGTCATCGGCGTGAAGGCCGCCCGCGTGCAGGGCCGTCTCGGTGTCCGGCCCGACGCTTTTTTGATCTACGACACGCGCGCGACGTTTGGGAAAAGCTCCGTGTTCACCAAGCTGGTGTCGATCGGCTTCAGCAACGAGCTGAAGCTCGAGGTGGCCGAAGGCGCCAAGCTCCACCTCTCCGACATCACGCCCCTGCTCGACATCCCGATGGCGGGCGTGGCCAAGCTCGGTCGAATCTCCATGACCGGCACCGGCGGAGACGTCGTGCTCAACGGCGAGATCGCGGTCGACGACCTGAATTTCGGGGGCTTTCCGATCGGGACCATTGACTCGAGCAAGTTCCGTTTCAAGCCGTTGAAGGTGGACTTCACCGACGTGCGCGGCACCAAAAACCAGAGCGCCTTCGTGGTCTCGACGGCGCGTCTGAACTTCGACACCGACGCCGCCATCGTCGCTGACGCAGAGGTCCGCAGCGACAACCTGAACGTGCGCGACTTCTTGCACATGTGGCACTTCGACGGCGACCCGCGCTTCGACGATCTTCACGGCAAGGCGGCGACCAGCGCGCGCGTGCACTACGCGCTCGGCGGGCGCGAAGACGCCTGCGGTGACGGGACGCTCCGGGTCGCCGGTCGCCTGAAAGCGGGGACCCTGGAGATCTTCGGCGAGCGCTACGACTCGGCGAACGCCGACTTCGACTTTCGCTGGATCGATCCCCGCGCCGGCCAGTTTGGGATCGACCTGAAGGTGCCGAGCCTCAGCCTGAGCAAGGGGGGCGGACACCTGCTCGGCTCCCTGGAGATCCGCCCCGGGGCACACCTCGGGGGCCACTTCGTCGGCACCGGCGTGCCGCTGTCGCGGATCGACGCGCTCGGGCCGAAGGCTGCGCTGGTCGATGGTCACGTGAGCGCGGTGGCCGAAGTGTCGGGCACCATCGACCAGATGCGGGTCGTCGCCCAGGCTCAGGTCTCCAAGCTGCGCGTCGGCGGCTCGCAATTGCCACCCTCGGAGCTGTCGATCCGGCTCGATCCGACCAAGTCGCCGTCCAACACGAGCGGGACGACCAAGTGCGGCCGCCCGATCCCCACGGCGTTCGATCGGGCCGAGTACGACCAGGATCGCCCGAGCGGCGTGTTTCACGTGAGCGGCTCGATGTTCGCCGGGCAGGTCCAGCTCGATGACCTACAGATCACCCGACAGCGCTCCAAGACGTCGCGCGGGCGCGTCGTCTTCGACCGCTTGAACGTCGGCGCGCTCGCCGAGCTGTCCCCCGCCGTCGCGCTGGCCGAGACGAAGCCGAAGGGCATGCTCAGCGGCGAGCTGAAGCTCGTGGAGCTCAACCTCGACAACCCAGCGCGGGCGAAGGCGGAGCTCGAGCTGTCGAAGCTCGAGCTCTCGCAAGGTCAGCTCGGGCTCGAGCTGCGGGAGAACGCCGGCGCCGTGATCATCGCGGACAGCGCGGTGCAGTTCCCGAAGCTCACCTTCGCCATGGTCGCGCCGGGTGGACAGCGGGGGATCTTCGACGTGCGCGGGACGGTCGCCGACCTGGGGCGTCAACCGACGCTCGACGCGCGCCTCGAGCTGCGTCCCTTCGACGTCGCCTCCCTGCAGGGCACGCTGCCGCGGGTGGAGCGCCTCGCGGGCAGGCTCGATGGCCACCTGAAGGTCCGCGGCCCCTTCGGCGCCCTCCGCTATGAGGGAGGATTCCGGCTGCGCGACGCCGAGGTCTGGGCGCGCGGCCTGCCGACGCCGATCAGCGATCTCGCGTTGACGCTCACCCTCGACGGCGACGAGCTGCGCCTCGACGATGGCTTCGCCCGCATCGGCGGCGGCAGCGTGCGCCTGACGGCGCGGGCACCAGTGCGCGACTTCGAGCTCGGGACGGTGCGCGCGGTCATCGCGGCGCGGGGCCTGCACTTGCCGCTGAAGAACGGCATCAAGAGCCAAGCGGATGCCGATCTGGTCGTCACCTACGACCCCAACCAGACCGAGAAGCTGCCCCAGGTGGACGGCAGCGTGCTCCTCAAGGGCTTCGAATATTCCCGGCCCGTGATGATGACGGCCGACATCGCCTCACTGGCTCAGCGCGGCCGGCGCACGGAGTTCGAGAGCTACGACCCGAGCGACGACACACTCGAGTTCGATGTGACCGTGAAGAGTGATCGGCCGCTGGCGATCCGCAACAACTTGGTGGAAGCGGACCTCGTCATCGACGATGGAGGCCTGCAGCTCGCCGGCACCAACCAGCGCTACGGGATGCGGGGCGCTCTCAAGTTGAAGCCAGGCGGCCACATCCGCCTGCGCCGCAACGATTTCGAAATCCGCCACGGGCAGGTGCGCTTCGACGACCTGACGCGGGTGGCCGCGCAGGTCGACGTGACGGCGGTGACCGAGTACCGGCGCTACTCGGACGTGAGCGGCGGCGCAGCGGCGACCGCGAGCGCGCCCGCGGCGCCGACCGGAACGGGCAGCTCCACCAGCGCGACCGGCGGCCGCTGGCTGGTCACCATGCACGCACATGGCGACTCCGACCAACTCAAGGTGGACCTGTCGAGCGAGCCGGCCCTCCCGCAGGATGACATCTTCCTCCTTTTGACCGTCGGGCTGACGCGTGCCGAGCTCGACCAGGCGCAGTCGGCGAGCGTCGGGGAGAGCGTCGCGCTCGAGGCGCTGGGGACCCTGACCGGCGCCGATCGCGCGGTCACCGAGGCGCTGCCCGTGATCGACGAATTTCGCTTCGGCAGCGCCTATTCCTCACGGACGGGGCGGACGGAGCCGACGGTCACCATCGGCAAGCGCCTGGCAGAGCGCATCCGAGCGAACGTGACCAGCGGACTGGCCGAGTCGCGCGAGATCCGATCGAACGTCGAGTGGCGCCTGAGCCCTCGGGTCAGCGTTCAGGGCTCCTACGACAACGTGAACGACATCTCGAGCTCCTCGCTCGGGAACCTCGGCGCCGATGTGCGCTGGCGTCTCGAGTTCGAATGAACGCGTGATCGCGAGCGGTCGCTGGCGCGACGCTCGGACGTCGACGCCACGTGGCTTTCCGTCACACACGAGGCAGCACGCGCCGGCGGCGGCGCGGGCGCCGGCGCGTCGTTTCCGAGATTTCCCGCGCAAGCGTTGCGTGTGCGCCGACGGCTCGGAGGGGCATGCGAATTGCTCTCTAGCTGGATGCGGTTGGCCGCTTCGAACCCCGCGAGCCATCCCTCGGAGAACGATCCCATGGTGACATTGCTGCTGAACGACTACCGACGACGCGATCTGGACGAAGAGCTCGTCAGCCTGATCGATCTGGACTTCGAGCCGTTCGAAGACGACGAGCCTCAGGACTCGGACCTGACCGAGTCCGGGGATGTTCCGCACTGATCCAAAGTGGAGCAGGCCCCAAGCCGTTCGCCGTCAGCGGGCAGGCCGCGCCCTCACGAGACCTCGAGCACCAGAGGGGACTTCCCTGCGAGCAGGATGTCCCACCACCCGAACGTCATCGCCAGCACGTGGTCGAGCTGCCAGGTGCCCGAATCGATCGAGCCGGGTCGCCGCGCCAGGGGTTTGAGCGTCTCGTCCGGGAAGCAATAGGCCGCCGACTCCGCGCTCTGCAGCAGGTGGAGCACGCCCTCGGAGAAGCCGCTGCCGGCGTAGGCGACGGCGCCCGGCATGCGGAGCGCCGCGAGATCTTGCAGTGCGTAGGGGATCTTCTCGTCCACCGTGCCGGCAGAGTCCTGGTACTTGCACTCGAGGACCATGGCCGCGCCGGTGCTCGGCAGGTGCAAGAACAGGTCGGCGCGCCGCTGCTTGCCGATGATCGACGTGCCGACGTTGATCTCCTCGAACACCTGCAGCCCGCGGTTGCCATAGGCGCTCAGCAGGTAGCGCGCGACGAGGCGGCGATACTGATTACCCGTCATCGCGATCGCGCCCGGCACCTGCGCAGCGCTCCACGCGGGCGCCCGCGGTCGTGAGCCGGCGCTCGGCGATGTCCAGCGCCTCGGCGCAGACGTCGGTTCCCTTGAAATCCCTGCCGAGCTCCACCGCCGCGACGCCGGCGGAGGCGGAACCCATGAAAGGATCGATGACCAGGGCTCCCGGCTCGGTGCTCTGCTCGATCAGAATCCGGGAGACGCCGACGGGCTTCTCCGCGGGGTACCCACCGAAGACCCGCGGCTCTTCGATGATGTCCGGGGTTGCCAGGTTGTGGAGCTTGCGCTTGCCCTTCTCGAAAAAAAGGATGAGCTCGTAGCGGGAGCGATAGTGGTAGCCCATGCCGATCTTGCGCTTGTCCCAGACCAGGGGCTTCCAGAACTTGAAGCCCGCCGCCTCGGCCGCCGGCTTGGCCACGAACATCGTCTCCGCGTCGCAGAACAGGTAAAAATGCCGATTTTTCCGCAGCACCCGGTAAAGCTGCGCGAAAAGCTGTGGGAAGCGGGCGTTCGGGAAGATCCGAAACCAATCGTTGCTCGACGCCTTGCTGCGCTTGAGCCGCGTGGTGGTCCCGATGGCGCGGTGCTTCTCGAGCGATTCGTACGGGGGATCGGTGACGACCAGATCCACGCTCTGATCCGGCAAGGTCTCGAGCCAGGCGACGGCGTCACCCCGAGCCAGGGTCGCAGAGACGCGCGGCGCCGGCGCGCTGCCTGTCCCGCTCGTCGTGCCCTCGGTGCCGCTCATCCGAAATCCCAAATCTAGCCCGAGCTCCGCCAATCCATCCGACATGTTCTTTTCCTTACCACTGAGCGCCCGTCCAGTCTTCCCCAGCGCGCTCGCGGTCGGACATTCTCCGTCAGGCCCCGGCGTCGGCGCGCGACCGCCGCTTCGGGGGCAGCGGGGCGTCCTGCCGCTCTGCGATGCCCGCCGCAGGCTCGGGCCGGTGGTATCTTCCCCGGCCGCGAAGGCCCCAAGAGTTTCCCCATGCACGTCCGCCTGATCAAGACCGTGTCGTTCGAGGCCGCTCACCGTTTGCCGCGCGTGCCGGAGCAGCACAAGTGCTTCCGCCTGCACGGCCACAGCTTCCGGGTGGAGCTGGCGGTCTCGGGCCCCGTGGACGAGCACGCCGGCTGGCTCATCGACTATGCCGACATCGAGCGCGCCTGGGCCCCGCTGCACGCGCGGCTCGATCACCGCTACCTGAACGAGATCGAAGGGCTCGAGAATCCGACCAGTGAAGTCCTGGCGCGCTGGATCTGGACTGAGCTCGCGCCCGCGCTGCCGGGCTTGAGCCGCGTCACGGTGTGCGAAACCTGCCAGTCCCGCTGCGAGTACGAGGGCCGCTGAAGCGATGGAGATCGCATGAAGACGTTGCTGTGCCGCTGCGAGGACGTCACCCTGCACGACGTCGACCAGGCGATCGCGCTCGGGCACCGGGACATCGAGTCGCTCAAGCGCTACACCGGGTTTGGCACTGGATGGTGTCAGGGCAAGTGGTGCTTGGCGCCCTGCGCCGCGCGACTCGCCGAGCGCGGTGGGGATCCGGGATCCGGGATCACTCCCCGCCCCCCCTACCATCCGGTGAAAGTCGCGGACCTGGCGGCGCTCGATCCGGACTCCGGCTACGAGCGTTGAGGCTCCTCAGCGCGAGCCGCCAGCGGCGGAGGGCAGCGCGTCGACCGCAGGCTCGGTCTCGACCGGGAGCGCCGCCGGCGCGGCGCTCGTTCCCCGGAGGCGAATGATGCCGAGCTTGTGCAGCAGCGAGATCGCAAACCAGGCCGGATCGATCTCGAACCAGCGCACGCCGAAGCGCGGGCGCGACCCGTAGTGGTGGTGGTTGTTCTGGAACAGCTCCCCCAACGTCACGAAATCGAACGGCAGCGTGTTGCGAGAGGCATCCTTCTCGTCGAAGTTGCGGTAGCCGAGCCAGTGGCCGAACCAGTTGACGATCGCGCCGTGCACGGGGCCCATGAAGTAGTGCACCGGCAGCAGCAAGAAGTGCCACCACTCGGTCGCGAAGACGAGGTAGAACGCCGTATAGGCAGCGCCCCACAGAAGGCTCGACGCCCATCCATGCGCGAAGCGATCGAGCGCCGGCCACTCCGGCGACTGCCCCGTGAAGCGCGCCTCCACCGGCGTGCGGCCGTGCAGGATGCCGCGGTAGATGTCGCGGGTGCGGTTCATCATGCGAAAGAAGCTCTTCTGCTGCACCGGTGAGTGCGGATCCTTCGGTCCGTCCGAATAGGCATGGTGCATTCGGTGCAGGATCGCGTAGGCCCTTGGGTTCAGGTAGCTCGACCCTTGGGTCAGGTAGGTGCAGAGGTGGAAAAACCGCTCCCAGCCCTTGTGCATGGTGAACATTCGATGCGCGGCGTAGCGGTGCTGGAAAAACGTCTGAAAGAAGACGCTCGTCCACCAGTGTGCGACGAAGAAGACAATGATGGGCAACGGTAGGGACATCCCGCCCAGCATAATCTGCGCGTGCTCCCCTGCCGGTCAGCCCTCGGTCACGATTTGGTCATGGGCGACACGTCGCTACACAGGTCGGCCCTCGGCCCCCTGGGCGTGCCCCGCTCGAAGCGCAGGTCGCATTTGATGGGGTCCCCGATCGCCTCGGCGAAATCGACGGGGAGCGCACCCGACCAATCCCGAGCGCCGTCGACCCGAGCCCGGATGACGCCCGACGGATCGATGAACCAGGTCTCCGGGTAGAGCTTGGTCCCGTACTTATCGGTGACCACCTCGGAATCCGGATCGATGAGCACCTCGAACGGCGGCTCCGCTCCGATCACCGAGGCCAGCGTCTGACGCGCGTCCTCCGCGGTCTCGTCCGTGGTGACCGTCACCAGCACGATGTCCGATCGCTTGCCGAGCGCGCGGCCGAGCTCCGCCAGGCTCGGCATCTCCTCGAGGCACGGCCGGCAGGTCTTCGTCCAGAAGTTCAGGATGACGGTCTTGCCTCGGTAGTCCGACAAGCGGACCTTGCGCCCGCTCAAGTTGGTCAGCTCGAAGTCGGGCGCGAGCCGGTTCTGGTCGGCGTAGTTCGGCCGCATCGCACACACCGGAACGCACACACGCCGCGCCTCGGCGTCGCCTGCCGTCCGCACGAACATGTAAACGGCGAACGCCGCCACGACGACGACCACGAGCTGAGCGAGCTGGCTGATCTTCACGTCCGGCGTTGTAGCACCGAAACCGCCTGCCCTGGCGCCGCGCTTCGAACCGCTCCGGCCATGGGGCCCTCTCCTGCCTGGATTACGGGCTTCATGCCCGCTCGAAGCGGCACGCTGGCCGCGGACAGGTCGCCGAGGGCCTCCAAGAAAGGCCCAATCAGATCGAGCAGAATCGAGCCCGCTGATTTAGCGTTTCGCTCATGCCGCGCCGTCCCCCTTCACTTCTCGCGCCCCCCGACCGGCCCCGCGCGCGCGGGCGCGCTTTCTTCGCCGGCCTGTCGCTCGCCGTCAGCGCGTTCAGCGCCTGCGCGAGCCCGCCGCCGCCCACGCCCCCGCCACCCCCGCCGCCCGCTGCCCCGGAGCCCGTCCTGGTCGAACCGGACCAGGTCTTGCTGTCAGCGCGCTGGCGACAGGCCGGCGCACCGAGCGGCCTGGCAGCGCCGGCGCTCGATCGCTGGCTCCCCCGCGACTTCGGGCCCTTCGCCTCGCCCTCGGAGGGGGCGCTGAAGCACCTGATCGCCGCCGTGCGCCCGAACGGGCGAAACGGCTTCGAAATCGTGATGGCGATCGCCACGTCGCTCGAAAACTTCGACTGGAGCCGCCCGCCTCCGGGAGCTCGCGTCGCCGCCGACGGCCGATCTCGCATCGTCACACTGAGGAGCGGCGCTGCCTGCGCCTTGGTGCCGCCGCCCGAACGCCAAGTGATCTGCAGCCGCCAAGCCGAGCACCTGCAGGCGCTGTTGGCGGTCGCCTCGAAGCACGCGGCGCGCGGGCTCGAGCCCGATCAGGATCTTGCCGCCGACGTCCGGCCGGCGCTCTTGGCGCAGACCTTCGGCCAGCGCTTGCGCGGCTATACCTGGACGTCGCTGCTCGCCCTGCTGGACGTCGAGAGCCGCAACGCCGCCTTCGATCGAGCCTTCGAGCGGGCGCTGTCCGGTGCGACGCAGGACGCGCTGACCCTCGCCTCGGAGCTCGAGTCGGTGCAGCTCAGCGTGGGACCGGATCCAAGCAGCGACGGTCGGGTCCGGCTGACGCTGAGCGCCTGGTTCTCCGGGCATCGATCGGCGCTGGGCGACTGGGTGCTGCATGCCGAGCGCGGCGCGGTCCCCGACCTCTTCCGTCAGCTCCCCGGCTCCAGCACCCTCTCCGTCTTCGGCAGCGGCACGCCGAGCGAGCGCTTGGCCGGGGCGAAGACGTTCGCCGCGGACCTGCTCGCCGGAATGCTCTCCTACCAGGGCACGCCCCGCCGCCTGCAAAACGAGGCGGCCAACCTGATCCGCGCGCTGCCGCTGCCGCGCGCCGGGTTCGCCTACGCGAGCGGGCCTGCCACGAGCTCGGCGACGATCGCCGAGCATGATCTCGACGGCCGCGGCGCACAAGAGCTCGTCGAAGCCGTGGGGTGGCACCTCGTGGTCGTCAAGGGTCCCGCCGATCGTTACAAGACCTTTCTCCACCAGCTGCTCCGAACGTATGGCGACCCTGTGCTCGGACCTCAGCTCGCGCGCATCCTGCGCGCCCAGGGCGAGCTCTGGGCGCCGCTCTCGCTGCGCCGTCGCGCGACGACGCGGGGCTTCGGCCCCGAGGCGCTCGTGGTCGACGCGGTGCTGCCCGCGCGGGTCTACGATCCGCGCCACGAGCGGTACGAGGTCACTCGGGACAAGGGCATCTCGCTCACGCTGGCGGTGGTGCCGCAGGGTGAGCTCACGTTCATCGGGCTCGCTGGGCAAGACGAGCTGCTCCGCAGCGTCTTGCCAGGCCGCCGCGGCGAGCGCAGCGCCGCGCTCGGCCCCCCTCCCCGTGCCCCCTTCGACGGCGAGAGCGGCGAGGGCCTGCTCGCCGGGGGCGTGATCAAAGGCCCAGACGCCGCCGCGACCGCGACCCTCGAGGCCACCGTCGCGACCGCTGCCGACCGCCGCCGGCTCGATCTTCGAGCCTCGCTCGATCGGCAGCGGCTGCTGCAGGAGCTGCCGTGGCTCGAGCCAGCGCTGGGCGGCCGGTGAGCGCTCAGCGCGCCAGCGCGAGCCGGCGGCGCTGACGCTCCGGCGCGATCGGCGGCACCGCTTCGGCATAGCCGGCGCCGTCGGGGCGGTGGCCGAGCGCTGCGAACGCTCGCCGATAGTCGGCGAAGCGTCCTCCCTGCCGCACGGCGTCGACCATCGCACGGCCTTCCGGTTCCCCGCCCTGAGCGAGCACGTACTCCACCCAGGACCAGCGCGCGCTGATGGCCCGCACGTCGGCGCGCCCGCGAAGACCTCGACGGAGCCGCTCGAGCCGCGCCTGGACCGTGGCGACCCCGGCGAACGGCATGCGGTCGAGCGGCGTGTTGCGCTTGGCGCAGAAGGGCGCCACGCCGAGCGCGATCGGGACTATTTTGCTGAGCTCGCTCACGAAGCTCACGCACTCGTCGATGTCTTCGTCCGCTTCCCCGGGCAGCCCCACCATCAGGTAGAGCTTCAGCCGATCCATGCCGTGCTTGCGCGCGCGTTCGGCGGCCGCGACGTAGTGCGGCTCGCGGCCGCGGCGCTCGATGATACCGCGCATGCGCTCGCTCGGTCCGTCGAGCGCGGTGGTCAAGGTGCGGTAGCCGGCGCGCTTCAGCGCCGCGACGAACTCGTCCTTCAGCCGATCGGGTCGCAGGCTGCTCAAGCCGACGTGGCAGCCGCGGTCGGCCAGCGCGGAGACGATCTCGACGATCTTCGGATGGTCGCTGACCGCCGCGCCGACCAGGCCCACGCGCGACGCATCGCGCGGGATGGTCTCGAGCACCACCTCCTTGGGCACGATCCGCATCCCTCCGTTGGTCGAGCGGCGCATGACACAGTACGTGCAGCCTCGAGAACAGCCGCGCTCCGCCTCGATCAGGAACATCCCGGACAACTCCGTGAACGGCGTGCGGATCACGCTCGTCGCCGGCAGCAGCGCGTCGTCACAGGCGGCGATCGTCGCCAGGCGTGAGCCGTGCCGCGACGGCACGAACACGTTTGGGTGGGCCGCCAGGGCGTCGAGGACGGCGTCCCGCCCGGTGGTGCCGCTCAGCGTGCCGATCACCCACTCGACGATCTGCTCCGCTTCGCCCATGACGATCGCGTCGACCAGCGGCGCGAGCGGCAAGGGGTTGGAGAACGTGAGCGGGCCGCCCGCGAGGATGAACGGGTGGCGCTCGTCCCGCTCCTCGGAGAAGACCGGGATGCCGGCGGCGTCTAGCAGCTTGATGAGCCCCGCGATCTCGTTCTCATAGGCGACGCTCACCGCCAGGATCGGGTAGTCGGCGAGCTCACGCTGCGACTCGTAGCTCACCGGTCGCTCGATGACGCTGCCGGGTCGATCGCCACCGTCAGGCAGAAAGAACCGTTCGCACATCACGCCCGGCAAGGCCTGCAGCGCTCCGTAGACGCGCTGGTAGCCGAGCGAGCTCATGCCGACGGCGTACGGCGAGGGATACACCAGAGCCACGCGACCGGGCGCCTGTTTGTCGATGCGCCCCACTTCGGCGTCGAGACGCTGCTGAATGAGCCGGCGTGTGGCGTCGGAGGTCATGGACTCAGTCCAGTATACCGGCCAAGGAGCACGGGAGCGCGCCCGGACCGCGCTCCGGCCGGCGAACAGCTTGCGACTCGAGCTCGATCTGCGGGCGCTGTGTGCGATTTCGCGCGGGGACGCGGCGCTGCCGTCGTCAGCGCCGCAAATGCCCCGCCGCCCATCAAGATTGCCGGTCGTCGGCCGATGACCCTGACCTATACTCCGGCGAATGCCCGGCCCGGGTCGTCATCGCAAAGAGCTCGAGCTCATCTACGACTGGAACGAGATCGGAGGCAAGATCCGGCCATTCGTCCCGGAGGTCGAGCTGCTCGACGAAACCCTGCGCGAGGGGCTGCAGAACCCGTCGGTGCGCGACCCGAAGGTCGAGGAGAAGCTCGGCCTGGTGGAGCTGATGGCCAAGATGGGCATCCACTGGGTGAACCTCGGCCTGCCTGCCAGCTCGCAGCGCGCCTTCGACGACTGCCTCACGTTGTGCCGCGAGATCACCGCCCGGGGGCTCGAGATCCAGCTTGCCTGCGCCGGCCGCACCATGGAGGGGGACATCGCGCCGATCATCGAGCTGTCGCAGCGGGCGGGCGTGCCCATCGCCATCTACGCCTTCGTCGGGTCGAGCCCCATCCGAGCTTTGGCCGAGGAGTGGGATCTGTCACTCATCCGGCGCTACAGCGCCGAGGCCATCGACTTGGGCGTGCGCGCGTCGCTGCCCGTCACCTTCGTCACCGAAGACACCAGCCGCTCGCGCCCGGAGGTGCTGGCGGAGCTGTTTCAGCTCGCCGTCGATCACGGCGCGAGCCGGCTGTGTTTGTGCGATACGGTCGGCCACGCCACGCCAGACGGCGTAAAGAACTTGATCCAGTTCACCCGCAGCCTGGTCGCGAGCATGGGGGCCGAGGTGGGCATCGACTGGCACGGTCACAACGACCGCGGGCTCGCGCTCGCCAATGCGCTGTACGCGCTGAAGTACGGCGCCGATCGCGTGCACGGCACCGCGCTCGGGCTCGGCGAGCGCGTCGGCAACGCACCCATCGAGCTTTTGGCGCTCAACCTCAAGCTGATGGGCGTGCTCGGCGACGGCCAAGATCTCACCCACTTGCGCGACTACTGCCTGGCGGCGAGCCACGCCTTCGATTGGGAGATCCCCATCAACTACCCGCTCATCGGTCGCGATGCATTCCGCACGGCGACCGGCGTCCACGCCGCGGCGATCCGAAAGGCGCAAGCCAAAGGGCGCGCGTGGCTGGCTGATCGCATCTATAGCGGCGTGCCTGCTGGGATGATCGGCCGCACTCAAGAGATCTGCATCGGCCACATGTCGGGCGCCTCGAACGTGGTGTTTTGGCTGCAAAGCAGGGGCATCGAACCCGAGGAGGCGCTGGTGCGGATGATCTTGGCGCACGCCAAAGCGAGCCACACCATTTTGGACGACAAACAGGTGCTGGAGCTCGTGCGGGGGTTTCACGTTGCAGGGGGCGCGAGCCCCGTCACGCCGCGCGAGCCGTACGACCGGAGGGACACACGATGACGATGAATGCCTATGCCACCACCAATCACTACCTGGAGCAGGCGTTCTCCGCGCTGAAGCTTGGCCCGCGCTACGAGACGCTGCTGCTCACGCCAGCGCGCGAGATCCGCGTCGAGCTGGTGATCCAGATGGACGACGGGGGCATCGGCAACTTCATCGGGTACCGCGTGCAGCACGACAACTCACGAGGTCCGTTCAAGGGCGGTCTGCGTTACCACCCCGAGGTCGACCTCGACGAGGTGCGCTCGCTCGCCAGCTTGATGACCTGGAAAACGGCCGTCGCCAACGTCCCGTTTGGCGGCGCCAAAGGCGGCATTCAAGTCGACCCGAGCACGTTGTCGAAACGTGAGCTCGAGCGGCTCACGCGCCGCTTCGTTCAGCAGATCGACGTGGCCATTGGCCCAACCACCGACATCCCCGCCCCCGACATGAACACCAACGCGCGGGTGATGGCCTGGATCTTCGACGAGTACAGCCGCCGTCACGGCTTCAACCCGGGCGTCGTCACGGGCAAGCCCGTGGAGCTGCACGGCTCTTACGGCCGCGAAG
>JAEZYZ010000297.1 GCA_023418705.1 Pseudomonadota bacterium | reverse complement strand
GTCCCCCTTCCGCTCTTCCGCCCTTCCTGTGACCCATCTCCGAGCCAGACTGGTCGACACAGCTCGCTGTCTCAGTCGTGAAATCCGTTTTCACCGACTCGAGGTGGGCCGAAGGCGCTGATGGTCTTCCTGTGCCCGATCTCCGTTCCGCAGCCGTCGTCGCTACCCCGCCGGCCAGAACACTTTCGGCAGCGCGCCGCGGCGCCACAGGGCGAGCCAGTCCATCAGGAACGCGACGGTGATGTGAAGCAAAAAGCCGGAGTAGATGCTGCGCGTGCGCATCGCGAGCGAGCCGAGCACGATGCCGGCGACGATGGCGCCGTGGGCTTCGAGGTAGGGCTTGCCGTAGTGGATCATGCAGTAGGGCACGGCCATGGCGAAGATCGCCCCGGCGCCCATGGTCGTGCGCAGCGCGCCCACCATGAAGCCGCGGAAGAACATCTCGAGCGCCAGAAACTGCAGGAAGTACATGGCTTCCCAGGCGAGAAAATCGAACCAGCTGCGTGAGCTCTGCTTGTAAAAGGGGTAGTAGGTCCCGAAATCCGGCTGGCTCGCGACCAGCAGCATGGCGGGCACGACGATCGCCAAACACAGGCCGTAGATCCACAGGTGCGCGAAGAAGCCCCGTGTGCGAAGCCCCATGTCGAGCAAGCTGTCCTTGCGGAAGAGCAGCTTCCAGAGCGGGAACGGGACCACGACATAGCCGATGACGCGCGCGGCGACCCACCAGGCGTAGCTATAGAGCTCTTCGTATTTTTGAAACCGCAGCCACTGGAAGCGCCCGTCGAGCTCGACCAGGACGGGCTTGAAGGTGTGCTCGTAGAACGCGCGCCCGCCGTAGTACTCCTGCAAGGTCAGGACGACGGCGGTGATGACGAGGCAGGCCGCGGGGCGATAGTCGATCGCTCCCCGCGCGCGGGTCTCGAGGCGGTGGTCGGTGGCCTCTTCGTCGAGGCGCCGCCAGGTGTCACGGAAGAACCACCAGACCAGCGGCACGAGCGCCGCCAAGATGGGGATCGGGAGCAGCGCCTTGACGGGCGGGTATTCGAGCAGCGCCTCGAACCAGTTGAGCTCGGGCAGCCGGGTGAGCGGCAGCGGAACGTCGGTCAGCGGGGTGGGCTTCATCGCCGGTGGAGCTCAGGAGCCGGAGGCGCGCGCTCGCTCGGCGGCGCGCCGCAGCCGGGCGAGGGAGAGCTCCTTGCCGAGCACGATCATGACGTCGAACAGAGGAGGGGAGACGCCGCGACCGGTGAGGGCGACGCGCGCGGGCTGCGCCACGTCCTTCAGCTTGTAGCCCTTCGCCTCCGTCCAGGCTCGGAAGGCCTCGTCGAGCGGCTCGGATTGCCACTCGGGTGCTTCGGCGAGCAGCGCGTGCAGCTCCTCGAGGTAGGGTGCGGCCTCGGGCTTCAAGAATTTTTTTGCTGCCGCTTCGTCGAGCTGAGGGGGATCGCGAAAGTAGAAATCGAGGTGGTGAGCGGCGTCCTCCAGGGTGCGGGCGCGCTCGCGGATGGTGGGCAGCGCCGCCCGCAGGCGCGCGTCGTCGACGTCGGTGAGCCCGCGGCGCTCGAGAAACGGCCGCACCTGCCGCACGTACTCGTCGGTGCTCGTCAGCGCCTCCTGCTTCAGGTGCTCGAAGGCCACGTCCGCGAACTTCTTCTCGTCGAACTTGCCGTCGCTCCTGTTGACGCGCTGCCAGTCGAACAGCTCGATCAGCTCGGCGCGCGAAAAGATCTCACGATCTCCGTAAGACCACCCGAAGCGCACCAGGTAGTTGAGCACGCCCATCGGCGTGTAGCCGCGCTCGCGATAGTCTTGCACGGCCACGGCCGCGTGGCGCTTGCTGAGCTTCTCGCCCTTGGGCGACAACATCATCGGCAGGTGGGCGAACTCCGGGGCCTGCCAACCGAAGGCCTCGTAGAGCAACGCCTGCTGCGGCGTGTTGCCGATGTGATCCCGTCCGCGGGCGACCAGCGTGATCTGCATCGCATGGTCGTCGACCACGGCGGCGAGGTTGTAGAGCGGGTAGCCGTCGGTGCGCACCAGGACGAAGTCTTGGAGCTCCTTGTTGGGCGTCGTGATCTGACCGAAGACTTTGTCGCTGAAGACGGTGGCGCCCGTGTTCGGGGACCGAAAGCGCACGACGTGCGGCAGGTCGGGACGGTCGCTGCGGTCGCGGCAGGTGCCGGGGTAGACGAACTGGGCCTTCGGATCGCGCGCCTTCAGCTCGGCCCTCGCCCGGTCGAGCTCCTCTTTGGTGCAGTAGCAGCGGTAGGCCTTGCCTTCGGCGATCAGCGCTTCGGCGGCCTGCCGGTACATGGGCTTGCGCTCGCTCTGAAAGTACGGACCGTGCGGTCCCTCGACCTCCGGGCCTTCGTCCCAGTCGAGCCCGAGCCAGCGCAGCGCGTCGAGGATGGCGCGCACGCTCTCGATGCTGCTCCGCTCCTGATCGGTGTCCTCCACGCGCAAGATGAAGCGGCCGCCCTGGCTTCGGGCCCACAGCCAGTTGAAGAGGGCCGTCCTGGCGCCGCCAATGTGTAGGTATCCACTCGGGGAAGGCGCGAAGCGCACGCGAACCGGCATGGCGCCCGCGCGTACCATGCGCCGGGCGGAGCGTCACCCCGCCGCTGCGAGCGCAGTGCGGCCCGCGGGCCTAAATGGCGCTGTTGCACCACGCGGACGAGGTTGCTAGAAAGCCGGCCCTTCCCGTCGCCCGAGCGCGCGACCGCGGAGCCTCCCATGAAAAAATCACCGCTTGCCCGCGTCAAAGAGCAGTTCGAGAGCAAAGAGAAGCTGGTCGCCGCCATCGAGGCGCTGGGCACCGAGCAGCTTTGGCTCGACCGGGTCAACGAAGACAAGGGCCTGTCACGTGTCTCCAACGCGAAGCTTTTGCGGCTTCACGACGTCCTGTCGACCGCGAAGCAGGAGTTCGGCAGCCGCGACAAGCTCATCGGCGCGATCCTCGAGCTGAAGCAGCGGGCCAAGGACGCCGGCTACAAGCAGCGGCTCGAGCGCTACCCCTTGCCGCGCCTGCTCGACCTGCACCGCTCGGCGACCAAGGCCTCGAAGCGCGCGGCAGAAAACAAGCCCGCCGCCACCAAGTAAGGCCAAGCGCAGCCCGCGGGCCGCCAAAGCCGTTCGTCGGCGGCCCTCGGCTCGGCGCTGGGCAAGACGCGACCCTCGGCGAGCGCGCTCAGCCGGAGAGCCCCTTCTCCCGGATGTAGCCGTTGGTGAACTCGGCGCCGCGTGCGTAGCTCTTCTGCATGTCCTCGATCAGCCGCTTCTCGAGCATGCCGCCGATGCCGAAGATCTTGGCCGTGACGTCGCCCTGAAAGACGCGCCGGCAGCGCGCCTCGCCGAGCGGTTCGGTGAAAAGCTCGCCGGTCACGCTGAGCTTGTCGGCCAGGCTGCTCGGGACCACCTCGATGCGGTAGCGGCGCCTGTTCTTGTCGTAGTTGCCGATTTCCTTGTAACGGATCCCGTCGCCGACCACCTTCTTCAGGGGACCGGGCAAATCGCCGATGCGCGGCACGACCTCGACCGTGCGACGCAGCGCCTCACCTTGGTCCTGGCGCTCGATCTCGCGCCACTCGTGAAAGCGAAGCCCCTCGAGGTACAGCCGACGGTTGTAGTCTTCGTCGAAGAAGATCTGGTTCCAGAACGTGTCCTCGCTGCATTCGTAGGTGTGCTCGAAGCGGACCTGTGTCATGGGCGGCATGGTAGGGCCGAAGCGGGGATCGGGCCACCCCAAACACTCCCCGGGTGCTGTGTGCCCGAGCGCGTCGCGGCCCCGCCGACCGAGGGCCACGAGGGGCGATCCCGCAGCGCGACGGGTCCGGTGTACCATCGGCGCCATGACCGCCCTCGAGCAGCCGGCTCGGATGCCATCGTCCGGCAGCGAGCGCCGCGCTCCGAGTTGGGCGCGACAGGCCGCGCTGGTGCTCGGCAAGGATCTCAGCATCGAGATCAGCACGGGGGAGGTGGTCGTCACCGGCGGCTTTTTCGCGCTGCTCGTGGTCGTGATGGCGTCGCTCGCGTTCTACACGGGACCCGCGTCGCGCGCGCTGGTCGCCGCCGGGGTGATCTGGTTGAGCGTCGCGTTCGCGGCGGTGCTGGCGCTCGGGCGCTCCTGGCAGCGGGAGCGCGAAGAGTCTGCGCTCGAGGGCCTCCTGGTGGCGCCGGTGAGCCGCAGCGCTCTGTTCGCCGGCAAGGCGCTCGGCTTGCTCGCGTTCCTGTTCGCGATCGAGATCGTGGTGGTGCCGGCGGCGGCCGTCTTGTTCGCCATCGATCTGGTTCGGTATGGGCCCGGGCTTGGCCTGATCGCGGTCTTGGCGACGCCGGGCGTGGCAGCCGCGGGGACGCTGTTCGGCGCGATGACGGTGCGGACGCTGGCGCGAGATCTGATCTTGGCGGTGGTGCTGTTCCCGCTGTTGTCGCCGACCCTGCTCTCGGCGGTCGCTGCCACCCGGCAGCTGCTCGGTGGCGCGGGCCTGGATGAGCTCGGTGATTTCCTCCAGCTGATGGCGGTGTTCGACGTCACCTTCATCGCTGGCGGCCTCGGGCTGTTCGGGACCTTGATCGAGAACTAGTCGTGATCTGTCAGCGCTCGTGCGGTCGTGCTCATCAGCCGCGCTCGAGCGCCGCGAGCACCTGCCTGGCGACGTGCTCGCCGGACGCGATCGAGTCGCCGCCCGCGAGGATCACGCTGCCCGCGCACCACACACGCGGCGCGGCCCGCCCGTTCGGCTCCGTTTGCGGCCGATAACCGCTGCCGTCGAAGCGCACGGTCGCCCCCGCTTGCACGGCGAGCTCGAAAGCCGGCGCCCCCGGGCCCTCGACGACGATCGCGTCGGCGGGCACGCGGCGCGAGCGATCGCCCGCGTGCACTCGCGCTCCTGTCACCTGGGAGCGCCCGATCGCGCGCTCGATCCCGCCGGCCGGCAAGGCCTCTGCAATATGCGGTTCGTAGGCGCGCCGGAGCTCGGCCGCGAAGCGTCCCTGCCCGACGAGCAGCAGCCGCTCACCGATCGCGACGCCCATGCGGAACAACAGCAGCGCGGCGCGCGCGGAGATCACGCCGGGGAGGTCGTTGTTGGCGAACACGGGCGCTGCGGCGTGCTCGCCGGTGGCCACGACCACGGCGTCGGCGACCACGAGCCGCGTGCCCTGGGGGCCGACCAGCAGGGCCGATACCGGGCCCTCGGCACCGTGGGGCTCTCGGTAGAGGCCCACCACCGCCGTCGCCTCGAGCAGGCTCGCGCCCGCCGCGTGGGCCGCCTGAACGAGCTCGCCCGCGCGGCCGGGGTCCAACGCTCGCACCGATCCGCCGAGGGTGAGCGCATCGTCGGCGAGCAGCGCTCGCGGGCCGAGCACGCGCGCGGCCGACAAACCGGCAGCGCCGCCGCCGGCGATCAGCGCGCGAGCGCGCCCGCG
>JAEZYZ010000292.1 GCA_023418705.1 Pseudomonadota bacterium | reverse complement strand
CCCCCGCATACCCCCCGCCCGATTCTCGCTTGACCTACGCCCCGCGCTGACTAGGCTTCCGGCCTCTCATTCCGGTGTAGCTCAGTCGGTAGAGCAGGCGGCTGTTAACCGCCGGGTCGTTGGTTCGAGTCCAACCGCCGGAGCCATTTTTGCCCAAGGCCAATCGCCTTGGGCTTTTGGTTCACAAGGGGCCTCGTCGAGACGATCGGCGAGGCCCTTCGCTCCTTCCCGTTGTTTCGCGGGGTCTTGCGCGTCGGTGGTGATCGACGCGCGCTCGAGCGAGCGCGATGCTCAGAGCACGAGGTCGCTCGCGAGCGGCTTCGCGACGGCCGAAGAGCGGCTCTGAGGGGCAGAGAGCCGGGCTCGGCTCTGCGAGCCGGATTTAACAGCGGCGTGGCTCTGGGCTTTACAGCCCGGTGCTTGCCGACCGGCGACCCCGTTGCTTCACAGGGCGCACGTCGTTGATGTCGCTCGCGTTCTCGTCCTGCACGAGGACGCTCAGAGCAACGGCGCGAAATGGATCGCGTCAGCCGTTCGGCTTCTGCCTACCGAAACGGCTCTGAGGTTAGCAGGGGCTGTAAAGCTCAGAGTCGGCCGCACGAGATCCCCTGGCTGGGCTCGTCCCTTCGTCTCCGCGGTACGGTCGAGCAACGAGTGAGACCGCGATGGACGAGAAAGCCGAACAGCCGCCAGCAACTTCCTGAGCTACGTGCTCAGGCACGAGCCCGAGCCCGCAGCCGTGGGGATCGTGCTCGATTCAGCTAGCTGGGTCGCAATCGATGTGCTGCTCGACGCGTGCGCCCAGCACGGCCGCCGGCTCTCCCGGGCCGAGCTCGATGAGATCGTGGCCACCAGCCCCAAGCCGCGCTTCGCCGTGTCCGACGATGGGCTGCGCATCCGGGCGAACCAAGGGCACTGAAGTGGACCTCGGCTACGAGCGGGCCGAGCCGCCCGACACCCTCTTCCACGAGACCGTCGCACGCCTCTTGCCCGCGATTCGAGACAAGGGGCTGCAGCGAATGGAACGCCACCATGTCCACCTCTCCACAGACGAAGCCACCGCCCGAGCCATGGGCGGCCTGTTACCCACGGTTTGATCGAGCACCAGTCCGATCGCTTTCATCGGGACCCGGGTCTGCCGGCGCGGTACTCGTTGTCGAGGGTTCTGGCCCGCCTCATCTCTTCGAGGTTGCGGATCATCTGCTTGGTGATGCGCCGCTTCCACGCGAGGTAGCGATCGGTCGCGCTCGCGCGTGGCTCGGCTGTGGCCGGTCTTGGTTCGAACGCGGCTGCAGAACATTTCGGAATGAGTAGACCCCATGGGGGCTACCCCGAAGAGTTCGGGTCGGGCTTGAAGTCGTCCATGTAGTCGGCCAGGTGCCCATGGGTGTCACGGATTTCCTGTTCTCGAGTTCCGGACATGGCCAACGCAGTCGGCGTGCTCGCGCTGAAGGCGCGCGGCAGTAACGAAGTCGCCTTCGGTCATACAGATGGAGATGGCCATTTCCACGGCGTCCGCGAGCCGGGTAGTGAGCTCTTGGCGTTGCGGATGCAGCTCTGCGAGTTCATCGATCGCCTGCATCGCGAAGACCTTTGCGCGTTCGACTTCGCCGTGGGTCCTGTAGAACTCAGCGAGCACGGTGCGCAGCCACGCCCCCATGCCCGTCCGGCCGAGGTCGGCGCCGATCTCGTCCGCGAGCACCAGGGCCGCATGCACCTCCTGCAGAGGGACTCTCGCGCCGGTTCTGATGGCATCCCGCAGCAGCATCAGCTCCAGGATCTGGCGCTCCACGCTATCCTCGTCAACCGCCTGGAGCGCAGCCTCCCCGGCGTAAGGATAGACCTGTGAGGCAAACTCCAGCTCGCCCACGAGGCAGCGTATCGCCGCTGCCTGCCGTTGTCCGAGCCTGCCGGCCTTTACATCGATGTTGAGGGCCGCCAGAACGTTGCCACAGTCGGTGCTGACCCCTGTGCCTCCCCATCGAAACATCCACACGTACCAGGGTAGCACCCCGGCCAGTGCTTCGGGTTGCGCTTTGCGCTCCAACATGGACAGCGCCACGCGCCGTAGCGCGCCTGGATCGCCATCGTCAGCCCGCTGCAGGTCGTCGTCAGAGTACCCGAATTGAGTACCGATATTCATGAAGGTCATCGTGGCCATGCGCTCTTGGAGCTTGGCCAGCGGCTCGGCGATACGCGCCAGGGCTGGACCGTCGTCCGACAACATCTCCAGGAGGATCTGCTCATGGTCGAGCAATTGACGGTGTATTCCCATGCCGTTCATGGGGATGCCGATCCCACCTAACGCCTCGATCACGCAAATGCCCGCATAGGTGTCGTCGAGCGCAGCGGCGAGCTGTCTACATTGATGTAGGCGTTCACGCGCCGATTCCTGCTCCTCCTGCCGGCTCTCAGTGTCGACGCTCTTCACGTCCTGCAGCGTCCACAGGATGTGTAGGGCGGCTGCAGCCTCGGCATCTACGCCCCGCAAGCGATTCAGAAACACTTCGGCATCCTCCGGGCCGTCCCACCCCTGGTTCAGCCACCGGCGGATGACCGACTTGGCCTCGGTATCGAGGCGAGGGTCGGCTTCCACCCCTACCAGACATGCCTGCCTCCGCTCCTCGTCTTGCGTCGCGACGTGCTGAAAAACGAGACTGCTCCACGGAGTCGGGCGCGCGGCACGCCTCGCTTCAGCGCTCGGGGTGAGCGAGCTGAGGGCGTCTCCGAACATGATCAACGTGGCCCAACAGGCCGGGTGGTACCGCTGTTCATGGAGTCGCTTGCGAGTCATTTGAAGGGCTCGCCCCGCGGGTTCCTCCGAGCAGAGCTGGTAGAAGGTGGCTGCCATCTGGCCGAGGAAGTGGCTGGGAATCCGGTAGGCCGGTGCCAGGACTGCAGGCGCCCCCGCATCCAGGAACGTGGCCGCGAGCCCCCTCTGGGCACCACTCGACATTTGGCGGCTGCGTCCAACCTCGCACGCGCTGAAGTAGGTGAAGGGCGCGCGGACGCCTCTGGGCGCCGCCACTGAGGCGATCGGTACCGCCTCAGTTCCGGAAAGCACAAGGACCTCACCGCCCTCGCCGGCGAACCCATGACCGATGATGTGCAAGAGCGCGCTCGGCGCCCTGACTGCTTCGCCGAACTCCGAAACCGAGGGCTCATCGAGTTCTTCCAGCTCGATATCGAGGGCTTCGACCGACCCCGCGATGAGGCTTGCCTGCTGCCGCAAGGTTTGATCGTCTTCTGCTCGCAGAGGATCCTTGGCACGGACCAGCACGGCGCTGGACGGGGGTGTTTGCCGGTAGCGGTTGGGAGCCAACTGCGTGCTCAGGTGCTGCAACGATGGGATCCGGCAGATCACCTTCTTGGCGCCGAGAAAATCGTCACCGTCGTGGAGTGCCTCCAAGGGAAACTCGTCCAGTGCGCTCTCGTTCGACGGCGAGTAGATAATCGTGTCCGCAGCGAGGAGCATGTCCACGGTCGTAGCTGGCAGCAAGCGCCAGGCGGCCCTCATCGCTTCCTCCATCCGCGTGGGGCTGTTGCGACGCAACCCGATGGCACGCATGCTGAGCTGCTCGCTGGCGTTGCGCGTTGCGCCGATGCACTCGAAGATCGCGCCGGCGCGGTCATTCGGAATGCACGCCACGTCGACCCTGTCTGCGATGGGGCCGGCGCCGCACGCGAGCGTCGTCAGCACCATGTCATCCGCTCCCGTCTCCCAGACCAGCAGCACAGCCCCACCCAACGCCTCCAAGCGGCCGAGCAGGAGGTCCACCCCGAAGGACGCGGAGCGACGTGGATCCACGTCGTCCTCCGCCAGTGCGGCCACGGCGTAGGGAGTGCGGATCGCATAGAGCACCTGGAGCAGTAGCGGTAAGTGGTCGGTCAATGCCTCACGGTCCGACGCGACGATGTTCACGAGCAAGCGGTATGCCGACAGAAGCATCCGCCGCGTCCAGCCATCGTCTGGAGCGTCCAGAAACATTTGCTCGAGGGTTCCCGCAACGGCGATCTGCTCTTCAATGACGCCGTCTGACTCTCCTTGCCGCCAGCGACAACCGACAGCCCCGAAGCGAGCCGCGATCACGATCCTATCGAACCCCGCCGACTCTGCGTGGTCGCGCACATCTTCGTACGCGCTCTGCGCTTCGCCATGGTGTCCTTGCTTGGCCAGCTGATTGGCGCTGTTCAGCCGGAGCTCCAGCACTCTCTCATCCCCAAACGGTGCGGCGAGCTGGGCCGCCGCATCGAACAGGCGCTTTGCATCGTCGTGGTTACCACAGGCATCCTCAGCATTGCCAAGGTGGGTCTCGAGCTGCAGCTCGAGCGCGCGACGCAGCGGTCCGAGAGAGGACTCTAGAACCTGCTCGACCACCGGATTCGGCCCTTCTTTCGATTTCGCGAGGTGTCCGGACACAACAGCGAGGAAGAAGGGTTTGAGGCCTTCGTTCCAGCCTCTCGTCTCGGACGCAACGGTGCGCGCGAGCTCGACGTCGCGTAGGCTCCCGGCCAGGTCGATGAGGCGAGACGCGTCTCTCAGCTGACCATGAACGAGACGGTCGTTCACCCATGAGGCGCGGCGCAGCAGCGCTGGCGCGCCAGAATCAGCGCCAGCAAGAGTGCACAGCTCTTCGAAGAAGCAATCGATCTCGGCCAAAAGCGCATCGAGCCTTTCCTGGCTCCGCAGCGCCTCTTGCGTCAGCGAGGTATGCTGTCGCCATGCGTCGTGGTGAAGTTGTAGGGCGCGTTGCGGCTCGTCGAGGGCCAGCTCCACTTCTGCGCGGCAGGTCATCACGTCGGCCCGCCAGATCAACGCTTCGGCTTCTATCGGCAAATCGGCTGCAACCTGCAACCAATCCTGCGCTTGGGCGAGTCGCCCAATTCGCCGACAGATCTCTGCCCGCAGATAGGCCTCCCATCGCCGTCGTCCAGGTGCGCGTGCATCGTTTGCGCGGAATCGATCGAGCTCCGCCCGGTCGCTTCTGCCACTCGCCGATCGCGCGGCGCGCTCCATCAGTTCCCCGAACACTACGCTTCTCCAACGCGCCAGAAGGGCAGGTCGTCGTATTGGAGGCGCCGCATCGGCCAATACAGGTAGCCCCCTGCCAGCGTATAATCGACGTTGCAGGTGAAGGAGACCTCGCGCTTGCAGGTGACGCCGGCCGAGACGCCCAGGTCACCCGCAACTTTAGCCTTAAGGCCAACCTCGAACTCGGAGCTGCCGGTAAGCGCCAGCGTCTCTGAGATCTTCTGGCCGACAGGGTCGCCGCTGAGGTCGATAACCTTCCCTGCCTTGCGCACCAGCGCTGGCTCGTCATCGAGGCGAGGCTCACACAAAGGGCAGCGGTCCAGTTCGCGCACGCTCGTGCCCACGTGCTCCGCGACGTCGGACCGATACTCGAGGTCGGCTGGCGCATGCTCGTAGGCATAGCTTCGCACTCGGACCTTGAAGCTCTCGACTAGGGCTATGCACCGTTCTCGCTCCAGGAAGTCTCGTGTCAGGGTGGCCTTGTAGGACCAGCCATCACCCAGGCCGATGCCCACCAGTGAGAATTTGATTCCTTCCTTACCCTCCTCCGAGCGGCTCAGCTTCAGACGTGCGCTCCCACGTGCAGGAGCGTGGAGGGACACCCACGGGACCTCGACTTCGTAGAGGCCATGGTCTTCGACCAGCTTGCGTCCGCGGACACGCGAAATGATCTTGCGCAGCAGATCTCCCATCGCGCCCTGGTCGCCCGGCGTACCGGCGCCCAAACGTTGCGAGACCCCTGCAAGTCGCTCCTCGAGTTCGGGCTCCGGACTGTCGCCGCTCTCTTCGATAGTGGTAGCGAATCCCTTGCGGGGCTGGTCTTCGAGCACCTGAGGTGTGATTTTCTCGCTCTTCATAATCGCCTCCCTTGGCTGCCGCCCGTGCCCGGACTGGCCCAACTCGATACCGCTCACAGCACGAGATGATCCTCAGCCGTCCACGCGGGGTCTGAGATGACCTCGACCCATGCCACTCCGCCAGCTCCACGGGCGTGGTGAACCTTCCCCGGCTCGATGGTCAGAGACTCCTGAGGGGCGAGCACGCGGCCTTCTCCACCGACGGCGACGTAGAGAGTGCCGCGGAGCACCCGATAGACCTCCGTCATCTCCTGGTGGAAGTGCGGCTGGCTCCGCTCGATCACTGCCACAGCTCGCTTAGGCTCGATCTCCGCCACTATCTCGGCCCCGTCAGGGGCAACCTTGATAGCGGCGCCTGGGTACTCCCGCAGCAGCTCTGCCTTGATCTGTTCGATTTCGTCGTTCGTCATGAGCGCTCTCCGCGGCCAGCCTCGTCGAACGCACCTGGGACCTGCACGGCCTCCTGCGCCCCCGGCCAAGGGGGCATGGTGGTCAGTAGGAGCTTGAGGGCACCACCGGCTCCCGCGCGAAATTGAAATGTGGTTGCGACCGGGATACGGATCGAGTCTCCGGTGCGGATGACGTCGCGGCGACGGGCCTCTCCATCGCGACCGCGCCACACCTCCCCAGAGCCCTCGAGTACGTACCATAGCTCCTCGACGGTTCGGTGCCGCACAGGCGCCGACGCCTTCCCGGGGGGAAGAACGCAATGCGCCAGGCTCCCGTGCTCGCCACCGACCAACAGCCGAATCTCCGACCCGTCTGGCGCGAGATAGTCGTAGTCGTTCTTGATACGCACTACACCCTCTTCGGCCATCGGTCGCGGTGGGTGTCCCTTCTTGGCGGCCAGCCGTCGCATGCACTCCGCCCGCGCCGCTCGAGCCTCGTAGGCCGTCTTGCGAAGCGCCTCGGCCTCGTAGTTTGAGCTGGCCAGCTCCTCCCAGGTCTTGGCCACCATGATGGCGTCGTCATGCCGCGGAGCCTTCCCCTCCTCGCCCTCGAATGCATAGGAGGGGCTCACGATGTACAGGACCTCGGCATCTTCCCCGCTATCATTCCTTAGCTGAAACAGGGTCCCGGGCTCCGACACGACAGCGTGACCGGCCGCAACATTCAGATCGTACGGTTCCGGCGCGTCCCGTTCCTTCATCCGAATTGTGAGCCGTCCACCGGTTACGTACGTAACTTGCGTCACGGCCGGATGGATGTGCACCCAGGAGTGCACGCCGGAGCGGATCCTGCCCGATGCGATGCTCATCTCGCCGAGGAGCCCCCAGGGAACGTCCCCTTGCATGACGTCGCTGGCGTTCAGGAACGGGCTGACCTCTGTCCCGTCGGGAACCGTGAAGAACCCGCGCGGCTTAAATATGCGGTTCATCTTGTGTTTGCCTCTTTGGACGCGAGTACTCTACTGGCTGCGGCGTCCGCTGAGAAGCGCCCGGGTCCGGCCAGATCATCGGCCGTTGTCTTTGCGAGCGCCGGTGGCTCGGACCGCCTGTGCGGGCCTCCCGTCGCGGTGTAGGATCGGGCCCCCTAGCTAGCAGCCGCCCCAAGCTTGACGCCACCATGGATATCAACGTCCTCACGCAGTTCTTGAACTCGCTCGAGTCCTACAGCCAAGACCTAGTCCAGCACCTTCGGTCCGGACAGAAGCTCTGCCACTATACGAGCCTCGGCGGGGCGATCGGCATCGTGACCGGCAATGACCTGTGGCTCACGAACTCGCGCTATTCGAATGATGACGAAGAGCTGCGATACGGCCACGAGCTGGTTGACGCCGTTCTGGACGAACTCGACAACGAAGCCGAGCTTGGGCCTGGAAGGAGGAGCTGGCTGCAGCAACTCCGCGAGCGGATTCACGCCTCGCGAAGCGACCAGGTATACGTCTGCTGCTTCTGCGAGAGAGACAACCTACTCAGCCAATGGCGTGGGTACGCGGAGGACGGCGGAGGGGTCAGCATCGAGTTCGATCCTATCGGCTTTGCTGCGATCGCCGGCCCAGATTGTCGCTACGGCCTCATGCGACTGTGGAAGGTGTTCTACGACCGGGATCAACAGCGCAAAATCATCCGTGATTGCATCGACTATCCATATTGGCCCACGAACGCTGACGCCGACAAGATCCCATTCGTCGTCGATGCGTGGCAGTTCTTCATGCCGACCTTCAAGAACGGCGACTTTAGCGAAGAGCAGGAGCGCAGACTGATCTTCACGCCGACAGGAGTCGATCCTGCCGCACCGCGGCAGAAGTTCCGGACTCGCCGCGGGCTTCTGGTTCCCTACTTCAGCCTGAAGGAACTCGCGGGCGTGGAACAGTTCCGCCTGCCGATACGGGAGCTGATGATCGGTCCGGGTCTCCATCGAGCGCTCAACGTTGAGAGCGCAAAGATGATGCTGGACCTGAATGGACATCAGGCTCTCCCCACGAATCTGTGGGCGTGTGAGGGGCCTTGCGCTGGCGCAAGTGGTGGCGCAGCCGCTCCCGGACAGCGCTGCCCCGGTTGATGCGTGATCGGCGGGCGCGGAGCTCGCTCGCGGGGGAGGACGGAGTCCTCGCCCCGCTCCCGAGCCCAATATGAGGGTCGTGGGCGAGGCGAAGACAGGAAGAGGTGCATCGTGCAAGGATGCGGTTTGCGACAACCAAACCCCAGCAACGATGCAACTCAAGACTATCCTGAATTTCGTCCAGAAGCACCCTGGTTTTGTTTACGCTTCTTTCCGGCTTCATCGCCGGCACACACGCTGCTGGATCGATGTTCGCATTCGGCCCCGCGGGGGCAGTCGGCCAGTCTGTTCCGGTTGTGGACGCAGGCGTTCCGCGTACGGCCGGCTCGACGAGCGGCGCTACCAATTCGTGCCGCTCTGGGGAATCGCGGTCTACTTCGTCTATCGGCCCCGACGGTGCAACTGCCCACGATGCGGGGTCAAGGTCGAGCTGTTGCCGTGGAGCAACGGCAAGTCGCCGATGACGACTACCTTCGCGTGGTTCTTGGCGTCGTGGGCCAAGGTGCTGAGCTGGACCGAGACGGCGCGTCGCTTCCGCACGAGCTGGGCTACCGTCTTTGCTGCGGTGCGGCTCGCCGTCGAGTGGGGCAAAGCCCACCGAAACCTCGACGGAATCACCGCAATCGGCGTCGACGAGCTGTCTTGGAAGAAGGGGCACAAGTACCTCACCCTGGTCTATCAGCTGGACCAGGGTCGCCGAAGACTGCTCTGGATTGGACGCGATCGGACCGCCCAGACGTTCTGCACGTTCTTCGACTGGCTCGGTGCGGAGCACGCCGCGAAACTTCAGTTCGTAGTCAGCGACATGTGGAAGGCGTTCGTCGGCACCGTGGCTCGCCGTGCCAGCCAAGCGGTTCACGTTCTCGACCGGTTCCACGTTGCGAAGCTCTGCAACGACGCCATCGATCAGGTTCGCCGCGCCGAGGCTCGCAAGCTCCGGGAGGCGGGAGACAATGTGACGCTCAAGCATACCCGATGGGTACTCGTGAAGCGTCGGGCCAACCTCACTGGCAAGCAACGGAGTCGTCTTCGCGAGCTGCTGAGAGTCAATCTTACGACCGTAAAGGCGTACCTGCTGAAAGACGACCTTTCGATGTTCTGGAAGTACAAATCCCCGACCTGGGCGGGACGATTTTTGGATGGCTGGATCGTCACCGCCGCGGCCTCGCGAATCCCACCGATGGTCAAGCTCGCCAAGACCCTGCACCAGCATCGGGAGCTCTTGCTCAACTGGTTCCGCGCCCGCGGTCAGCTCGCGCTGGGAGCGGTGGAAGGCCTGAACAACAAGGCCCGGGTGACCACCAAATTGGCGTACGGATTCCGCAGCTACGATCATGCAAAAATCGCCCTGTTCCACCGGCTCGGACAGCTACCCGAGCCAGAGTGGCTCACCCACAGATTTGTGTGAGGAGGCGGACATCAGAGCGTTCCTGTGCAGGCATCTACTACCCCTTACCGGGGGTGACGTTAGCCAATGGCGACTGCCGCTCTGATCACCGCCGCCACAGCATCATCCGCGCCCGGTTCACGGCGGCGTGCTTCTCGTGCTCGAGGTCGCGGATGAGGCGCACGAGCTCGCGGAGGCTGTTTACGTCCAACGCCTCGTAGTTGACGGCATGCCGGCGGCCGGTGGCCCGGTCTGCCTCGGCCCGGAGCCACTCGATCAGCCGCCGCTTGTCGTGCTCGATCGACATCAGGCCTGGTCGGCGAAGAGCTGCGCGACGTCGTGCTCACCGGCGGCGGCGAGGTAGTCGGCGAGCGACTTGCGGAAGAGGTCCATGCGGGTCTTGAGGCCGAGCCGCTCTCGGGCTTCGTCGAGACGGGCGACGACGTCGGCCTCCATGCGCAGCGGCAGCCCTTCATGTCCGGGGCCTCCCCGCCGGCGTGGCGGTGACGGACCGGGCCGATGGGGATGCGACCCTTCTGCGCTTGTCGCACTTTCCAAATCAAGTAGCGGCGATCACTTGAGCCACTGCTTCGTCCGACAACCTCGGTGTAGAGCGCCTGCAGCTCTTCCACCGAGAGCTTGCTGAGCTTCTTCTCGTTGCCTTCGGGGGACGTCGCCACGTCGTCGTTCGGAGCGGGCGTCGGTTCCGGTTCGGATGCCTCCACCGGGGCCGCTGCGGCGGCCTCTGATTCCTGGGCTTCGAGCGCTTCGGCGATTCGCCTGAGCAGGAACTTCTTGTTCGGCGAGCGAGTGGGCTCGCCCACGATGTCGTGGAACCGCGCCTGCAGCTCGGGCAGGCGAAGCTCCTCCATGGCCTTCATACGCTTCTTGTTGTTCTTGTTCATCGGGTCCTCCGGTTGTGGTTGGTGCGGTTGGGTGAAAGATCGAGCGCGAGCGCCCAGGCGGCTTCGAGCAGCGCCGCGACCTTTTCGGTGCGGCTGACGTCGGCCTGGATGGCGAGCTCGCGAAGCTGGTCGGCGAGGGACCGGGCATCGGGTGAGGTCTGGTCGTCGAGGGCGCGCAGGCCTTCGACGCGACCGGCAGCGACGCCGTGGTCGTAGCCGAGGTTGAAGTAGGTCTCCTCGCGTCGCGAGTGGTAGAGACCGAGGAGCTCCTCGAGGCGCATCCAGAGGGCCCGTCGCTCGCCGAGCGCGTGCATGAGACGCTCGCCGGCTTCCCGCATCCGTCGACGGAGCTTGCGCTGGGGGATCCGGCGCTCGACCGTTGCGTCGATCGGGTGCTCCTCCGGGAGCTCGCGCTCCATCGCCTGGTACGGCGACGTCGGTTGCCCATCGTCGGCGTGGCTCATGCGGCACCTCCGAGCGGTTCGAGATGGGAAAAGCACGCGAGGTCGACGGCCCGGGGATCGCTGGAGACGAAGCTGAAGCGCTCCTCCTTCTCGATCCAGGGTTGGACCTCGACGCGGTCGCCGGCCGTGACGCCGCCGAGGCGAACGAGATCCTCTTCGTCGGTGATGTAGCCGTCGTCCGCGTCGGGGTCGTAGTCGGGCCGGGCTGCGTTCTTGATCACCGCGACGATGCGGACCTGGTGGCCTCGCAGGTAGCGGTGCTCGCTGCCGTGGTAGGTCGTGACGGTGCCGATGGTCTTCTTCATGGCCATCTCCATCACCGTGTTGCCGCGTTCCAGGCGGCCTTCGACCCGTAGCGAAGCTGCTGACCCTCGACGATGAACACGTCGTTCGGGGCGGTGCCCTTCTCGTACCGGCGCTCGGTGCCGGGCTCGTCGTCCTCGTCGTCCTCGTCCTCGTCATCTTCTTCGTCGTCGACGAAGTCTTCGCGCATCGCGACGCCGGCGATGGCGTTTTCGAAGGGCCAGTTTTCCTGGCTCATGATGAGGACCTCGGCTTCGGGGTCCTGGTCCTCGAGGATCTCGATCAGGTCACGTACTTTCATCTGCCGTTCTCCTTCGCGTCGGGGGTGGTGTGCCGATCGCAAGGACATACAGGCGTCGCTTCCCGAACAGCTCAAGGCGATTCGGCGCAGGAATCGACCTCGTTTTGGCCGCGGGAACTGGCCGAGAACTCGGGCGGATGTGCCGGTCTGATGTGGAGCGGAACCTGCATCGGCGATGTGGTGGCGCGATGTCATCGCCCCACACGCGGTCATCGTTCGCGCAGGTCCTCGATGGCATCGCGCAGCGCGACAAGGGCGGCTTCGACCTTGATGATCGCGGCGGTCTGCGCCTCGGCCATCGCCACGACCTTCTCGCCGAGCACCTTGAGCTCGCGGTCCTTCTTCTCGTTCACGCGCCAGAATGCCCAGCCGAGAATTGCGACCAATCCGTAGGGACCGGTTGCCTGCAGCATCTGAGCGACCGAGGAGAATCCTTCCCCGTTGGCTCCTACGCGACGGCGTCGCTCATGAGGTCGGCAAGCTCGACGTAGCGCCGAGTCCCGGTCGCGCACCGGATCGCTTCGTCGTACGCGTGGCATGGCGCAAGCCCGGCTTCGATGCGGAGCCAGGCGTACAACACCAACCATGCCCCGTCGGCGTGGTGGAAGTACGTGTGCGCGTAGATGCCGGGCTTGCGAACGTCACCGTCGGCGAGACGGTTCATCGAAAGACGGGTGCCCGTGAGGCCACGCCACGTGCGGGGAATGGCGAGACCCGCGATATCGCCGGCCGTCAGGAGCCGCACCAGCTCCGTCGTCGCTTCGGCCTGCGCGGACGTCGGCACGACGTAGCGCTTCTCGTGAGCCCAGGGTGCGTCGATGATCCGCTGCCACGGGAGCTTCGGGCTGGTGTACTTCGGGTAGTACGGGTTCACGACCTCGATGCCAACCGACGGTCCGTTGTGCCCACCGGCGTGGGCGAGCCGGTCGTGCGCGAGATCGCCGTGCTGGGTGACCTCCCCGGCGGGACCGACGATGAGCTGCACGCCGAGCTTGCGCTTGAGCAGCACGCTCACGGTCGCCGCGGCACTGCGCGTGACGGTCTCGTGCAGGATGAGCTCGTCGACGACCCTACCCACACGAGACTGGCCCTTGAAGCGCACGACCTCGGGATCGCGAAAGTTGCGGACGCGCAGGGACGAAGCTTCGATGTCACGCCCACCAACGATGAAAGTGTCAGCGCGATCGGTCATCGCTCGACCTGTTCCTCACGACGAGTCGGCGGCTGTTCTCTCGCGCGCGCGTCGACTTTCATCCCGCGCGCAAACCATCGATCCTTTGCCTCGGTCGTGAGTGGCCTCGCGAGGGACGCGGGTGCATGCCCCTCTTGATCGAGCAGTGGAGCTACGACCTTGTCCCGCCGCACCAGCTCCGCGTGCAGGTGATCGACGAGCATGCGGTGCCGGTGGCCGAACGATCCGGGCGCCGGGTACTCAGGCTCGTTGTCGGGGGCGCGAACGAGGAACTCGCTCGATCCGCAAGCTGCACACGGCGGCATCGGGACGAGGAGCGGATCGACCTGGTCTTCGCGAGCCACACCCACCTCCAGGTCATCGATGAGCACGCGATGCTCGTCGCCGCAGCTGGCGCAGCGCTGGAGGACGTCAGTATCGGTGACTTCGTGGATGGACATCTCTTCTCCTCACGCGACGGCGGTGTAGTTGCCGAACCAGAACGCGGTTGATAGCGACGAGAGGCTCTGGAACGTGAAGTAGCCGAAGCCGTCGCGGTTCACGGTGAACGTGCTCGGGTTGCCCGAGAAGCTCCCGCTCGTGCTCAGCGGCGAGAGCGTGATCGACGACGGAGTCGCGGGGAAACGGTTGCGGAAGGTCGCCGCGCCGCCGCCGGCCAGCGTCCGTGTAGCCGTGTCGGCGTTGGTGTACTCGAGACCGACGCGGCCGATTTCCTGCACCGTCCCGCCCAGCTCGAACGCGGAGTTCGTGGTGCTGCTCATCGGCAGTGTCCACGTGCTCGTCCAGGAAGTGAACGTCGCTGCGAAGCTGTCTTCGTGGAACAGCTCGAACGCTAGGCGCGAGAAGCGGAAGCCACCCGAGAAGAAGCTGGTGTTGTCGCGCACCCAGGCGCTGCCGTTCCAGGAGGCGTTCAGCGTGAACCAGATCGAGCTCGTGTCCGCGTAGACGCGCAGGCGCGCACCAGCACCGCCGGCGCCTGCGGCATCCCAAAGCAGCACGGTCCCGCTTCCAAGGACAGGCTGCCGGATGGCGCGATGCTGGCCGACGCTCGTCTCGTTGCCGCGGAAGTGGTCGCCCTCGAAGGCGTCGAGAATCTCGGCGAGCGCGGCTTCGACGTTGGCGGCATCGAGATTCCCACCGGAGTCGGCAACACCGATGCGTGACGCTCCGGAGCCAGCCGCCGCCTGCGACCCGAGGTCCGTCACGATCTCTTGGAGCTGCGCCTGGACGCTCGTGCCCGAGATGTAGCTGTGGGCAATGGCTGCGATGGCGCTCGCGTTGTGAGCCCCGGCGACCGCTCCAACGTGATCGTTCAGCCATGCAAGCAGCTGTGAGAGTTGCCCGTCCACGTTGCCCGCAGGCAACGCGTGCGGTGTACCGGGTGCCGCATCCGCCCCGACCTTCTGCGCGCCGGGAGTACCCGATGCCGTCGAGGAAAGGTCATCGACCAGCTCGTGAACAGCACCCTGGACGTTCGTCGCCGCGACGAACCCGTGCGCCGGGATGTCGATGGCACTCGCGGCGTGCCTTCGCGCGGCGCCGGTGAAGTGGTCGGTAAGCTCGGCGTCGATCTCGTCGAGCGCCGACTGAACCGTGTCGACGGCGGGCTCGAGCGTCGTCCAGCCGCCGCTCAGGATCTGGACGGCGTCGCCCTGGGCGAAGATGAACGCCTGCCGGCGCGACGTATCGATGTCGCTACCGATGATCTGCGTCTGCCCATTGCGGCGCAGCACGTCGCAGATCAGGAGCTCGTCCGGCTGTAGGGCGACCTTGGCGGCGGATCCGATCGGACCGGGGGGTGCCTGACGAACGACGATCTGGAACGACTCGTCACGCCGGAAGAAGACCTGCTGCGAGTTGCCGTCCGTGCGCGGGTCGGAGAGTAGCCGGTCGAACTTGAGGAAGATGCCCAACCAGCGCTCCTGTCCGGCCGAGGGCACCTCGGTCGGGATGCCGGCGAAGTCGACCGCGCAGTCCACCGTCTGCCCGGTGCCGAAGAAGATGCGCTGGCCGAGGTTGTCGTAGGCACGGCCGGGCGCCGTCAGGTCGATGGTCAGATCCGGGACTGGCGAGTGCGGCGCGGGGGCAGCTCCGCTGATGATCCCGTAGACGCCGATGTCCGCGGCCAGGTTGCGGTCCGCCTTCTCTAGCAGCTCGAAGCCCAGATCCAGCTCGGCCTCGGTGACCTTCTGACGGAAGTAGTAGTCGAGACGGTCTGCCATCGGGTGCCCTCGGAGATGGTCTCCAGAGGGGCAAAGCGCCTGGTGGCTGGGCTGGGGACAGCTCTGGCTACTTCTGGCGCTTCAGTAAGTACCTCCGCTTGTTGGCCACTCCCGTTAGGCCTGCACACGACGCTGGGTTGGGCAGATCCCCAGATCCCTGATCATGCTTGACATTCTGGCGCATCGCGAGCGAGCATGCCCGCGCCCGCTGGTGCTATCCCGCCGTGGGACCGGGGACATTGTGCAACCCGGCAACCGTTCACCCGCAATCCGCCGAGGCAAGCATGCCCGAACACGAAGAAGACGCAGGCGGCGTTCCGCGAGCAGGCGGCGCTGCGCAAGGTTCGTTTGTCCTACTCAAACTCGACGTCACGAATCGTTCGAACATCAAAGCGACGATCGAAGCTACGGCTGCCAGCGTCGATGAGGCTGTCAGGCTCGCCATGGGGCAGGCATCGGTCGCGGGGGCGCGGTTCGCCGTGGCCAAGCTCGAGAAGGTCTTCCAGCTGAAGCCGACCTACAGCGTTGAGGACCTCAACAAGCTGGTCGAAGGAGCCGAGAAATGAGCAGGGCCGTCCAAGAATTGCGTCAGATTCCGTTTGCGCACCTGATTGGCGCGCCCATGAAGGCAGCGATCGAAGCGCAAGCGTTGGCTGCGCAGTCCACGATTGATTTCATCCACAAAGTGGGGTTCCAGCAGCCGCTTCAAGCGGACAGCGATCCGGTGTTCGACGATACGACCAAGGACGCGAGCTTCGGCGACCTACGGAATGTAACCTTCAAGTACTTCAAGAAGACCCAGACAGAAACGACTGACAGCCCTGGCGGCGTCGATGAGCAGTACGAACTGACGGTGCCCCTCCTCTCAATCGTCCCGATCCCGTTCATCCGGATCGACGAGATGACCATCGACTTTAAAGCGAAGCTCACGGACGCGATCACGCGCAACACCTCCTCGAATTTCGAAGTCAAGGCCGAGACTGGCGGCAGCTACTCTGCGTTCTGGTCTCCGGTGAAGTTCGATTTCCGTGTCAGCTCGACGTACAAGACCAACACGTCTACCAATGCGTCCCAGAAGCGGGAGTACTCGATGGACATACACGTTCGCGCGGTTCAGGACGAGATGCCCGCGGGTCTAAGCAAGATGCTCGACATCCTCGAAGACGCGATCAAGGACAAGAAGCAGTAGCTGCCCTGAACGGCTGCAGGACGGTGGAACGGCGGTTCAATGGCACCGACTTCGAAGATAGGCGACGATGAGCAACCTCGACGAGATACTCGGTGGCATTCTCAAAGGCGTCACCAATGCCCGGGTGGCAGCTGATCTCGCATCTCGAGCGGCGCAAGAGCAGTACTCCGCGGACAGCGTCTTAGGCGATGTCCCTGTTCCGCGAATGGTGATTAGGGACGCTGAGGTGACAATCCGCTTCGTAGTGGATGAGGAGCAGACAGAGGATTTCTCGTCCCGGGTCAAGGACGCCCAGGCTCGCCTCTGGTGGCACGCAGTTTCGAAGGCGCTCCCCACGCTGGTGAGGATCGACCGCGACGACATGAAGGAGTCCGAGGCGTTCCGGCGAACCGTCTTGAGCTCCGCAAGAAACTTGCTCGACGAATCCCTTCGGATCGACGTGGCGAAGGCGCTACGAGCGCCGGACGACCAGGAGCACGCGATCGCCGCAACCGTCACGTTGGTGGAGAACGTACTCGCCAAGTTGCCCTCCGATTTGCGCCAGCAGGCATTGCCGCCGCGAGAACTCAAGAAAGTCCTTCGGCCAAGGCTCGCAGCACTCTTCTCGGAGTCGGAGCTGCAACTGCATGAGGCTGGGACGGCGACGGCGGCCCTCGGACACAAGTTGGCCGTCTCGGTCACCAAGGACGCCCTGGAGGCGGCTGCACCGGTTGCTGTACACGAGCTCAAGCTCCGCCTTTCGTCGGATGATCTTGCTGTCTATTCGACAAGGGGAGAGGTTGACTGATGGCGGTAATCGACGCATTCGAACCTCGAGACTTTTCTGAGGTCCTCGGGGCGATGCTCACCGGTGTGCTCGACGCTCAGGCCAAAGCGACGCGCGCGACCATCGACTTCATAAACGAGGTCGGTCTGGAAGCGGCGTCGGGCGCGGCAACTGGAGGAAGCAAATTACGAACCGTGGCGTTCGCGTACCGGAAGCTGGATGAGTCCCAGACAGAAGGAGACTTTGTCCTCGAAGTCCCATTGCTAAGCCTCGTGCAGATACCAATGGTTTCCGTCAAGACCGCCAAGCTCGAGTTTTCCTATGATGTGCATCGCGTCGAAGAGCCGAAGCCCGGTGGCGCCTCGACTGCCAAGAAAACGATGCCTAGGTTGTTCGGCAAGGTACCGAAGCGTGTGGCCAGTAGCGCCCAAGTCCGGGCCGAGGACAACGCCGGGTTGAAGGTAACAATCGAACTGGACCGCGGGACCGCGCCCGTCGGTCTCGATCGGTTGCTGGATATCCTCGAAGTAGCTGCGGCGGACAGGCAGGTCCCTAAGCCAACGACTGACGATGGGTGACGATGGGTGAGGATTCCGCAGAAACGGCGAAGCTTGCGCAGAATGTCCAAGCGACTGCTGAGAAGGCCCTGGAGGTCCTCGGTCACATGGAGGCAGCTCTGCGAAGCGGAGGGTTTGCTTCGAACGCCGAGCAGTACCGGAAGATGGCTGATCTTCTGCTGACGCAGAAGCTGTGGGCGGATCGCATGACGTCACGCGAGCTAGCGGCGAAGTTCGCCGAGGTCGGAAGGACTGCCGCTTCGATCTACGGGATTCTGCGCCCCTACCAGAATGTTATGAGCCGACTGGCAGTGCTTGGCGAACCAGCAACTGGCGATGCATCAGACCCAAGTTCTGCCTCGCGTGGAGATGGATCTGGCCCAGCGCGACTGCCTGAGGAGGTTGAATCTCCTCAGGCAGGGAGCGCGAACGACCTGACCGCGAGCATAATATCCACCCTGCGTTCTCGCCCTCGAGGAGCAAGCGCAAGCTGGATCCAAAGCCGCGTACAAGCATCGAAAACCGAGGTCGGAGCGTGTCTCGCGGATCTCGAAAGAGAAGGCCGAGTTTCCAGTCACTCATCGAGCGGGCGCGTAATGTACCGCTTGCGTGAGGTGGGGTAATTGATGTCGCGGCAAGCAGCAGTGCTATCGCTGGGAACGCGGAAGGACGCGACCACGTGGGAGAAAGGATGCAGATCTCTAGGCTTTGGTGTCACGGGACCCATCAAAAAGGGTTCCCCGTCGCTAGACGAGCTTCGGGCATTTTTCAGAGCAAAGCCAAGCTGGCTCTACCTTGGCGGTCACTTTAGCTCAAGCGAACTGTACAACGAGAACCGCTCCGTCGGTGTCGAGTTCCGCGAAACCTCGGTTCGCCTTGTTGCGGGAGCACAGTCGGTCGAGCTGAAGAAGGGGACCGCCGACTTCTGCCTGGATGCGAATTGCGATGTTGTTCTTTGGGGAGGGTGCAGTGTCTGCTCAAGCGAGAGTACGATACGCACAATGCGCCTCTTGTTTGGGCAACACTTGTTGTTTGGCTTCGCTGGCCTAACAGGTTGGCGCATGGTCGATGCCATGCTCGGGGGGGGATTCATCAAGGCTGACGCGAGTTTCTTCGGTAGGTTGCGAGAAAGAGACCTCAGCGCCGATGTCGTAAGAGACGCGTGGATGACAACCGCACGTTTTGGCTACGGTGGCGGTGGAAACGAATCGAAGTTTCGCGCGATCGATCCAAACGGTCAGGAGTGGCGTCTGCAAGACGGGGAAATCGTTCGTGGGAGGAAGATTTCTTGACCGAACAACGCTCCGCCACGTGCAAGCGGCACACTATTCGGAGGCAAGCTTAGGGAGATATATGTCCGTGAGTGAAGGCGCTCGAATCATCTGGGTCCTTTTCGGTGAGATGACTGACTTCGAGTCCGACGTCGACAAACTGAAAGACGCCTATCGTCGCCACAGCCGCGTTGCTTCGGAGCGGGGTTATACGCTTGGTCTCCCCAAGTATTTCCAAACGAAGCGAACCCTTCTGACGTTGCTCCGTGATAGAGCGACTCGAGCGCTAATTTGGCATTCGCACGGAGCGTACACCGGTTGGGGGCCAAAGGGGAACATCGTCGATCGGGAAAAGGTGGAGATATCTCCGGCGGATTTGGAAGGTCTTGGATTGCAGCTGGACTTTGCCGCAGTGTTCGGATGTGCAATTGCGAAGGATGCCGAGCGCTACAAGGCATGGAAGCGGGCGCTGGGGTTGGCGCGCTATCCTGGGGGATACGGTACGTTCGCCTCGAGGATGATCGCAGATACCGAGAAGACGTGGTTTTGGGGTAGAAGATACGGACGCCTAGAGCCGGCGGCGCAGAAGTTTGCAGAGTACCAGTTCCCGCGCTGGGTCGCGGACCTCTGAGCCACATCATGCCAATGTGACGCTTGCAGCCTCTTGCCTATCCGTGCAGCTCGGTCGTCTCCCCAAGCTCGCTCGAGCCCAGCTCCCAGTGGTCGATGAAGACCGGCGGCATGGGCTCGATGAGCTGGACGAAGTGGGTGTGGGCGGGCTTGAGGTAGTCAACGATGGCGCGGATCTGACTGCGCTCGGTGGTGCTGAGCGGGATGTCCACCTCGACGTCGAAGGCGTAGCGAGCGAAGCGATTGGAGGGGCCGAGCTCCCAGTCCACGCCCAGCTCGGACTCGCCGAGGACGAGCGTCGTGCCGGCGAAGGGCGTGATGGCGGTGATGTCGATGCCGAGAAAGAACCGGATCGCGTTCTCGATGCCGATGGCCGTTCCCTTCTGCCGATACATCTCGACCAACACGGACGCGAGCCGCCGCTTGTCCAGCTCATCCAGGTCGAAGGGAAACGGGTTGCCGAGATCGTGGAGGATGAGCGCGAGAAAGGCTTCGGGCGCGCGCTCGATGTCGAACACGTCGCTGAAGCGATCGCCCTCGACCATCAACAGGTCGAGCGCCTCCTGCAGGCAGGCGATGAAGCGGCGCAGGTCACCGGTGACATCGCTCCGGCGGTTGTGTTGCGGCAGCATCGACCAAAGGTCGAACCTTCTCGCAGGCGGGCGCGGCGAGCGGAAGCCAGTGAAGATCGCGACATCGTCGGGAGCCGTGACCGAGTTCTCCTTGGTGTCCTCGACGCCGGTGACCTGCACACGGTACCGGACGTCAGGCGTAAGCTCGGTGTCGAGCGTGACGCGCACTGCCGCTCCGTCGCTCACGGCGTCGATCGGCTCCACCGGCACCGCGGGGAAGTCGAGCGCCTCGAACACGAAGCCCAGCGGGTCAGCAACCAGGACATCCTCATCGAAGCCGACTCTGACGACCTTCGGCGACACGGCCTGCGCACCCACGACCTTCGGCGGCGTTCGGTCCTCGGCCACGAACGAGTACGTCTCGTCGAGCGTGTGCGCGCCTCCGACCGTGGCCGAGACGACGCGCACGGTGACGAGCGCCTGGCTCTCGAACGGGACGGCCGGATCGAGGACGACTCGCAGCGTGTCGCTGGTCTGCACGACGGTCGCCCGAGGTCCATCGAAGCCCGGCTTGAGCTCCGGTGCGCCGTCCCCCTCGAACGCCAGGACGCCGTCCACGAGCACGCGCGTTTCGGCGCGGTCGATGCCGTCGGGACCTGGGTCGAGGATCTCCAGGGCGATGAACCACTCGAGCGGCACGCCCATCTCACCCGGACCGGGATCCCGGTTGACGAGAAGCGGCCGAGCCGGTGCCGTCTGGGCGGCGATGACGTCGGCGTAGAGTCCAGGCAGCTCGAGTGTCGGCACGCAGTCCTTCTACGGCACAGCCACGAGCTCGAGCCGGACGCCGACCGTGTGGAGACCCGAGAGCTTCGAGACGTTGGCGGCGAGATCGCTGAGCACCCGGGTGCAGCCCGGATTGCATGTCGCCGTCGCGGCCTTGGCCCCGTCGACCAGAAGCGACACCTCCCACGCGAGGCCGGCCGGCAGCGTCTTCGGCACACGAAGTCGAAGCGCGGCGCGAACGAGGTCCACGTCGGTCAGATCGGTCTCTTGGGTGACCTCGGCGTGGTCACCAGGCTCGAGCTCGAAGAAGCGACCGGGCTCATCCTCGCCCAGCACGAAGAGATGGTCCCCCGAGGGCACCGGCGCGTTGATGGGCTGGATTCGCCCCTGGCCGAGCCCGAGCCGACTCGTGAAGGCGTCGAGCTCCATCAGACCTGCCTCAAGAGCTCCAGGTGATCGAAGTATCCGCGGCGCGTGACATCGGCGACGGCCATGCCGAAGCCGCCGCGCCCCGAGGTGAGCGGCTGGCTGCCGGAGTTGATGCCGAGGTGGTCGTCGATGAACTCGACCATGCCGGGGACCGGTTGCCAGTCCGGCGGCGAGCCCAGCGGATGCGCGGCGAGGTCGTTGCGGAGCACCTTGAGCACCACGTCGCCGTTGTCGTTCACGATCACGTCGAGCCGCAGGTGGAGCCACGTTCCCTGCGAGAAGCTCTCGCCCGAAGCGAGGAGGACGTTCGGTCCCTCGGAGTCGGGAATGCCGACCGCCACCGTGCCTTTGCGCAGCACGATGCGGTGCGGGTCGTCATCGGAGAGGCCGAGCAGGTACGCGGTGTCGTTCACCGAGTTGCCTTGGCAGGCGAGGAAAAGGAATGGCGCGAATCCGGTCGGGCCACCGCTGGGACCGCGCTGGATGCAGCCTCGGATCGACGCGCCCTTGGCCATGGGCGCGAAGTCGACGAGGTTGCAGAACAAGCCCACGGCGCCCTGCACGGCGGCGAGCGAGTTGAACCCGAACAGAAAGTTCCCACCGCCTGGTGGTCGCGCGATGCCGGCGGTCACGCCCCGATCGACGGCCGCGATGTCGAGCCCGTTGTTGTGATAGGTCCAGTCTGCTTCGGCCATGCCAGTTCTCCTTGATGACGCCGTCTCCTCAAATCGTGGTCGCCGGCGTCCAGCCGTTCTCGAAGTCCTCGTCGGGATCCGTGCCGCCGTCGAACAGCGCGGTCTGGGTCGTGAGGGCGGCCCAAAGCCACGCGTAGCTCTGGTTGCTCCTCCACTCGTCCTCGAAGTCCTCGCGTGGCTCGCCGTCGAAGATACCGGTCACCGCCGTCACGGCGGACCAGTCCATGGTGAACGTGTCGTTGCTCCAGCCGTCCTCCATGTCCTCGACGGAGCCGCCACCGAAAGGCGCGGTGATGACTTGCCCCGAGGGCAGCTCGGTCAGGTAGAGGTCATTGCTCCAGGCTTCCTCGAAGTCCTCGAAGCCCTCGGCAATCGGGTCGAAGAACGCGAGCGCGAGCGAGCCTGCAGCGAAGGTCACGAGAAGCTCGAACCAGCGCTCGAAGTCCTCCCACGCACGATGCGGCGACGGCCCGAACCCGGCGATGCGCTGTCCAGCCACCGACGTCGCCAGCGTCCAATGCTCGGCCATTCCTGGCTCGGCCCCCGCGTCCTCGAAGCTCGGGTTGAGGATCGCCATCAGAGCAGCCCTCCCGTATCGCCGTCGATGAGGGTGACCGTGCCGAGCACCGGGAACTCCTTGATGGCGAGCCGGATGTCCGCCGGCAGGTTGTTGAGCTTCAGGTCGCCCGGGCGGTCGCCGATCTTGCGCACGCCATCGGTGTCGCGGATGACGTTGAAGACATCGGACCAGGCGATCTCGCCTACCGCGTTTCCGGCCGCGTCCTTGATGTTGAAGCCGAAGTCGACGAGCGGGTTCGGCGTGCCATCGGGCTCGCTCACCCGGAACATGGTCACGAGGTTCTGCTTCACCCGGTCGCGCACCGTCGCCTTGGCGAAGCCCTGCCGCAGGTAGATGCGGGCCTCGACGTTCACCGTCCGATAGACGGGGTTCTGTACCGCGACCTGGAAGGTGAGCGTGCTCGGATAGACGATGGTGACCTGCTCGAGGACCGCGTGCCGGAGCGCCGCCGTCGGCAAGCCGCCGCCTTGGGGGATCACGTACAGCACGCCGCTGTTCTCCGAGATGCTCGTGTCCTCGTTCGAGGTGAGCATCAGCGCGCGTGCAACACCCGAGACGCGGCGCGCGTTGATCTCGAAGTCCTCCCGCGTGACGGTGCGCGTGAGCGTCCGCAGGCTCTCGGGCGCGAGCAGCTTCGCCGAAGCGACGCTCTGCCGATCGGAGCCGCCCGAGGCCGGCGCGGGATTGGTCACCGAGAGCTGAACGGGCCGTCCGTGCACGTCGTTGAACACTCCCTCGACCACCACGAGGCTGCCGGCTTCCACGTTGCCCGCTGTCCCGCCGCCGGTCTTGTAGCTCGCGCTGATCGTTCCCGAGGGTGGCGCACCGCTGGTGCCGTTGCCGAAGCGGACCGTCGCGCGGTCATTCTGATCCACGAGAACAAGGAAGTGGCGATCGTTGGGACCGGACCCGAGGAGGCTCTCGTCCTCCACGTAGGGTCCGTTGGCCGCCGACACGATTGCTGAGCCGTCGAGGTACGGCGTTCGGTCAAGGACGATATCGAGATCGGCCAGTCCCCGCGCATCGAAGAGCTGGGCGTGGGTCTGCGAGTTCTCCACCACGCCCACGGCGACAGGAGGATCGCTGCCCCCCGGGATGACCACATCCGCAAGGAGTTGGAAGCGCACTGCTTCGGTCACCTCCTGGGTGCGGACGACCGTGCCCGCGGGAATGATCACGTTGGCCATGGGCGGTCGGAGTAAGGTGAAGGTGACCTCGGCTGTCGCTGCCCTGGCTCCGTGCAGCCGGTACCCGAGCATGCGCGCGAGCGCGATCACGTTCTTGCGCTGGGTGGCCGTGACGAGGCGTGACTCGCGAGCTTGGGCATCGAGGTAGAACGTGACGACGTCGCCGACGAAGGCGTACATCTCGAGCAGCACGTTCCCGAAGCTCGCGACCGAGAAGTCGCTCCAGTCCGGGAAGACGCTCTTCACCAGCGCGATGAGCCGCGCCCGCAAGGCATCGAAGTCCTTGTCCGTGTAATCGACGCTCGGGGGCAGGATGGCCAACGCGCAAACCTCCACCGAGGCAAAGCGCCGGGCGTGCCTGCTGGGGACAGCTACGCGGAGACGGTCAGGACAAGCTCTTCGGTGTCCCGGGCAGCGGCAGCACGCCCCGATTCGCGGACGCGCACCCGCAGCTCGAGGGTCGCCTCCGAGCGCTCTACCTTGACGCTGACGAGCTCTGCCTCCGGGACCCATCGCCTCAATGCATCCCGGATCTGCACGCGCGCGAGCTCGCCGAGGGCTGCGTCGCTTCGCTGGTGACGGAGCAGTTCGAGCCCGGCCCCGAACGCCGTGCGCCACGGCAACTCGCCGGACGAGCGCGGCGTCGCTCCGGCGGTCATCAGCGCCTGCAGGACCTTCGAGCGAAGGAGGTCAGAGCCCGAGCCCGACGCGAAGTCACGCTTCTTGTCGCGGCGGAACGGGATGAGGAGGTTTCGGGGCTCGTCGGACATGCTTCGCTCCTACGGGACGGGAACTGCCGCGCGGGCGTTCTGCAGCGTCTCGATGATGGCGTCGATGGGCGGGATGACGTCGTCGAGCGGGCGCCCGGCGAGGTCGGAGAGGTCGGGGATCTCGGGGCCGCCGACCATGCCCATGAACAGGTTGATGAGGCCGATGAGCTTGCCGAGGCTGGCGAGCGCCTTGCCGACGTTGGCAGCCTCTTGGGCGACGTTCGCCTGGGCGCATTGGGCGATGGCCATCAGCCCCGCGTCTTCGAGATTCGTTGCGCGATCGATGGCGCCGAGGATCTGGACGATCTGCTGCTGCAGGTGCAGGAGCAGGCTCCGCGCTTGCCGAAGCGTGTCGATGACCAGGTCGATCAGGCCGACGATAAGCAGCGGCAGCGAGAGCTGCGGGATGAGCTTGAGCAGCTTGCTGACCTTCTCAGCGAGGTCGGGAAGGCAGGCCGCGAGCACAGTCGGATCCGGGGGTGGGCCGAGCGTGTCTGGGATCGCCTTGATGCAGTTGAACACGGCGACGATGGTGTCGATGATGTCGAAGAGCGGGACCAGAGGCGTGAGCGCGGGCTGGATCACCTCCATCAGGTTGATGCGCTCGATTTGGACGCCGCCGGGCAGCGTGAGCCCAAAGGGGTCGGGGATCTCCGGAATCTCGATGCAGATGGGCAGCGCCACGTCGTCCTCCCTCAGATCGGATCCGGCACGGGCCGCACCACGCGGCCGGCGATGGTGACTTGGGTTGCTTCGAGGCTGATCGCGCCCACCGCCCGGATGGTCACCGCGGTCGTTCCCTCGAGCGTGACCGTGTTCTCCTCGGCGTCGAAGACGAGGTGATCGCCGGTCTTCCTGTTCGTGAGCTTGAGCTTCCGCGCGCCCTCCGACTCGTCGAGCTCGATGCGGAAGGTCGGTGTCGCGATCACGCGGTTGTCCGGAGGATCCTTCTGCGCCTCTTCGGGAACCTCGCTCTCGCCGTCCGGCTTGCCCCAGTGGGCCGACAGGTAATACGGCGCGTCGACGTCACCCTGGTTGAAGAACACCGCGACCTCCGCCCCCTCCTCGGGCACAGCGAAGAAGCCGTGGTCCTTCATGCCACCGCCCGACGTGCCGAGCGGCCAGGCCCAGGCGCTGAACGGCTCGAGCACGCCCGGCACGGAGACGCGCACGCGCCCGAGGCCCTCTGGGTCCTTGCGGTCGGTGACGTAGCCGACGTACATGCCGAGCAGACGCGAGTCGTGGGTGCCGATGTCATCGTCGAAGGTGCTCATGGTCGGGCCTCCGGATCGCCGGCTCCGACGGGCCTGCCGTCGCGGCGGTACTCGATGCGGGTCGCACCGGTCTCGGGATCGACGACCTCGACCTGAGTCATCTCGCTGTCGGTGCGCGGCTGGGAGGTGTTGCGCGAGCCTCCCTGCGAGCGTTGGGACTGGGCGACGGCACGTGCGCGGCGACCGGTGCCGTCCCTGGTGAGCTTGAGCTCGCAGACGTATCCCGACGACGAGATGACGTGCTTGATCTCGTTCACGTAGTACTTGCCCGAGAGCAGGCTCGAGATGCCGCGCACCTCGACGATGCTCTTGGCGTGCAAGGTCGGATCGCCCACCACCTGCAGCGAGAGCTTCACGGTCTCGCGCTCGGCCCGCCGAAACCGAGCCTCAGACTCGCGTTGGGCCCGCGAGGCGTTGGTCACCGAGGTCGGCTGTACGCTGGCTGTCGCGTTGCGCGTCTCGAGCGAGGTGGCGCCCGTCTCCGGATCGACGACCTCGATCACCTCGCTGATGGTCGATCGATCCGCAGAAGCGCTGGTCGTCGAGGCCTCGACGGTCGTGCGCTGCAGCGGATCTCGACCGCGAACGCTCACGCGCCCAGCTCGACGCACGAGATCGGACTCGACGTTGACGCTGAGGACGTCGCCCCGGCCCGGATCCGCGTACCAGGTGAAGACGTGCGTGGGCGCGGCATTCTGCCGTCGCTCGTGGAAGTGGAAGCCGCCGTCATCGACGTAGAACTCGAGCTCCTCGCGGGCCGCGAGCCGGCGCAGGAAGCGAGCGTCGGTCTCAGCGGTCTGGTTGATGACGTCGAGCTTCTCTTCGGTGTCGTTGGCGTCGATGAACTGGCCCTCATAGCCGTGTTCCTCGGCGACCTGCCGAGCGACCTCGGAGCGGGTGATGTTCTCCCAGCTTCGAGTCTTCGCTTCGCGGTTCATGAGAGCCGAAAGGGCCTGGCCTTCGACCGTCAGCGTTGCAAAGCCCTTGAGCTTCTTGATGACGACGCGGCGCGGGACGGACATGTTGCCCGGGTAGCCCCACGACACCTCGAGCACGGCGCCGCCCAGCAGATCCTCGCGGTCGAACAGCGCGAGGTCGAAGTTGTCGAGCTGGAGCGAGACCTTGTCGGCCTTCTTCTCGGCGTCCTCGAAGGTGAAACCGATGATGCGACCGGCGAGGTCGAGCGGCTCGCCGCTGCCGGCCTTCTCATCGGCGAGCAACGTGATGCGGACACCCGGTGCGCTGCGGTCGAAGGCGGGGTTCATCGACTAGGCAAAGCAACACCGGGTTCGACTGGGGACGGCTACGACCGGCCGTCTAGGCGCAATCTGGCGCACAGTGCTCCCAC
>JAEZYZ010000256.1 GCA_023418705.1 Pseudomonadota bacterium | reverse complement strand
GTGGGAGCGCGGGCGACGGTGGGAGCGCGGGCGCTTCCGGCGCGGCGGGAGCGGGCATGGCGACGTGCATGCCGCACGCGGACGGCGCCGCGGCGATGCCGCAGAGCGGGACCGAGAAAGGGGAGTGGATCGTCCCGGTCGAAGGCTTCCCGCAGAGCATCGTCGCCGCCGACGGCGTCAGCTTCGTGCTCGCCGGCTCGTTCGGGGTCATCAACGACAGCTTTGGCGGCGTCGCGGTCGATCCGCCCAGTCCCACGCTGGTGCTCGCGCGGGTTGGCGCCACGGGAGGCGTCGAGTGGGTGCGGTCGATCGGCGCCACGAGCGGCGGGAGCGCGCGGCTCCAAGCGACGGAGGACGGGCTGTTGCTGCTCGTCACCGGCGTCGACCTGACCGTCGACGGCACGGCGCCGACCGCAGCGGCCGATCTGGAGCTCACGGCCAGCAACCCGCAGGTCGCGATCGCGCGGATCAGCTTCGCCGGTGTGGTGCAGTCGGTGACGAGCTTCGCTCAAGCCGCGTCGGATCTTCTAGTGGACGGGTTTCAGGTCGACGCCGCCGGCGCCGCGCACGCCCTGCTCCGCGGCACCGGCCTCGAGACGTGGGGAACCGCACGGGAGTGCGTCGTGCTGAGCCGCTTCTCGGCCGCGGGCACCGAGAGCTTCAGCCGGTGCGTGAACGTCGCCGGCACGCTGTTCGAGGCACGGCTCAGCGTCGACCCCAACGGAAACAGCTACGTCAGCGGTTTCCCGGGCGGCGCCGTCGATCTCGGCGCGGGCACGATCGAGGTCGACGCGAGCGCTGGCGGCTCGCTGCTCGCCAAGATCGACGCCGACGCGAACACGGTGTGGGATGGCGCGGTGCTGCGCACCTACGCCAAGACGCTGCTCGCCACGCCTGACGAGCGGCTGTTCATCTCGGGCAACCTGCCCCAGACCACGGCGGCGAACGGGCTGGTGCAGGTGATCGAGCAGACATATTTGCCCTGCGACGACGGCCTGCCCTACCAGCTGAGCGCCATTGGCGGCGATGGCACCCACGAGTGGAGCCGGGCCTACGGAAATCGGGTGGAGTTTCTGGCGCTCAGCGGGGACGAGATCTTCTTCCGGTTTCAAGGCGTGGACGAGGCGCTCGGCGATCTGGCGAGCGGCCTGCCCGCAGCTGGCAGCCGGCTCGTCGGCGCTGTCGCGCAGGAGACGGGCGCTGTCCGGTGGGTGCAGTCCGGCCTGGGCGCCGAGGCCGCTGCCAGCGCACCCGGGGGCGGCTGGTTCGCCGCCGGCTATCTCGAAAATCCCATCGACTGGAAGGGCGAGACCATCACCCCGGCCGGCACGCACGGCTACGTCGCCCGCTTCGCACCTTGACGCGTCGGGTCCAGAGCAACCTCGTGGCTCTCGGTTGGCAGAAGCGGATCGGGGCTCTAGCGCACCACGAGGTCGCGCATCCACGGCACGTCTTCGGGCGTCGCCGTGACCAGCTCCTGAGCCCACTCCTCGTCGGTGAGCCGTGTGCAGGTTTTTGGGGAGATCTGCGCCGTGGGCGGCTCGCGGTCTGGACACACCGGTGTCCGCCAGAGCGCTCCAAGTGACCAGCGAGGGTCAGGGCGGCGCCGGGGCCGTGAGGAAGCGGCCCAGATCGCGCCCGAGCGCTTCGGCGGCGTCCAGGGTGACGAAATGCGAGCTCGCGTACTCGGGCGAGCTGAGGGTGCGCACGAGCCCGTCGTCGAAGCGGACCTCGAGCTCGCCGTCGTCGTACGCGGGGACGACGTCCTCGACGCCGGGCAGGGCCCGGAGCGTGGGAGCCACGGCCGGCCCGTAGGCGACGAGGTCGTACGCTCCCCGGCTGACGAACGTCCGCACCTGCCGGAGGTTCTGCAAGAACAGCTCGCCGAGGCTCGTGGTGGTGACGGCCGCGGCGTGATCGGCCACCGCCGAGCTGGCGAAGGCGCGGGTCACGTCGAGGTTCACCGCCATCAAATAGGCGTCCCAGACGGGCAGTGGGCCGATGCTGGCTCCGAGATCGCCCTCTGGGGTGTTCAGCGCCTGCCCAGGGTCGGCGAAGCGGTAGGCGCCGGGCTCGCGCGCCGCGAGCGCTGCTTGCAGCGAGCCGCGCGGCACCCCGAGCACTTGCGCGAGCGCGTCGAGGCGGCTGAGCGTCTCCATCGTCCGCTCGAGCCCGGCCTCGAGAAAATCGGCGGGACGGCGAAGGTCGTAGGGGGAGCGGTCCAGGGACACGAGCAGCTCGCGAGCGTTGACGTAGGCGTCGCAAGGCGGCGGTCGATCGGCGCAGCGGACGTACTCCACCCCGTGCTCGGCGGCGATCCGATCGACCTCCGAGCCGGGCTCTTCGAACAGCGCCCCCGAGATCTCCATCTGGAGCGATCCGGCGAGCGCCGGTTCGAGCAGGATCTGGCCAGGAAACAGCGCCGCGATCCGCTCCGGGCTCGGACGCGGGTCGCCCACCCAGGCGCGCAGGTGCTCGCTGATGCGGTCGAGCAGGGCGGGGGACGCGAAGTGTTCGACGGCCCCCACCCCGGTCGGGCCAAAGAGGAGCAGGTTCAGCATCACCGTGTTCCGGAGCGCCCCGTAGCTCTCCCCCACGAGAAAGGTGGGGTTGGCGGCCAGCGCCGGATGGCGCTCGAAGAACGCGAGCAGCACCGTCAGCACGTCGGCGGCGTCGCGGTACACGTTGTAGTTGGCAAGAGAGAACGCCAGAGCGCGCGCTTCGGGATCGCTCGGGTCGGGGAGCCAGGAGTACGAGAAGCCAGCGTTGCGCGCGTCGACGTAGAGCACGTTGGCGAAGCGCGTGAGCGCGTTCGGGTTGGAGACGAGCTGCCCGCCGGCCTCGAGGCTCACGGTGGTGGGCCCGGTGTTCCAGGCCGTCAACAAAGACACCGCCGAGCCGGGCCCGCCGGCGGTCACCACGAGCAGCGGCGCCTCGTGCGCATCCCGCTCGGCGGGGTGAAAGTTGTAGAACAAGCGGGTCGGCGAGGACGCTAGCCGCGTGCCTGAGAGCTCGTAGCTGTCGGCATCGACGAGCAGGAAGCCCAGCTCGGCGCCGGGGCCACCGCCCTCGGCGGGCGGCGCGCCGTCCCCGCAAGCGCACGTGCACGCGAGCCCGAAGCAGAGCCAGAGCCAGCGGGCCATGCTGTCGAGGGTACACGATCCGATCCGCGCACGTCGCATGACCCAGCCAACCGTGGTGGCGACCGGGACGCTCAGAGCGCGCGGGCGCTCAGAGCTCGCTGCGGCCCATCAGGTACAGATCGATGCCGCGGGCGGCCTTGCGGCCGTCGGCGATCGCCCAGACGACCAGGGATTGCCCGCGCTGGCAGTCGCCGGCGGCGAACACGCCGGGGACGCTGGTCATGAACCGATCGTCGATCTTCAGGTTGCCGCGGGCATCGCGCTCGGCGCCGAGCTGGTCGAGCAGGCCGGGGTGCTCCGGGTGAACGAACCCCATGGCGAGCAACACGAGGTCGGCGTCGACCGTGAACTCGGTGCCGGGCATGCGCTCGAACCTGCCGCCCTTCAGCTCCACGCGCACGCAGTGCAGGCGCTTGATGTTGCCGTGCTCGTCACCCTCGATGAACTCCGTCGAAATGCTCCAGTCGCGTGTGCCGCCCTCCTCGTGGGAGGTCGACGTGCGGAGCATCAGCGGCCAGAGCGGCCAAGGGGTGTGCGGCGCGCGGTTGTCGGGCGGCCGCGGCAGGATCTCGAAATTGGTGACGCTGGCGGCGCCCTGGCGGTGGGAGGTGCCGATGCAGTCGCTGCCGGTGTCGCCGCCGCCGATGACGACCACCTTCTTGCCGGTGGCCAAGATGGCGACGTCCTCGGGCACCGTCTCGCCCGCCACCCGCCGGTTCTGCTGCTCGAGGAAATCCATCGCGAAGTGGATCCCCTTGAGCTCCCGACCCTTCACAAGCAGATCGCGCGGCACGCGCGAACCGATCGCGACGCAAACGGCGTCGTACTTGGTCTTCAGATCGCCGGCGGTGAGATCGCGGCCGACGTAGGCGCTCGTCACGAACTCGACGCCCTCGGCGCGCATCTGAGCGACCCGCCGCTCGACGATGGTCTTCTCGAGTTTGAAGTCGGGGATGCCGTAGGTGAGAAGCCCTCCGATGCGGTCGTCCTTCTCGTACACCGTGACCTGGTGCCCGGCTCGTGCGAGCTGCTGCGCCGCTGCGAGACCCGCCGGGCCGGAGCCGATCACGGCGACCTTCTTGCCGGTTGGCTGCTTGGGGGGCAGCGGCTGGACGAGCCCGTCGGCGAACGCGCGGTCGGCGATCGACTTCTCGAGCAGCTTGATGCTGACGGGGTCGCTGTTGATGCCGAGCACGCAGGCCGCCTCGCAAGGCGCCGGGCACACCCGCCCCGTCACTTCGGGGAAATTGTTGGTGGCGTGCAGGGCGACGATGGCCTCGTCATAGCGATCTCGGTAGACGGCGTCGTTCCAGTCGGGGATCAGATTCCCGAGCGGACAGCCGGTGTTGCAGAAGGGGATGCCGCAATCCATGCAGCGAGCGCCCTGCTCCCGCAGCTTCTCTTCCACCACGGGGAGCTCCAGCTCCCGATAGTCGCGGACGCGCTCTGCCACCGGCCGCTTCTGCGGTTCGGTGCGATCGAACTCCAAAAATCCCGTGATCTTTCCCACGCTGACCTCTGCTCAAAGCGGACTTGGCGGACTCAAGGGGGTCATTCGGCTTCTGCCGGAGAGGAGGCGTGCCGAGTGTCGCTCAAGCTGTCGCTGGGCTGCACGACCGGCACGGCCACCGACGCGGCCGCCGCTTGCCGGCGGCGGTCCATCTCTTCGAGCACGCGGCGGTACTCGACCGGGACGACCTTGATGAAGCGCCCCAGCGTCTCCTCCCAGCTGCCGAGCAGCTTGGCGGCCTTCTGGCTGCCGGTGCGGGCGTGGTGCTCACCGAGCAACCGCGCGACGAACGCGGCGTCGTCGGCGCTGAGCGCCTCGAGCTCGACCATCCCGAGATTGCAGCGCTTCTCGAACAGCCCGTCCTCGTCGTAGACGTAGGCGAACCCGCCGCTCATCCCGGCGGCGAAGTTGCGGCCCGTGCGGCCGATGATGACCACGCGCCCGCCCGTCATGTACTCGCAGCCGTGGTCCCCGACACCCTCGACGATCGCGACCGCGCCGCTGTTGCGGACCGCGAAGCGCTCCCCGCCCATGCCGTTGAAGTAGGCGTGGCCGCCGGTGGCGCCGTACAGCGCCGTGTTGCCGATGATGACGTTGCGATCGGCCGCGAAGGTGGCGCCGCGAGGGACGCGCACCGACAACGTGCCGCCGCTCATGCCCTTGCCGATGTAGTCGTTGGCGTCGCCCTCGAGGAAGATGTCCATCCCGTCGACGGCGAAGGCGCCGAAGCTCTGACCGGCGGAGCCGGTGAACTTCAGGGTGATGGTACCGGCGGGCAGGCCGCGCTGACCGAAGCGGCGCGAGATCTCACCCGCGAGCATCGCGCCGACGGTGCGGTGCACGTTGCGCACGGGCAACTCGAGCTCGATCCGCTCTTGCTTGCTTTCGAGCACGCCCCGGCAGCGCTCGATGAGCTCGTTGTCGAGGGCCTTTTCGAGGCCGTGATCTTGCGCCTGGGACTTGTAGACGCCGACGCCTTCTCGACGCTCGGCTGGCAGCAGCACGTCGGAGAAGTCCAGCCGCGACGCCTTCCAATGGTCCACCGCGCGCGGGCGCAGGCGATCGATCCGCCCCACCATCTCCTGGATGTTGCGGAACCCGAGGCTCGCCATGAGCTGGCGCGCCTCTTCGGCGACATAGAACATGAACCGGATCACGTGCTCCGGTTTGCCCTCGAACTTCTTGCGCAACACCGGGTCCTGCGTCGCGATGCCGACGGGGCAGGTGTTCAGGTGGCACTTTCGCATCAGGATGCAGCCCGAGGCGACCAGCGGCGCGGTGGCGAAGCCGTACTCCTCGGCGCCGAGCAGCGTGGCGATCACGACGTCCCGGCCGGTCCGCATCTGCCCGTCCGTCTGCAGGACCACGCGGCTGCGCAGGTCATTCTTGACCAGGACCTGATGGGTCTCTGCCACGCCGAGCTCCCAGGGCACGCCGGCGTGTTTGATCGAGGTTTGCGGCGAGGCGCCGGTGCCGCCGTCGTAGCCAGAGATCAAAATGACGTCCGCGTGGGCCTTGGCGACGCCCGCCGCGACCGTCCCAACCCCTGCTTCGGCCACGAGCTTCACGCTGATGCGGGCGCGGGGGTTGACGTTCTTCAGGTCGAAGATGAGCTGCGCCAAATCTTCGATCGAATAGATGTCGTGGTGGGGCGGGGGAGAGATCAGGGTGACGCCGGGCGTCGAGTGGCGCGTCTTGGCGATGATCGCGTCGACCTTGTGACCGGGGAGCTGCCCGCCTTCGCCGGGTTTGGCCCCCTGAGCGATCTTGATCTGCAGCTCGTCCGCGTTGACCAGGTAGTAGGTCGTGACGCCGAAGCGCCCCGAGGCCACCTGCTTGATCGCGCTTCGGCGGAGGTCGCCGTTCGGATCGGGGACGAAGCGCTCCTCCTTCTCGCCGCCCTCGCCGGTGTTGCTGCGGCCCCCGATGCGATTCATCGCGATCGCGAGGTTCTCGTGGGCCTCGGCGCTGATGGAGCCGAAGCTCATCGCGCCGGTGGCGAAGCGCTTGACGATTTCCGCGGCGGGCTCGACCTCGTCGAGGGGGACCGGTCGGTCGGCAGGCGTCAGATCCCACATGCCGCGCAGCGTGATGAGCCCGCGGGTTTGCTCATTGATGATGCGGGCGTAGTCCTCGTAGCTCTTCGCGTCCTCCATGCGGACGGCGCGCTGCAGCGCGGCGACCGTGTCGGGGTTCCAGAGGTGGCGTTCGCCCTGGGCGCGGTAGTGGTAGTTGCCGCCCACGTCGAGCGTGGGGAGCGTCTGCGTGACCTTCGGGAACGCGGTGACGTGGCGGCGCGCACACTCCTCGGCGATGACATCCAGGTCGATGCCGCTGATCCGCGTCGCGGTCCCGGTGAAGTAGCGTTCCACGACCTCCGGGGACAGGCCGATGGCCTCGAAGATCTGAGCGCCGTGGTAGCTCTGCAGCGTGCTGATGCCCATCTTGCTCATGACCTTGAGCAAGCCTTTGTTGATGGCCTTGATGTATTTGGCCCGCGCCTGGGCAGGGTTGTTGAGGCCGGGGACGCTGCCGTCGCGGATGATCTGCTCGAGCGTGTCGAACGCGAGGTAGGGGTTGACGGCGCCGGCACCGTATCCGGTCAAGAGGCAGTAGTGGTGCACCTCACGGGCTTCCCCCGTCTCCACGATGATGCCGACGCGCATGCGCGTGCCGTTGCGCATCAGGTGGTGGTGCACGGCGCCGGTCGCGAGCAGGCTCGGGACGGGGGCCATGTGCTCGTTCGCGCCGCGGTCGCTCAGGATGATCAGGCTGTGGTTGTTGAGCACGGCGAGCGACGCCTGGCGGCACAGCTCGTCGAGCGCGGCCTTCAGGCCCTGGCCGCCGTCCGCCACCGGGTAGAGCATGGGGAGCGTGGCGGGGCGCCGGAAGTGCAGCTGGTGGGTCGTGCGCAGCCGCGCGAGCTCTTCGTTCGTGAGCACGGGCGTCGACAGCTCGAGCATCTGCGCGTGGTCCGGCAGCTCGAACAACAGGTTGCCTTCGCCGCCGACGAAGTTCTTCAGGCTCATCACCAGCTCCTCGCGGATCGGATCGATCGCGGGGTTGGTGACCTGCGCGAAGTGCTGCTTGAAGTAATTGAAGAGCAGCTGGGGGCGGTCGCTGAGCACGGCGAGCGGCGTGTCGGTGCCCATCGAACCGATGGCCTCCTCCCCCTTTTGGGCCATCGGCGCCATCAGGATCCGCACGTCCTCCTGCGTGTAGCCGAACATGCGCTGCCGCTGCAAAAGTGTGCTGCTCTCGGCGGGCGGGGGGGGGCGGCTGGGGACGTCGTTGAGCTCGCCGATCGCGATGACGTTGTCGCGGATCCATTTGCCAAACGGCTTGCGCTGACAAATGTCGGCCTTAAGTTCGTCGTCCTCGACGATGCGTCCCTGTTCGGTATCGACGAGGAACATCCGACCAGGCTCGAGGCGGCCGCGCCGCTCGATGTTCTCGGCCGCGATGTCCAGCACGCCGGTCTCCGAGGCGAGCACGACCAAGCCGTCCTTGGTGACGGTCCAGCGCGCTGGGCGAAGGCCGTTGCGGTCGAGGATGGCACCGATCTGGCTGCCGTCGGTGAACGCGAGCGCAGCGGGGCCGTCCCACGGCTCCACGAGGCACGAGTGATACTCGTAGAAGCTGCGCTTGTACTCGGGCATCTGCCCGTCGTTCTGCCAGGCCTCCGGCACGAGCATCATCATGACGTGGGGCAGCGGCCGCCCGGCGTGCAGCAGCATTTCGGCCACGTTGTCGAGGTTGGCGGAGTCGCTGCCGCCCGGCGTGATGGTCGGCAAGATGTGCTGGACGTCCTCGCCGAATACGCGCCCGTCGAACAGCTGCTCGCGCGCCTTCATCCAGGCGGCGTTGCCTCGCACGGTGTTGATCTCGCCGTTGTGCGCCAGGATGCGGAACGGCTGTGCGAGCTCCCAGGTCGGGAAGGTGTTGGTGCTGAAGCGCTGGTGGATGATCGCCAGCGCGCTGACGAAATCGGGCTGATAGAGATCCTGGTAGAACGTTGCCAGCTGCTGGGCGAGCAGCAAACCTTTGTAGACGATGGTCCGCGACGACAGGCTCGGCATATAGAACGAGCCGCGCGCCGGCATGCCGCTCTCGCGGATGATGCGCTCCGACCATTTGCGGATCACGAACAGCTTGCGCTCGAAATCGGCCCCGCGCTCCCCGCCCGATCCAATGAACACCTGGCGGATGAACGGCACGCTGGAGCGCGCGATCGGACCGAGCACGTCGGCCTTGACCGGGACGTCGCGCCAGCCGAGCAGGCGCTGGCCGGTGCCGAAGATCTTGTCTTCGATGATCTGCTGGCAGCGCAGCCGCTGGCCTTTGTCCTGGGGCAAAAACACGCAGCCGACGCCGTATTCACCGGCGCGGGGCAGGCGGATGCCAATGCGATCGCACTCGCGGACGAAGAAGGCGTGCGGGACCTGCAGCAGGATGCCCGCGCCATCGCCCGTCAGGGGGTCGCAGCCGCTGGCGCCGCGGTGCACGAGGTTGAGCAGGATATCGATGCCCTTACGGACGATGTCGTGCGAGGCCTCCCCCTTGATGTTGGCGATCAGTCCGACACCGCAGGCGTCGTGTTCGAACTGGGGATCGTACAATCCGGACCGGGGCGGCAACGTCATCGCGGGCCTCTCGTTATGTTCGAAGCAGCTCGGGCATGTTCAGCGGATGCAGCGCCCTGAACGCGCGTTCTTGTAGGGCAGTACCAGTGGCACACCAGAGGGAGGGTCGGGGGGGCGGTCATTATAGCTCGGGAAAGCTGACCCGCGTCTGGGCTGGTCCGAAGACCAAAGTAGGACACGCGGGAAGGGGTGATGCAAAGCGTCGGGTACTGGGCCGAGGGTGGGTTGGCGAGCGGTGCCGACCCTGGTAAGGCGGCGAAGGATGCACGATTCGGTGCGGTTACGCCACCCCGGTCGCAGCACACGGGCGTACGTTTGCGTGGTGGTTGCGGCGCTGTTTCAGTACAGCTGCGAAAGGGATGAGCCCCCGCCGCCCCGCCCGCCCCCAGAAAAACCGCTGTGTCCCGACGGACGCAGCGTGGATCCCCCCCGGTCGGAGTTGCGCGCCGCAGCAAATCGCTTTCGTGAGCAGGCCTATGACGAGGCGCAGGCGGCGTTCGATGTGCTCGCCAAGCGGTACCCCGGCAGCTCCTCGGTGCGGGTCTGGCGCGGGGACGCCGTGCTCTACGACAGCAAGCTCGACGGGGTGACCGCCGCGAAGGCGGCGCTGCCCTATTTCCAAGAGGCGCTCGCGCTGCAGGACCGTGGCTGCCGGCTGCGCTCGTACGAGCACTACTACTTGCGCATGGGGATGGCCTACGCCTACCTGCGCCTCGACCAGCCCGACCCCGCGCTCGAGCAGCTGCGGCTGGTCGAGCGACGTTGGCCGGACAGCGCCGAGGCCCACTACCATCAGGCGCGCGCCCACTGTTTGAAGCGCGAGGTCGCCGCCTGCGCCGAGCACTTCCGCCGCGCGCTCGAGGTCGCCAAATCACTGAAGCGGCCACGCTTCTTGCGCACGCATCACTCTGTCGACGACTGGCTCGTCCGCTCCAAGACGCAGTCGGAGTTTCCGCCCCTGCGCGATGACGAACGGTACGCGGCGATCGTGGCGGAGTTCAGCCCCGAGCGGCGCTGATCATGGGAAAAAACCTGCGATTCAAAGGCGTCGCGCGGCTCTCGGCCCGCGCCGCGCCGTTTGCGGTGACGCTGGGGCTGTTGTTGGTCGCCTCGGCAGAGCTGCCCCCCGCGGAGGTGGAGCGCGAGCGGATGGCGCTGGTGGAGCGTTCGACCCGGGTGGTGTTGGCCGTCGCCGCGGACGGGATCGGGGCGCTCGCTTCGGCTCGCACCGAGCTCGCGCCCGCCGGCGGGGCGTTCACGAGCACCACGCTCGGGCTGCTCGGTGCCTGGTCGCAGCTCAGCATCGGTCGCGTGGGACTGCTCGATGCGACGACCGCTGGCAGGCTCCCCTGGCTGTGCCTGGCAGCGCTGCTGCCGTGGTCGGTGGGAGAGATCGTTCGCTTGGGGCGCGGGCAACGAACGGGCCTGCTCGCGGCCGGGAGCATCGCCTTGCTCCCGGGCTATTTGTCGAACGCCGCCAGCACGCATCCGGTCATCACGGTCGTCAGCCTTTGGGCCGTGCCTCTGGCGGTGCTGGCGCTGGCGCGCGGCGCGGGCCGTCGCGGGCGCTGGTGCGGCGCCGCGGGGGCCGGCGCGCTGGTCG
>JAEZYZ010000247.1 GCA_023418705.1 Pseudomonadota bacterium | reverse complement strand
CCGCCGGAGAGCGGGGACGGAGCGGGGCCGGCGCGGCCGGACAAGCCGACCGCCGCCAGCGCTTCGAGCGCGCGCTCCCGGCGCTCCCGCGCCGGCACGCGCCGGTAGACCAGCGGCAGCTCCACGTTCTCGAGCGCCGTGGTGCGTGGCAGCAGGTTGAAGCCCTGGAACACGAAGCCGAGATAGAAGCGGCGCAAGAGCGCGCGCTCGTCGGGGTTCAGCGCGCCGACGTCGACGCCGCGGAAGGCGTAGGTGCCGGCCGTTGGCGCGTCGAGGCAGCCGATGATGTTCATGGCCGTCGATTTGCCCGAGCCGCTGGCGCCCATGATCGCCACGAACTCCCCGCTGTCGATCCGGAGGTCCACGCCGTCGAGCGCCCGCACTTCGGCGGCGCCTTCGCCATAGATCTTGGAGACGGCGCGAAACTCCACGACGGGGAAGTCCGACGGCGGGACGCTCACTCGCTGACCTCCACGTCGACCACGACGGGGGTGCCCGCCTTCAAGCCTTCCCCGATGATCTCCGTCCGGCGGCCATCGCTGCCGCCGATCGTTACCTCCACCCGCTCTAGCTGACCGCCCTGAACGACGTAGACATCCTCGCGCTCGCTCGCGTCTGGCCCTGCTGGCCGCTCGCCGCCGCTCCGCCGCGGCCCGCCCCACGAGCGACGGCCCATGCCAGGCAGCGGCAGCCCACCGCCGCGGGCCGCGCCGGCCGATTCGAGGACGGGCTCGAAGCGCAACGCGGCGTTCGGCACCGAGAGGACGTCCTTCTTTTCGCTCGTGACGATGGTCGCCGTCGCCGTCATACCCGGCCGCAGCAGCCGCTCCGTGTTGTCGACCGTGAGCAGCGCCGTATAGGTGATCACGGTCGTGCCCTCGCGCGGCAGGTTGTGCAGGCGCACGACCTTGGACTCGAAGCGCCGGCCGGGGTAGGCGTCCACCACGAAGCTCGCCGCTTGTCCCTCGCGCACCTTGCCGACATCGGCCTCGTCGACGTCGATCTCGAGGCGCATCTCCGAGATGTCTTTCGCGAGCGTGAACAGCACCGGCGTTTGGAACCCGGCGGTGACGGTCTGCCCGACCTCGACGGTGCGCGCGAGCACGATGCCGTCGATGGGAGAGCGGATGATGGCTCGGTCGAGCGCCGTTCGGGCGGACTTGACGCCCGCGTTGGCGAGGACCACCTGGGCCGAGGCGGTCGACACGCTGGCCGTTGCGCGTTCGTGCGCGGCCACCGCGGCCTCGAGCTGCTGGTCGGAGATGAGCCCTCGCGAGTGCAGCTCCCGCGAGCGCTGCGCGTTCGCCTCGCTCTCCGCCACGGTCGCCTTGGCGTTGCGAACCGCCGCCTGAGCCGACGACATTTGTGCCTGCGCTTCCTCCAGCCGCGCCGACAGCTGCTCCGGGTCGATTTCGACCAGGACCTGGTCAGCCTTCACGGGATCGTTGATCTCGACGTGGACGGCGGTGACTCGGCCGGTCACCTCCGCGCCCACCTCCACCGCGTCGAGCGGCCTGAGTGTCCCGGTGGCGATGACCGTCTCACGCAGATCACCTCGCACCGCCGGCTCGGTCACCCAGGTCTGCAGCTGTTGCTTGGCGCCCTTCGCGCGGTAGAACCAGACGCCAGCCGCCAGGCCCGCGAGGATGCACAGGCCTAGAAGCTGCCACAGCCAGCGCTTCCACCGCCGCGGCCGCGCTGAGCGCAGCTTCGCCAGAACCGCGGGATCTCCGGAAAGGTTGTCGTTCATCGGCTCGAGCTTTCTAGGACGGAGGCTCGCGTTGGTGCGGCTCGGTCAGAGGGTCCAGGTATTCCGAGGTGGCTCATCCGGGCTGCCAAACCGTCCGTCGCTTTAAGACGGCCGCCGACAGCGGTCCCCTACAGCGGGCTGGCTGATTTTTGGTTCAGATCCCGGTTCGGCATCGAAGTTGCTGTGCCTCGGCCGAGCGCCCCCTGCGGTAGTCCGCCCGCCGCCGGTCGGCAAGTGGCGGTCATTGGGGCGTGCAGGCGAACGATATGAAAGTATACAAGAAATTGGGCCGCGCGGGCGACGACGTGGCGTTGGGTGCCGCGTCGGGCCCGGCCGATCTGTGCCATAGTGTGCCTGACAGTGATCCAAACACCGAGCTGGGAATGGGATGGGTGCGGCTGCGCGTGTTGGTCGCCGCGGGCCTGTTCGGGGCGACCGCCCTGGTTGGGCCACGGCCGGCGCTGGCGTGCTCTGTCAGTCCCCACTGTGAGGAGTGCGGCGTACGACTGGTGACGGCGCTGGACGGCGCGACCTTGCCTCCGGACGCTCCGATCGCGGTCGAGCTGCGCTGTTATGAGAGCGAGGTCCTCGAGCTCGTCGGGCCAGGCGACCAGCGCCTGCCGTCCACGTGGGAGCCTTTTGCTCCGGAGGGGAGCCCCACCGGCGTTTTCGTGCGCACGGGGCCGGAGCTCCCCGTTGGTCCCGTGAGCCTGGTCACGCGCGCTCCCGCGCGCTGCGCTGAGTTCTACCATCCTCTGGATCCCGCCGACGCGGATCTTGTGGCTTGCCCCCTCCCGAAGGCCGAAACGGGCGAGGTGGTGGTCGCGTCGTTCGAGGTCAGTGCTGAGGCCGAGGTCCCGGCGCCGCGTGAGCCCCGCGTTGAATGTGTCGTCGAAGCCGAGCATGGGCACGTGATCGTCGACAACCGAGGGTGGGAGGGCGTCTTGGCGTACCGGGGGCGCGAGGGTTTGCAGCTGGCCCATACCTGCGATGATGGCTCTGTCGTGATGGGATCCGGGCGCTTTGCCTATCTCGATCTCAATCTGCAGCGGCCAGCGCCAGCGATGTTGAGCTACCAGTTCACCACCTATGATTTTTGGGGTGAAGCGACCGACCACATTGGTACCCTGCCGGTCGACGCTTGCCTGGCAGAGGTGCCGCCCGTCGTCACGCACTGCGCCGGTGGGGATGCGTTCACCGAACTTCCGCTCACCGCCCCATTCGCCGATCTGACGACGACCGCGACCTGTAACGAAGCGCGCACTGCGCTGCAGAGAGAGCAATGCGGCATGGGAGGCTTCCCGAGCAGCAGCGGTGGCGCGTCCTCGGGCGGCGTGAGCAGCGCCGCGGGGGGCGCACCGAACGGGAGCGGTGGCGCGTCTTCGGGTGGCGCGCCCTGCGGCGTGAGACCCCCCAACGACGAGACGCTGGCTTCGGGACAAGGGTCGTGTTCCATCCGAGATGGCAGCAGAACGGGGCGGCTGCCGCTGTGGGTGGGGCTATTCGCCGCCTTGCTGGGCCACGCAGGGGCGCGACGTCGCCATCGTCAGCGCGGCGTGGCGTCATGAGCCTCGGTGACGGCCGTGTAGGCCGCTCACCGTCGGGCTGCTCCAGTGTCCTTCAAAACTTGTGAGGTAGCGCGAATGCCTGAGCCGTCTCCTGCGTCGCCGCGATATCGTACGAGGCTGCCCGGATTTGTTCGTCGCCGTTTCCCAGCGAGCGACCGGGTGAGGTCCATCGATGAGAAGCGTCTCGGGTCCGTTTCTGTGTTCGTTGTTCGTCCTGCCGCTCACCGTCCTCGGCTGCTCTGGCTCCGACGACAGCGGTGGCGGTAGCGAGTTTCCGGGTACCGGCGGATCGTCCGCGAGCGGAGGGAGCAGCGGCAGCGCTGGCAGCGGTGGCGGCGGCAACAACGGTGGCAGCCTGGTGGTTCCGGACGGTGGAGCAACGGGCGGCACGGGCGCGGCCGGCAGCGGGGGCGGCCCGGGCGATCCCTGCAGCACCGCGGGCTGCGGCGAAGGGCAGCGCTGCGAGATCGAGGACGGGGCCGCCGCTTGTGTGGACAACGAGTGCGGGGATCTGAGCTGCAGCGCCACCGAGGAGTGCGCGCTCGCCGACGACGGCGGACCGGGGCACGTTTGCCGCAGCATCGCCTGCAACGAGGACGTCGACTGCAGCGCGGACCGACATTGCAACGGCGGCGTCTGCGTCGACGACGTGTGCACTCCTGGCACCGGATCGTGCTCCGGGGACGAGGTCGTGCAGTGCGAGTCGAACGGGAGCGCGGTGACCGCGCGCTACACCTGCGGCAGCGAAGCCCACTTCGTCAGCATGTGTGAAGAGAGCGCGGCGGGCGCGGCGACCTGCTCGTGCCAAGACGACTGGGACTGTCCAGCTCACACCGAGTGCGAGGTGGGCAGCTGCGTCGGGACGGGTCGCGCGCCGACTTGCAGCCTGCCCCCAGTGCCCTTCGGGGACGTTCCCCCGCAGGTCGAGTTCCAGTGGGGGGGGATCGCTCTGAGCGACGACGACGCTCGAGACGGCGCCGGCATGCCGTCACCGTTTGCACGCTTCTCGCACGTGGCCGGGACGCCCGTCGTGGCCAACCTGGACGACGACAACGGCGACGGCCTGATCAACGAGCTGGATTTTCCCGAGATCGTCTTCACCAGCTACATCAGCCCGCTGGACGGCAACGCCGTCGTGCGGGCGGTGCACGGCGGTGGGCCGAACAAGGGCAAGGATTACTTCGCGCGCTGCGGCGACACCCTCTGGCAAGCTGGCGACGACGTGTCGATGCCCTGCTCGAGCAGTGCCCCCGACGGCGTCTCCTCTGGCGTCGTCGCCGTCGCCGACCTCGACGGAGACGGCGTGCCGGAGGTGCTCTACCCCACCGAGCGCAACACCGTGCGTGTGCTGAACAACCGCGGCGAGCTGGTCACGGAGTCGGCGGCGGGGACGTGGCCCGACAAGGGGGCCACCGTCACGGTGGCCAACCTCGACAACGCCGGGTTCGCCGAGGTCGTGGTCGGGCGCAACGTGTACCAGCTCGGACACGACGACGATGGCGCCCTGGTGTTCACGGCCCTGTTTCGAGGCAGCGGGCCGCAGGGGGTCCAACCGAGCTTCGACCACGGACCGATGGCGTGCGTCGCCGACCTGGCGGGCGGCGACGAGCAGGAGATCGTCGTGGGCACGAAGCTGTACCGCATGCCGTCACCTCCGAGCGGCGTCGAACGGCAAGCGGACTGCCCCGGCGGCGACACCAGCGATTACTGCACCGGCACGCTCGAGGTGGTGTGGAACGCGGCCACCGTGAACACCGGGGAGCTTGCCATCCCCTCGTCGCAGCGCGACGGCTACTGCGCGGTCGCTGACGTGCTCGGCGCCGATCCGGTCGCGGCGCCTGGTCCCGACAACCCACCGGATGGCCGCGCGGAGGTGATCTTGATCGCCGACGGCTACCTGGTGATCCTCGACGGGGAGACGGGCGAGCGGCAGCGCTTCATCGACCTCGCCGGCGGCGACGACGGCGGCGCGCCGAACATCGACGACTTTGACGGCGACGGGTTCATGGAGATCGCGACGGCGCTCAGCGCCTTCTACACGATCGTCGACCTGCAGGAGCCCAGCGAGGCCTGCCCGGCCTGGCCGAGCGCGCTCGACAAGAGCACGGCGGACACCCTCGGGGACAACCCGGCGCGCGACCCGGGCGGCGCCTGCACCAGCAACGCGGACTGCAGCGACGCGAGCGTGTGCGGCGGCCAAGGGCAGTGCGTCTGCCTGCACAACGGGTGGAAGCGGCGGACGGAGGACGACTCCAGCCGATCGACCTCCTCCAGCGTGTTCGACTTCAACGGCGACGGCTCGGCCGAGGTCGTCTACAACGACGAGTGTCACCTGCGGGTCTACGACGGCCTGAGCGGACGAATCCTCTACACCCGTGAGTCGCCGAGCCGCACGGTGATCGAAAACCCGGTCGTCGCCGACGTCGACAACGACGGCAACGCCGAGATCGTCACGGTCATGAACACCGAGACGGTGCAGTGCTCGGAGTTCAGCGGCCGCGACGATCTGCCGAACGGCCTCCGCGTCTGGGGGGATCCGACCGACACCTGGGTCGCAGCCCGGCGGATCTGGAACCAGCAGTCCTACCACGTGACCAATGTGACCGAGTCCGGCGGCATCCTTGCCCACCCACCCGCCAGTCACCTCGACTACAACGGCCGCTACTACAACACGTACCGCTCGCAGCCGCGCTCTCACGGCGTGGCGCCGGATCTCACGGTCTCGGCGCTCGGGGTCTCGGCGCCCGGATCCGGGTGCAGCAGCATGCTCGCCGAGATGGTGGACATCACCTTCGTCGTCAAGAACATCGGTGACCTGCGCGTGGGTCCGGGCGTCGAGGTCGCGCTCCACGGCATCTGGCTCGATCCGGCCCTCGACGAGCCACTGTACACGGACGCGGATCGCACGCTGCCGCTCACCGCCACGATTCAGAACAGCCTCGAACCGGGCGCCTCGGTGATGCTCGCCGTGCCCTACGACGTCGCGAGCAGCAGCACCGGCACGCTGCCGGACCGCGTGCGGGCGGTGGTCGATGGTCAGAACGCCGAGCGCGAGTGCAACGAAGACAACAACCAGCTCGAGCAAGCCGTCGACCCGGCCGAGACCTTGGCCGACCTGCGCGTCGAGCTGGGCGCGCTCGGCAGCTGCCCGTCGCCGACGGTTCCCACTACGGTCTACAACGACGGCACGGCACCGGCTTCCGGCATCGTCGTCCACTACTACGCCGGCGATCCGAGCCAGGGCGGGATGTTCTTGCACGAGGTGACCGTCGACGGTCCGCTCGCCCCCGGCGACAGCGCCACGGTCACGCCCGCGCTCACCGCCTTCCCTCAAGGGCGCGAGATCACGATCTACGTGGTGGTGGACGCCGCGGGCGCCATCGACGAGTGCAACGAGGCGAACAACAAGAGCGCCAGCAATCCCATCGCGTGTGACTCGGTGGTGGAGTGACGGAGCGACGAGCGGCTCACTGCGTGACCCAGTGTCGCAGAGGGTTCCGGCCGGCTTCCCTCAGGGGGAGGATGGTTCGCTGGGCAGGAAGCGAATCGGGTACGCCACGACGACGGAGCCGCCGCCGGTTGGTTTCGGAAACACCAAGGTCTGGTAGTGCTGGAGCATGCAGGTGTTGACCGCACCATCGGGCATGGTCGTGCGGTCATCCAGGGTGGCGTCGCTCACACGGCCTTCAGGGTCGATGACGAAGCGGACGAGCACGAGACCCTCGAGCGTCGCGTCGCGCTGCAGGCCCTCCTCGTAACACTTGCGAAACGCCCCGTAATTGTCGCGCACGACCTTCTGAATCAGGTCGCGTGGCAAGTAGCCCGCCGGCACTTCCCTGCCAGTGAGCGTGCCGCTCAGACCGAGTCCCCCGCTCGGTTCCTCGCTCGCTTCGGTTGAGTTGGGTTCTGGTGCTTCGACGGGACGGGGTGGCAGCGCTGCCGGAGGGGCCGCAGGCTCGGAGTGGGCCGGGCGAGCGGGCTCGCGAGCGCCGCCGCTGGTGGACGCGCAGGCCAAGCCGAGCGGCGCCACGGCCAGCCGTCGCCACCATGGACTTCGTAACCCCGCGCGCTGCATTCGTCGCAGGGTCGCGCCAGGCCCAGCAGGTGTCAATTCCTCATCAGCCGCCGCGCGCCACCGGTCGGCTTGGATCGGCGATCCACTCGCTGTAGGAGCCGGGATACAGCCGCGGTGGGGCGAGCCCGGCGTGCTCGGCGGCCAGGATCAAATGACAGGCGGTGACGCCCGAGCCGCAATAGACCGCGGCATCCCCGATGGGCGTCGGGCCGCACGCCGCAGCGAACCGCGCCGCGATCTCGGCCGGTGGACGAAAGCGGCCCTCGTCGAGGTGGTCGGTGAAGGGCAGCGGGTGCGCGCCGGGGATGTGGCCGGGGACGGCGTCGATGGGTTCGACGTCGCCGCGATAGCGTTCGAGCGCGCGGGCATCGAACACACGCGCTCCCGGTTGCCGAACGAGCGTGGCGACCTGGTCCGCCGTCAGCGTGAGATCGTGGCGCGGCCGCGGCACGAAGTCTCCTGGCACGGCTTCCGGCTCAGCCGTGGTCGGCTCCCCGCCGCCAGCCAGCCACGCCGGATACCCCCCGTCGAGCACGGCAACCTTCGAGTGCCCGAGCCAGCGGAGCAGCCACCAGAGTCTGGCCGCGGCCAGCGCGCCGGCTTGGTCATCATAGACCACCACCCGTGAACGTTCGCTCACCCCCCACGCTCGAAGCTTGCGAGCGAGCTGCTCCGGTTCGGGCAACGGGTGCCGCCCGGTTTGACCCGCCACGACGAGACCGGACAGGTCGCGTTCGAGGTCCGCGTAGCGAGCGCCGGGGATGTGCCCCTCGTCGTAGGCGCCGCGCCCCGCCTCGGGCTGACCGAGTCGAAAGCGGCAGTCGAAGAGGACGAGCGCCGGATCGGCATCTGCCAAGTCCGCGAGGGTTCTTGGCAGCGATTCTGGCTGCACCAGGGGAGACGGCATCCCATCATCGTAGCCGTTCGGCGCACACCCGTCTCGGGGTCGAACCGTCGCTCCCGGGCCGTCGGTCTGGGCCCGCGGCCTCGATTCCCCATCGCGGGCGTCTTTGTTGCTATAACGGGGAGACGCCCATGGTCAGCACGGCGGAAAAAGCTCGAGCGCAACGCCTGGAGCGGCTGCGGGGGATGATCGACGGCAGCCTGGACAACCCGGCGGCGGCGCTCGAGACGCTGATGCTCGAGCTCAAGCAGGGGGAGTCACAGCCGGAGCTCTGGGAGGGACTGCACGCGGCCGCTGCCCGCAACGGCAAGGAGCCGGAGCTGTCTGCGGCCTATCGCCAGGTCGCTACGGGCTATCGCTCCAAGCAGCTGCCGAAACCGACACAGGCCGAGGTGCTGATGCACGCGGCAGACTTCCACACCGGGGTGATGGGAGACGTCGAGACGGCCAACACCTTCCTGATGGCCGTCCTGGATCTGGTGCCCGGCCACAGCGAGGCGTACGAGCGCTTGGAGCGGCGCTTCGAAGGGGACAAGCCCAAGCTCATCGAGCTGTACGCGGCGGTCGCCGAGAGCCCTCCGAAGACGGCGGAGCAGCTGGCCAACACCGCCTTGAATTTGATCGTGCCTTTGACGGCGAAGACGCCGCTCTCCGACGAGGTGTGCCGGCGGCTGGTCGCCTTCACGCCGTCGACCCCGGCGATCCTCGACGCGCTCGAGGCGCATTGTTTGAAGACGAACCGCGCCCCGCTGGCCTGCGCGCTGCGCGAAGCAGCGCTCGGCCGCGGCGATCTCCCCGCGGCGGTCGTGGCGCAGCAGCGACGGCGCCTGATCGAGCTGTACATCGACGTGGCCGGCACGCCCGCCGAGGCCATGCCCCACGTCGAGGCGTTGCTCGAGCGGGACGCGGCGGACGCGCAAGCGCGCGCGGCGGCCGAGCGGCTCCTGCGCACGCGCGAGGTCGCCTCCCGGGCCGCGACCGTCCTGAACGAAGCCCGCCGGCAGGCTCGGGCGAAGTCGTGAGTCGATGGGGGCCAAGCGCAAGCGCAAGCGCCGCCTGTCGCCGATCCGAAGGCGGACGCGACCGGGCGCTCCGCCCGGCACCGTTCGCCCCGACCCGAGCTCTCCCAAGCCCGTCTTGCGAGGGATGGCTTTCGGTCCAGATCGTTGCCTCGAACGCCTGATCGAAAAGCTGGAGGACATCGACGGGGTCGTCGGCCAAGAGCCGGTGGTGTGGATCAACGTGGACGGCCTGGGCGACGGAGCGCTCATCGAAGCGATCGGAGCTCGACTGGGGGTGCACGCGCTCGCGCTGGAGGACGTCGTCAACGTCCACCAGCGCCCGAAGGTTGAGGACTACGCCGACGGGCTGTTCATCGTCGCCCGAATGCCGTGGGTCGACGGATCGTCGGCCACCGAGCAGGTCAGCCTCTACCTGACACGGTCGTTCGTGGTGACCTTCCAGGAGCTGCCGAGCGATTGTCTGGACCCGGTGCGTGAGCGCATCCGCAAGGGGCGTGGCCGCATCCGCGTCGCCGGTCCCGATTATCTCGCCTACGCCATCCTGGACGCGATCGTCGACGCCTACTTCCCACTGCTCGAGAAGCTCGGGGAGCGGCTCGAGCGGCTCGAGACGTCGGCCGTGGAGGCGCGCGACCCCGACGTGCCCCGGCGTCTGCTCGAGGTCCGTAGCGAGCTTCTCGGATTGCAGCGCACGACCTGGTCGCTGCGTGAGACCTTGGTGTGGCTGCAGCGAGAGGACAACCCGTTCATCGCGAAGGAGACGCGCGTGTACCTGCGCGACTGCGTCGACCACACCGTGCAGCTCATCGAGGTGATGGAGAGCTACCGTGAGCTCAGCACCTCACTGATGGAGGTCTACATGTCGTCGGTCAGCAACCGCATGAACGAGGTGATGAAGGTGCTCACCATCATCGCGACCCTGTTTATCCCGCTGACCTTCATTTCCAGCATCTACGGGATGAACTTCGCTCCGGACGCCTCCCCTTGGAACATGCCGGAGCTGCGGTGGGCCTATGGGTACCCCTTCGCGCTCGGCCTGATGGCGGTGACCGCCCTGGTGCTGCTCGCCTACTTTCGCCGAAAACACTGGCTGTAGCCGGTTCTGTAACCGGCCGGCCGACCACCGGCGCCGGCCCGACTTTCGTTTGGGGCTCGCCTGGACTATAGGGGCAGCCGCGGCGTGGGACTGTCCCCACCGGGTTTCATAGCCCCCCGCCTCACGGACGTTTCCCTTCAGCTGCGCTTGGCGGTGGTACCGCCAGGTGCGCATGCCCGACCCGAAATCTTCGGAGGAACCAAACCGACCATGGAATCTCTCGTCTACGCTGCGCCCGCCGCGGGCGCTCTGGCGCTCCTGTTCGCCTTCTGGAAGACCGCCTGGGTCAATCGTCAGGACCCGGGCGCAGACAACATGAAGGAGATCGCCGCGCTCATCCGAGAGGGCGCCATGGCCTTCCTGGGGCGAGAATACCGCGTCTTGGGCATGTTCGTGCTGCTGGTGGCGGTGTTGCTCGGCGTGGCCAATCTGAAGGAGGAGCCGGGACACAGCCCGCTCATCGCGGTGTCGTTCGTGGTCGGCGCCTTCGCGTCCGCGCTGGCCGGCTACTTCGGCATGCGCGTCGCCACGGCCGCCAACGTGCGGACGACGGCGGCCGCTCGCTCCGGGTTGGCGCCAGCGCTGGCGGTGGCCTTCGCCGGCGGGTCCGTGATGGGCATGAGCGTGGTCGGGCTGGCGCTGATCGGGTTGGGCGCCCTCTACCTCGTCTACACGCTGGTGGTGTTCCCCGGGGTGGATGGCCTCACGACCGCGATCAACGTGCTCACCGGGTTTTCGATGGGCGCCTCCTCGATCGCTCTGTTTGCCCGCGTCGGCGGTGGCATCTACACCAAGGCCGCCGACGTCGGCGCCGATCTGGTCGGCAAGGTGGAGAGCGGGCTGCCGGAGGACGATCCGCGCAACCCGGCCGTGATCGCGGACAACGTGGGTGACAACGTCGGCGACGTCGCCGGCATGGGGGCCGACCTGTTCGAATCCTACGTCGGCGCGATCATCGGCGCGATGGTGCTCGGCATGGGAGCTAGCGCGGTGGCTCAGGGTCACGTGGGCCCCATCATCTTGCCGCTGGTGATCGCGGCCGGTGGCATCATTTGCTCCATCCTCGGCACCTTCGTGGTGCGGACCAGCGAGGGGGGCAATCCACAGGTCGCCCTCGACACCGGGGCCTTTGGGGCCGCCGGGATCATGGCGGTCGCGACGTTCGTGCTGGCCAACTGGCTCTGGCCGGAGGGTGGCACGATGATGGGGACGCAGCTGGTCACCTGGCTGGACGTGGGCCTCGCGACCGTGATCGGTTTGGCGACGGGCGTCGCGGTCGGGCTCATCACCAGCTACTACTGCTCGCTCGGGAAGGGGCCGGTCAACGGGGTCGCCGAACAGTCGAAGACCGGGTACGCGACCAACATCATCGCCGGGCTCGGCCTCGGCATGCAGTCGACGGCCCTGCCGATCTTGGCCATCGCGGCGGGCGTGGTCGGTAGCGCCTACGTCGCTGGTCTGTACGGCGTCGCCATCGCGGCCCTCGGGATGTTGTCGACGACCGGGATCCAGCTGGCTGTGGACGCCTACGGTCCGATCGCGGACAACGCGGGTGGTATCGCCGAGATGAGCCACCAGGCGCCCGAGGTCCGCCAGCGCACGGACAAGCTGGACGCCGTGGGCAACACCACGGCGGCCATCGGCAAGGGCTTTGCGATCGGCTCGGCGGCGATGACGGCGCTCGCCCTGTTCGCCGCCTTCGCGCAGCAGGCGAACATCACCGGCATCGACCTCACCAAACCGGTGGTGATGGCGGGCATCTTCGTCGGCGGCATGTTGCCGTTCTTGTTCTCCGCCCTCGCCATGTCGGCGGTGGGGGAGGCCGCCATGGACATGATCGAGGAGGTCCGGCGCCAGTTCCGGGAGATCCCCGGTCTGCTCGAGGGCAAGGCCAAGCCGGACACCGCGCGCTGCGTCGACATCTCCACTCAAGCCGCGATCAAACGCATGATCGCCCCCGGCGCGCTGGCCGTGTTCACCCCGGTCATCGTCGGTTTTGCGATGGGTCCCGAGGCGCTCGGCGGGCTCTTGGCGGGCGTGACCGTGGCCGGCGTGCTGCTCGCGCTGTTCATGAGCAACGCTGGCGGCGCCTGGGACAACGCGAAGAAGTCCTTCGAAGGCGAAGGCTTCAAGATGAAGGACGGCAGCCTGCACCCGAAGGGTTCGGAGGCGCACAAGGCGGCCGTGGTGGGCGACACCGTGGGCGATCCCTTCAAGGATACGGCCGGCCCTTCACTGAACATCCTGGTCAAGCTGATGAGCGTGGTGGCGCTCGTGATCGCGCCGCTGATCGCGCTCGGCGGCTGAAACCGCGCGAAAAAGGCTCGATGGTCGCGGGGCCGCCCGAACGCGGGGCGAGCCCCCGGCCTTCGTTCCGGCCGGCGTTGGAATCATGGTAGAGTCTCGAGCTCATGAGGATCGAGACCGCGACGATTCAACGCCTCCGCGACGCATTGCTCCAAAGCGGGCGTCGGCCCAGCCTCGTGCTGTCGCCGGCCTACGAGACGTTGGCGCGGGCGGGCCTTCTGACCGCGGAGGAGCAGACCGCGCTCGGGCGGGTCGACGCCCTGGTGGAGACGCTGTTCCTGATGATGTCGGCCGACGGCACCTTGGCCGAGGCGGAGCGGGACGCCATCCGCGGAGCCGTGCGCGGATTGACCGATGGCGCGCTGCGCAGCGGCACCATCGACTTCATGCTCGAAGCGTACGCGAAACGGCTGACCGACGAGGGGCGTGACGCGCGCCTGCAAGCGATCGCGGGCGAGATCGGCGAAGAGCCGGCCGAGGCCGAGGGCGCCTTCACGCTCGCTGCGGCTGTCGCCCTGGCCGACGATCGGGTCGCCGACGAAGAAAACGCCTTCATCAGCCAGCTCGCTGCGTGGTTCGGCATCAGCGATGCGCGCGCCGAAGAGCTCTTGGACCAGCTCGAAGACGAGCGGGTGGACTGAGCGGAGCAGCGCCGCGTCGCGTTGGTCAGCTCGCGCTCGGGGTGCGCGTGTTTCGTCCGGGTTGCCAGGGGTGACGCTGTCGCACATGCGAGCCTTCAGCTCATCAGCCGAAGTCGAGCGCGCGACGTGCGCACCGAGACGCATGGCTTAAGTTGAGCGAATGAGCCTGGGACGGGAGCCGAAGGAGGGCTTTGAAATGAAGCTCGCCGTCCAGCAGACGAGGCGATCGACGCGGCTTGGAGGCAGCCGTGTTTAGATGGTCGCTGCTTGCCTTCCTCCTCGTGGGGGGCGCGACGACCGCTTTCGCAGCTGTCTACGTTCGGCTGGCTCCAGACAATTTCCGCGCGCCGGCGCCGCTGCGCCGCGCGATCGCGCAGGTCCGCCCGATGCAGCTCGTCATTCGCCGTCCCGAGGTGTTGAAGACGGTGGAGGTGACCGCGGAGGAGCCCGAGCGCGAGCCGGTGCGCGGCCAACACCGTGAGAAGGCGTTGGACTCGCTGTCACCGTGCTCCGAGTGGCTCGAGGTGGGGCGGCGCGCTGGCGTGCTGCGTGCCGACGAGGACGACGTCCGGCACGTGCGCCGCTTGTGCAACGCGCCGTAGAGCCCCGATCCGTTTGCCAGAGCGGAGGTCCCGAAGAATCGGGGCCCCCATCGGGGTGAGGGCCCCGATTCATCGGGAAAGCCTCTCGTCTGCTCACGTCTCGGTGCTCTAGATGGTCTCATTTTTCGCGCCAAACGGCTTGCTCCGCAAACCGTTCGTCGCTCTAGCTGCGTCAGCCGCCAGCGTCCGCGGTCAGCGTCTCGCGTACGTCGAGGTGGCCCATCAGCGTCTCCACGCTCTGGCCTTCCACGGTGAATCGCACCGCGTGGATGCCGGGCAGTGCGGTCAGCGTTTGCACGATCGCCGCCACCATCATTCGCTCTTCGAGCGAGCCCCCGGAGAGGCCGGCGCGTGCGAAGTCCACGACCGCTATGTCACCCTCGACGCGCACCCCGAGCACTCGGACGCTCTTCGGGATCACGGCGGCGGCTGCCTTCGAGGTGGGTCCTTCGGCGAGCGCGTCGACGGCTGCCTGGGCGCGGGTCGTGCCGGCGACGGCGAGGGCGCGCTCCTCCGGGACCAGGAGCGGCAGGGACTCGTCGCCGGTCTCGATGTAGCGCTGATTGCCGAAGAACAGGCGGGCGTGCTCGACCGCGGCGTCGGCGTGGGGCGGTGCCGCCGGCGCGGGTGCCGCGGGGACGTTCGCCGCTGGCGGCGTGTCGAGCGCGGTCTTGTCGGGGCTCCGCTGGCAGGCAGCTCCCATCAGGCAGAGGCCGAGCGAGAGACGTAGGCGCTTCATCGCCCCCAGCGTGACGACGGACCCCCAGAGCGTCAATCGGCGGTGCTTGCGCCGCCGCGCCGAGCCGTGATACGCCTGCGGCCGCGGACGAGGATCCGCGGTGAGAGCATCAAGGGAAGCCGGTGAAAGTCCGGCGCGGCCCCCGCCACTGTAACCGGGGACGACGGTGATCACGGCCACTGGGCGCAGAGCCTGGGAAGGGATCATCGGAGGTCGATCCGGGAGTCAGGAGACCTGCTGCGCTCATCAGGGTTTCCGCATGGTGCGGCGGCCCGACTCGGTTGGCTCCGCGGGGCGCGGCGCCATTCGGCTGACGACTTGGGTGTCGCGAAGACCCCCGGGTCTCCCGAATGCCTGCGTCCTCGGGGAGCCGTACAGCCAGCGTGGGGCTGGCAGACGGAGCGGCAAAGGTGATGGACAAGCTTTGGTTGGGCGCTTGCGCCCTGGTGTGTGTCGTCGGGCTCGGCGGTTGCGGCGATGACGAGGGGGATGGCGGTGGCTCCGGGGGGATGGCCGGCAGCGGTGGTGGCGCCGGAGCGAACGCGGGACTCGCGATCACCGGCAGCTACGAGGACACCTTCGGGGGGACGCACGAGATCACCGACGACCTTTGGCAGAGCGGTGAGTCAAGCTTCGAGATCGCGAGCTACTCGAACTCGGAGCAATACCTCATCGCGCAGAACGCCCCGACCAACGCCTACAACCCGGGCCTATGGAGCCGCTTCGACTGGACCACGGACGCCGGCGACCTCTACTACTGTCAGACCGCGTATGCCGCGGAGAGCGAAGCCGCTGCCCTGGCGACCGAGCGCGCCGACGACGCGAGCCTCTCTGGTGGATGTGGAGGCTTCGAATGGTCGCTGCTCGCCCCCCAATGAGCCGCGTCATCCAACGCGCCCTCGGATGCGCGGCTGGCTTCGTGCTGCTCGGTTGCGGTGCGGACGACGGCGACGGGGGAGGCGACCCGCAGCTTCCCGCGCCGATCGAAGATCTCTGCCCCGTGCCGCAAGCGCCGGTGTTCGATGAGCTCCCCCCCGGCACCACGGTGCGCTTCACCCACCCGGGGGAGGGTGCGATCGAGGTCGGTGTCGGCTCGGCCGATCAGACCGAGCCTGCGTCCTGGCAAGCGAGCGCGGAGCTCGTGCTGCCGCAGGAGATGGGCGCGCGGGTGCAGGTGTTTGCGCGGACCGACCCGGACTGCGGCGACTGGTTTCGCCACGTGTACACGCTGAGCGACGCTTTCGACCCTGCCGCGGAGATCCCGGGCAGTCGCGCGGTGGCGCTCGACGACCCCCGAATCGTCGGGTGGGCGAGCGGCTGGGTGAGCCCTGTCGTCTACGGAGACAACGTGGACGAGACCTGGCGTGTGCCCGAGCGCGCGCTGGGGCCCGCCGAGGGGGGGCCTTCGGAGATCGTTGGGCTTGGCGACGGCGGCGCGGTGACGCTGACCTTCGATCCGCCGATCAGCGACGGACCGGGTGACGACCTGGCCGTGTTCGAGAACGGCGTCACCGACACCTTCCTCGAGCTCGCCTTCGTGGAGGTCTCGAGCGACGGGCGGACGTTCGAGCGGTTCGATGCGATGACGCTGCAGTTGGGGCCCGTCGGCGACTATGGCGAGGTCGATCCCCGCGGGCTCTCGGGCCTCGCGGGCAAGTACCGCCAGGGCTTTGGGACCCCGTTCGATCTCGCGCTGCTGGTGCACCGCCCCGCGGTCCGTACCCGGCGGCTCGATCTGTCGCGCGTCACGCACGTCCGGATCGTGGACGTCGTCGGCGACGGCAGCGCCCTCGATAGCTTCGGCCGCCCGATCTACGATCCGCACCCGACCATGGGCAGCGGCGGCTTCGATCTGGACGCGGTCGCGGTCTTGCGCGCCAGCGACTGAATGGGTCAGGGCGCGAAGCTGTTGCTCAAGTACAGAGCGTCGCGATCGCGCACCAAGCCCACACCCACGCGGCTGTAGCGCTCGGACAGCAGGTTGCCGGCGAAGTCGCCGTTGGGGGCGTCTCGCAAGGCGTCGCCGATCCAGTCGCTGATCTTCTCGGCGCTATCCATCTCGTCGTTGGCGTGGCGCCCGGTGTTCTCCGCCGCCCAGCCGCACTCGCAAGCGGGCACCTCGCCGGCGCATTCGCGTGAGAACTTGCTGCTGCCGTATTGCACGCGCTCGTGGACGGACGCCTGCGCCAGCCGATTGAGGCAGTCGTCGAGCACCAAGCTCGGGAGGCCGCGGTCGGCGCGCACGGCGTTGAGGCGAGCGAGGTTGTGTGCGCGCAGCGCTGCCGTGCTGGGAGCGTTGGCGGTGGACCCCAAGTCCAAGCAGCTCTCGCTGAGCGGCACGCACTGTACGGGGGCATCGTTGCCGCTGATCAGCCGGCACTCGAAGCCGGCGGGGCAGCCGTCCTCCGAGAAGCAGTCGCGCCCGCAGAATTGCTCGCCGTCCGGGTTGATGAGGCAGGCGTCGTCGCTGCCGCCGCAATCCCGGCCACGGTTGCAGGGCGCGCACAGCGGCAGCGAGCCGCTCGTGGCGTCCGGCGATCCGGCGTCGGGCACAAGTCCGCCGCTGCCGCTCGATCCGTCCGCGCCGCCCGACCCAGCATCTAGCGAACGCTCGAGCACGATGGCGTCGGCATGGACGTCGCCACAAGCGGGGCCTAGGAGCGCCAGCCACGCGCACACCGCTCGGCTCGAAACACGCGCGCCCATGCGCCTACTCTATCCCTGCTCGGCCGCAGCTGCACGCACGGCCGCGAGCGCCGCGTCGGGATCGGGGTGCGGCTCGAAACCCAGCACGGGGAGCGCGTCGGCGACGTACTCGGGCCGGCGCATGCCCACGAGCGCTGCCGTAACTCCTGGAGCCGACAGCGGAATCCAGAGGGCCTTGCGAGACAGGGGCTCGGCCCGCCGCTCGGCGGGCAAGGTCTGATCCAGAGCCGCGATGAGCCGCCCGAGCCGCTCACGGCTGCGTTCGGCGGCGATGCGCCGCAGCGTCTTGAGAAGTGCCTCGAGCTCGGTCAGGTAGGTGGCTCGGAGCTTCCTCCACTCCGCCCCGATCGCCCCTTTCAAGCTTCGATCGAGCACTTCGAAGACGCGCGACACCCGCGGTGCGATGACCTGCGCCTCGATCTCGGTGTACTGCTCGTAGCTCTGCAGCCGCTTCGGCAGCTCCCGCAGCTTCTCGGACCAGTCGAGCAGCTCCTCGGGCGGGACGCCTCCCGGCGCGGCGCGCAGCAGCGGCGCGAACTTGGTGCGGAACGCTTGCTCGATCGTCGCCACCCGCGTGCGCTGCGGCTCGAACTCCGGACCGGGCTCCAGCGCTGGCGGCTGCGCGAGGCGGAGCAGCGCGTCGCCGACGATCGCGTTCAGCGGTCGGTTGGCGAGCACGGCGACGCCGTTCCCGAGCGCCTGCTCGAGCACCGTGCGCCCCCCTCCGTCGGTGTTGGCGTCGAGCGCGGCGGCGCTCTCGATGAGGTTGAACGGCAGCTCGAGCACCCGGAAGTGGTGGCGTCCGGGGGCCGCCAGCTCCGCAGCTTGCAGCATCCTGGCCAGATCCGTGGCCTCCGGGTCGCCCGCGGGGGCCGCCGCGGTATTGCTGGAGACCCCGTAGTACCGCAGCCGACCGCGCTGCACGTGCTCTTCGAGTCGGGCAAACGCGGCTTGCATGCGGCGGTAGAGCTCCTCTCGGTCGCTCTGGGGTGACGCCGCACCCGAGCGGGCGGCGTGGGTCAGGAAGTACTCCGGGTTGTGCAACAAACACACGTCGAGCGTCTCGAGGCCCAGCCGCTCGAGCGACCTCGCGAGCTCTTGGTCGATCCACTCCGGGTGGATGCAATGCCAGAGGTCGTCCGAGACCTTCACCACCTCCGGGTAGGGCCGTCCCTCTCGTTCACGACGTCGGGCCCGCTCGAGCGCCGCGCCTTGCAAGTAGCCTACCTTGGACACGACGACCACTTCCTCGCGCCGGACTTCTCCGCTCGACACGAGCTGTCCGAGCACGGCGCCGATCAGCCGCTCGCTCGATCCCGCGCTGTAGTTGCTGGAGGTGTCGATCAGGTTGCAGCCTTCGTGCAGGGCTTTGCGAAGCGCCTCCCGGTGTTCTGGGCGGGACTCGTCGATGCGATAGCCGCCAAAGCCGAGGCGGCTCACGCTGAGGCCGGTGTCGCCGAACGCGGCGTAGCCCGACGTGCCGTAGAGCTTGGCGTAGTTCTCTGCCAGACGCGCCGTTGCGCGGGGCGTCGCGTGCCCGGGCAGCGGCTTGCCGGCGACCTCCGTCAAGCGGAGCGTCAGCGCTTGGCGTTCCGTCGCCTCGATCTCCCGCCTGGCGTCGTCGGGCGTGAGCACGGGGGCGCGGCAGGTGAAGTCGCGGCAGACGTAGAGCGCAGCCTGGCCATGGATGGGCCGCTTTTCGGCGGTGAGCGGGCGAGCGCCATCGTCCTCGGTGGCGTGGGCGATCACGCGGTTCGGCAGGTAGACCTCGGCGACGACTTGGCACAGCGCCTCGTGTTCGGCGCTCGCGGGGTGGCCGGCGAAGACCAGCTCGATCGGGGGCTCGAGCAGGAAATCCGCCACGCAAAGGCTCGTCACGAACGCGCGCGGTGCGTGCTCGATTTGGGCGCCGAACGCCCGGATCGCCTGCACGGCGAGCTCGCGCCACGCCGGCCGATCGAGCTGATGCGCAAGCCGCGCGAGCGCCCTCGCGGCGACCGCATTCGCACTCGGAAGGGCGCTGTCGGTGCCTTCCCGGCGGCGGACCAACAAGGTCTCGTGGTCGCGGCTGGTTTGGAAAAAGCCGCCGAGCTCCGGGTCGACGAAGTCGGCGATCATGCGATCGGCCAGGCGCTCGGCGTGCCGGAGGTGCTCCGCTTCACCGGACGCCTCGTAGAGGTCGAGCAGCCCGTCGACCAAAAAGGCATAGTCTTCCAGATAGGCGGGCAAATGGGCATGACCGGCGCGCGCCGTGCGAAACAAGCCGCCGTCCTCCCGCACGAGCCCCGACAACACGAAGCGTGCCGCCCGCTCGGCGGCGTCCAGGTAGCGTCGATCCCGGAGGAGCCGGTAGCCCTCCGCCAGGCTGCCCAGCATCAGCGCGGTCCACGCCGTCAATACCTTGTCGTCGAGGGCTGGCGCGGTTCGCTGCTTGCGGGCCTCTGCCATTTGCTCGCGAGCGCGCCGGAGCGTCGCGTCGAGCGCCTCCGGCGTCGTATCGAGCCGATGGGCGACCTCCGCCAGCCGCTGCGGCGTGTGCAGGACGTTCTTTCCCTCCCAATTGCCGGCTTCGGTCACATCGTAGTACGCGCAAAAGGCCTCGGCCGTCTCCGGGCCGAGCACCGCCGTGACCTCGTCCGGCATCCAGACGTAGAATTTGCCCTCTTCACCGTCGCTGTCCGCGTCGATCGCGGAGTAAAACCCCCCGTCAGGGCTCTGCATCTCCCGGAGCGCGTAGTCCAAGGTCTCGCGTGCGACCCGTTCGTACTCCGGGTTCTTCGTGACCTGCCAGGCTTCGAGATAGACCCGCGCGAGCTGGGCGTTGTCATAGAGCATCTTTTCGAAGTGGGGGACCAGCCAGCGTTCGTCGGTCGAATAGCGGGCAAACCCGCCGCCCAAATGGTCGTAGATCCCGCCGCTCTTCATGCCGTCGAGGGTGCGCACCACCATGTCCAGCAGCTTCGACCGCCCGGTCTTGCGGTGTTCCCTGAGCAAGAGCGACAGCGACGCGGCCGGTGGAAACTTGGGCGCTCCTCCAAAACCTCCGAAGCGAGCGTCGAAGCTCGCTTCCAGGCTGGCGATCGCACCGGCCACAGCGTCTTCGCTGACGGCGAGCGGCCGGGTCGGTTTCGAGTGGAGGCGCACGTGCTCGGTCAGCTCCTTGGCTTGGTCGAGCAGCGCGCTGCGATCGTTTTGCCACATCCCGGCGATCCGCTCGAGCAGCGATCCGAAGCCTGGACGGCCATAGGCGTCGCTGGGGGGAAAATAGGTCCCGGCGAAGAAGGGGCGCTGATCGGGCGTCAAGAACACCGTCATGGGCCAGCCGCCGCTGCCGCTCATCGCGATGGTGGCCGTCATGTAGATCTCGTCCAGATCCGGGCGCTCCTCCCGGTCGACTTTGATGCAAACGAAGTGCTCGTTCATCTGCCGGGCGATCGCTTCGTTCTCGAACGACTCGCGCTCCATCACGTGGCACCAGTGGCAGGCGGCGTAGCCGATGCTGAGCAGGATCGGCTTGTCTTCTCGGCGGGCGCGCTCGAGGGCTTCGGCACCCCAGGGATACCAGTCGACCGGGTTGCTCGCGTGCTGCAAGAGGTATGGGCTCGTCTCGCTGGCGAGACGATTGCGCTGTCGTTCGACCGGCATTCGCACCAGGTAGGGCGGTTGGCGCGCCACCGCAAGCGAGAGCGTGGTTCGGCGCGCTAGCGCACGATCCGGCGGCGGCGCGGATTCGACGCTTGGTTCACCGGGCGGAGGAGCAGCAGGTGCTCGCGGCGCGGCGCTTCGGAGAACGCCCGAGCCGTCGGCGCGTGGAAGTAGGGACGCTCCTGCGAAGCGCCGGCCACCAGCGCGAAGCCCGCGCGGGGGGCGACCCTGCGGATCAGCTCGGCGGCGCGCACGGCGCGGCCCGAGAGCACCGAGTCGGCCAGCACCAGCGCCGCGAGCCCGGAGGGACGGAGCACGCGACCGAGCGCCTCGAGACAGCGACCCAGGTCCGACTCCCAGTCGCCCAGCGCGCGCGCGAAGGGCTTGTTCCCGAGCTGCCGGCGAGACCCGATCTCCCGGCCGGCGAACGGCTTGGCGTCGATGCCGAGCCAGCGCAGCCGGTCGACGTGGTGTTCGAGGTAGTCGTAGACGCCGGGGTACGGCGGCGAGGTCACCACGAGGTCGACGGTTCGATCGGCGATGCCGGCCAGGCGCCGCGCGTCACCGGCGTGGAGCTCCGGGGAGCGGGAGCTCTCCGGCAGGCGCTCTGCGAACTGCCGCAAGCGCTCGGCGAGCTCCGCGGTTCGATCCTCGAAGAACCGGATGGCGTAGCCGCTTGGCAGGCGCCGCTGGCCAGAGCGAGAGGAAGCGTCGCCGTGACGCCGGCTCACCTTCGTCAGAAGCGAGGACAGCACGAGCCTCAGGGCACGCCGGCTGTCCGGATCCGCGACGTCGCCGATGGCTTGGGCCAAGCCGTCCAGCTCGAGCAGGATGTGCGGCTCGAACAGCGCTTGATCCTCGGGCCCATAGCGGCGCGTGGCGCCAGCCCGCCGCTGGCGGCGATCCTCCGCAGCCGCCGCGACCCGCTCGGCACCCTGCAGCAGCCGGTCGCGCTCGGCGTCGCCGAACCGTGAGGTCTTGAGCCAGGTCAGCTCAATGGCGAGCGGGTTGGCGTCGACCCCGAAGCCGCGACGCCCGAGCAGGCGCGCTTCGACCAGCACCGTGCCGCTGCCGCAGAACGGATCCAAGACGCTGCCGTCCTGCCCCGAGAACGCCGCGATCAAGCGCGTTGCGGTCGTGGGGTGGAGGCGAGCAGGGTAGCTGTGGAAGCCGTGCACGTGCGTCCGGGTGGACTCCTCGTCCGGCTCCACCGCGAGCGCCGAGGCCAGAAGGCCGCTGGCGTTGGCATCGTCACCGTACATCTCCACGGCGCCGCCCACGTGGCTCAAGGCACGGCGTTGTTTGCGCTCGGCCGCGACCGCGCCGATAGGCACCGGGCGTTCGCGCGCCGCTCGTCGCTCTTTGGGGCGTCTGGCGCCTGGGCGCTCGGTCATGCTCGTCCTTCGGCTAGGGTGTGGCGCGGCGGTGCGCTCAGCCCAACCCCCGCGTGTCGGTGGCTTCCTTCACCCGCTGCACGGCGAGGGCGAATGCCGCCGTCCGCATGGAGCAGCCGAGCTCCTTCATCGAGCGAGCGATGCTCCGGTAGGCGTCGACCATGTGCTGCTCGAGCGCGGTGTTGACCTGCGCCTCGGCCCAGCGAAACTTCTGAATGTTCTGCGTCCACTCGAAATAACTGACCGTCACGCCGCCGGCGTTGGCGTAGATATCGGGAATGCAGACGACGCCGCGTTGTCGAAAGACGTCGTCCGCTTCTATCGTGGTCGGGCCGTTGGCGGCCTCTAGCACGTACTTGGCCCGGACGTGCGGGGCGTTGGCCCCTGTCAACACGTGCCCGAGCGCCGCGGGCACCAGGACGTCGCAGTCGGCGATCAAGAGGTCGTCGTTCGAGATGCTTCGCGAGCGAGGGAAATCGACCACGCTGCCCGTCGTTCGGGCGTGCTCGAGCAGCGCGGGGACGTCGAGCCCGTCTCCGGAGTGGATCCCGCCTTTGATGTCGCTGACGGCGACCACCTTGGCCCCGGCTTCGTGCAGCAGCCGGGCGAGCCAGCTGCCGACGTTGCCGAACCCCTGGATCGCGAAGGACGTGCCGAGCAGCATACGGCCGGAGCCGGCCAGGACCTCGCGGATCGCGAAAAGGCAGCCGCGGCCGGTGGGGCCCGGGCGGGCCGGAAAGGCCGGGG
>JAEZYZ010000220.1 GCA_023418705.1 Pseudomonadota bacterium | reverse complement strand
CCCGCCGGCGCCCGCCCGGGCGCCGACCTGGCAAGACGTGCAAGGCTCGCTGGCGGCCGCCAAGGGCCCGAGCTGGCACGACGTCAGCGTGGTCGTCACGCAGAAGCTGCAGGCGGTGCGCGCGGCTTCGCTCCGCACGACGGTGATCGCGTCGCTGGCTTCGGCCGTCGCCGCATCGGGCCTGACGGCATGGGCGGTGTCGGGTGGCGATCCCGAGCCCGCCTCGGCCGAGGCGCCCGCGGTGGCGGTGACCCCGAAGCCCGCCCCGGCGCCGGTGGCAAAAAAGCCCGATCCGCCCGAGCCAAAGCAGGATCCCGCGGCGCAAGCCAAAGACAGCGAGGACAGCGCCGCCGACCCTGCCGAGGCGCCCAAGCCGGCGCCGCAAGCCGTCGCGATCCAAGCCGCCGCGGCGAAGCCGGCGTCGCCGCCGGCCAAGGCGAGCCGCCCGCCGAAGGCGTCACGCGCCGTCGCTGCGTGGAAACCGCCGGCAGCGCGCGCCGTCGCGCCGGTTGCCACCACCACGCCGTCGGATGATGAAGAGACGCTGAAAAACCCGTACGAAGAGGCGGCGAGCGCCACGCCGCCAAAATCCGCCGCCAAGACGCCGCCGCCGGCCAGCGCCGACACGGACCCCGAGGCCGAGCGACCTGGCGTGGAGGGGGCGAAAGAAGGGCGCACGCCGCCGGTCGCGGAAGAGTCGAAGCCGCCGGAGGCGAGCGCCGAGGAACCCGACTGGTCGAACCCTGGTTTTTAGGGAGATCCCGGGAGCCTGAGGCACAATCGCCACAGAGCGTGGCCGAACGTCAGCAACCCACCGGAACCCCACGCGCGCCCGGCTCCGCCGCGCCCGCTGAGGGTGCGTCCGCGAACCCCCCGCGCGTGCCGCCGGCGCCGTCTCAGGCGGCGGAGCCGCTGCGCGTGGCCGCCGCCATCGCGGTGGTGTTGCTCGTCGGCTGGATCGACTGGAAAACCGACAACGACGTCTCCTTGTCGCTGTTCTACTTGGTGCCGGTCGCAGCGGCGGCGCGCTTCTGTCGGTTCAGCTCGGCCATCGGCATCTCCATCATCGCTGGAGCGGCCTGGTTCGCTGCGGACCTGGCGGTGCGCCGCGAATCCGAGATGTTGATCTCGGTGTGGAACAGCGCGACGCGCCTCGTTTTGTTCGTGGCGCTGGCGTGGCTCGTGGCCGTGCTGAAACAGGAACGCGACCGGCTGCGCCAGATCGCGCGGCGCCTCGAGGGGGCGCTGGCGCGCGAGCAACGCCTCGCGCGCACCGACGCGCTCACGGGACTGCCGAACTCGCGCGCGTTCCTCGACGCGCTTCGCCGCGAGGTGGCGCGCTCGGAGCGCGACGCGCGGGTCTTGGCGGTGGCGTACATCGACATCGACAACTTCAAGCTCGTCAACGATGAGTACGGCCACGCCGAGGGGGACGAGCTGCTCCGCAAGCTGGCTCAGGCGCTGGTCGAATGCATCCGCGCGGGCGACGTGCCCGGTCGCCTCGGAGGGGACGAGTTCGCCGTGCTCTTCATCGACATTTCGCCCGAGAGCGCCGAGCGGGTGGCGCAGCGCTACCTCGAGCGGGTTGCACAGATCGCCGAGCAGTACCCGGGCTCTCAACTCGGCGCCAGCGTCGGCATCGTCGCCTCGCGCGGCTCGCTCGCCGACGCGGAGGCGCTGCTCACCGCCGCGGATGCCGCCATGTACGAGGCCAAGGCGGCCGGCAAGGGCAGCATCCGCGTCAAGCCGCTGGTCGCGAACTTGGAGCTCGAGTAAGCCGTCAGTCGCGTCGGCGCCGCGTCGCGAAGGCGAGCGCGGCGATCATCGCCGCGATGCCCGCAGGCAACGAGTTCTCGAGCGGGCGGTTCGGCGCCACCGCGCAGCTGGCTTCACCGCCGGCTTCGGCGCTGGCGCTGCATTGGTTGCCCTCGCAGCTGCCCTCGGCCGAAGCGTAGCCGCTGACCTCGATGTCGAGCGCGGCGCGCAGCGCGTCGACGCACATCTCGAGGTTGCCGCCGTGGTCGACGTACTGGCCGTCGCAGAACAGGGCGCCTTCGGGCCGCGAGCAGGCCACTTCGCAGCCGCCGGTCACCTCCGCCTGGCAGTCGGCCATGGCGTTGCCCTGGCAATCGAGCTGGCAGTCCATCTCCGCGCGCGCCTCACACTGCCCCTGGCAGCTCGCCTGGCATTTGCCTTCGCAGGTCGCGGTGGTCGGCGTGGCTTCGCAGGAACCTTCGCACTTGCCCGAGCAGGTCGCGCGACAGGAGGCGCGGCACTCTCCCTGATTGTTCGCGGCCGAACACTCGGCGTCGCAGTCGGCGTCGCAGCTCGCCTCGCAGCTGCCCTGACAATCGAAGCTGCCCGGGTCGACGTCGCACTCGCCCATGCAGCTCGCCTCGCACGAGCCGGTGCAGCTCGCCTCGATCTCGGCGTTGCACCCGCCGTTGCACTCGACGTACAGGTCCGCCGCGCAGCTGGCGGTGACCGCCACGGGCTCGCACTGGGCGAGACAGCCCCCCTCGACGCGCATCTCGCACATCGCGTTCGCTTCGACGTCGATGTTGCCGCAGGCCTCGATCCCCGCCTGCGCGGGCGCGGCCAGCAGAAGCGGAGCCACCATCGCGATCCCAGAAACCCACCAAGCAATACTGCGCATGACGAAAACCTTTCTTCGAACCGGCGCGCCGCTGGCGCGACCTCTCGACCATCCGTAGCGAGCCAAGCGTAACCCATCGCCATCATCTGGAGAACCGAACCGGATGCCTGGAGCGACGGGCCAGCCGTGGGACCGCACGAGCGGGGAAACTATTCACTCGCACGCGCTCTGCCACCCCGCAGAACGGCAGGATGGCGCCCAAAGGTGGGGTGGAGGGGGCGCAGGTCGCATCCCACGGTGGCACGGCGCCTTACACCCTGCTCCGTTCGACGGGGTCGGGCTGCTTGTGGTTGGTGCGCCGGACGTTAGCGCCTAAGCTCCCGGCCCCGTGAAGGTGCACCTGGTCGATGGCACGTACGAGCTCTTCCGCGCCTACTACGCGGTGCCGTCGGCGCTCGACGCCGACGGGCGCGAGATGGGCGCCGTGCGCGCGCTGCTCGGCAGCCTGCTCGCCCTGCTCCGGCAGCCGGACGTCACGCACGTCGCGGTGGCGTTCGATCACGTGATCGAGTCGTTCCGCAACCAGCTGTTCGCCGGTTACAAAACCGGCGAAGGCATCGACCCCGCGCTGTGGTCGCAGTTCGAGCCCGCCGAGGCGGCGTGCCGCGCGCTCGGGCTCGTGGTCTGGCCGATGGTCGAGTTCGAAGCCGACGACGCGCTGGCGACCGCCGCGCGGTTGTCCGCCGAGGATCCCGCCGTCGCTCAGGTCGTGCTGTGCACGCCGGACAAGGACCTCGCGCAGTGCGTGGTCGGCGACCGGGTCGTGCTCTTCGATCGCCGGCGCGACCTGGTCTTGAATGAAGCGGCAGTCATCGAGAAATTCGGGGTACCCCCTCGCAGCATCCCCGACTGGCTGGCGCTGGTGGGCGATAGCGCCGACGGCATCCCCGGCATCGCCGGCTGGGGCCCGAAATCCGCCGCGACCGTGCTCGCCGCGCACGAAACCGTGGCCGCCATTCCAGACGACGCGGCGCGCTGGTCGGTACGACCGCGGGGGGCCACGCGGCTCGCGGCCACCCTGGCTGCCGAGCGCGAGGCGGCGGAGCTCTACCGAGTGCTCGCCACGTTGCGCACCGACGTGCCCCTTGGGTCCAACGTGGCCGACTGGCGCTGGCGTGGCCCCGTCACGACCGAGCTCCAGGCCTGGTGTGAGCGGCTGCGGGATCCATCCCTTTGCGAGCGTGCGGCGGCGCTGGCCAGCGCTGTCAGCCCCCCGATGAGCTAGCGGGCGGTGAGCGGCGCTTGAGCGCGCCCTGCACCCCCGTCGAGAACCCGACGGCCCGGAGCGCCGCCCCGAGCAGCGAGCCATCGGGGCTCTGCCCGTCGACCTCGCGGATCAGCACGGCGCGTCGCCCGGGCAGCTCCGCGCGCTCGGCGAGCTGTCTCGCGACGGCGAGCGCGGCCGCCGCCCGGCGCGGCTCCTCGTCGGGAAGGCAGGTCGTCACCCGTCCTTCGTCGCTGCTCACGAACGCCACGAGCTCTCCGTCGAACAGGACCACCAGCGCGCCGGCCGCCCGCTGCCCGCGCACGCCCTCGGGCCAGGGGAGCGCGGCGCCGTAGGGGTTGGCGGGATCGGTCGCGGCCAGCAGCGCACACGCGCCGTCCGGTTTCCGGCGGTCCACCGCCCGCAGGCGCTCGTCGGCGCCGGGGTAGGCGAACTGCGCGCCGCCGAGCCCTTTGACGAAGTAGCCGCGGCGGACCCGTCCGCGCGCTTCCAGATCCCGCAGCAGCGGGTAGACGGCGCTGAAGCCGCCGGGGATGGGATCGAGCGCCAAGGTCTTGCGGCTCACGATGCCGTGTCGCGCGAGCAGGGTCTCGACCGTCGAGAGCGTCCGGCGCGTCGCCTGGGCTCGATCGCTGGCGTCGACCTTCGGCAAGAGCCAGAAGCGACCTTCGGTGCCGGGCAGCGCTCGCGAGCGCGCTCTTGGCCGCTGCCGGGCGGCGCGCCCTCGCGGCTCTTCGGGTTTGGCGCGCGAGCGCAAGGGTGCGAGCGTGTCGTTGCTGACCTCGCCCGCGAAGACGAGCTGCCAGAGCGCCTCTGCGATTTCCGGCGCGAAGCCGCCGACCGCCTGCACCAAGTCCGGAAAGAACGAGGCGCCCCGCGCCGCGAGCGCCTCGCGCAGCCTCGCCGCGAGCTCGCCGTCGGCGACGCCGGTCGGCGGCGCCAGCAGGGGATAATCGTCCCGAAGGTAGAGCGCGATGCGCGCGTCGTTCGTCCCGAGCGGCTGCGTCGCGCGCCACACCACCTCGCCCGAGGCGCACAACAGGTCCAACGTGCCAGGTTGATAGTCCGCGACCCGCGCCGGGAGCACGTCGCTCTCGACGACCGACGCCGGCAGCTCGGCGCCCTGCAGCTGCTCGACGCTGGCGAGCACGCCCTCGGTCCCGGAGAGGCTCTTGCCGACCTCGTGCCATTCGAGCAAGAAGCGCGCGAAGGTCGGGGGCGCGACCGGCTCGATCTGCCGGCGCAGGCGCGCGAGCGATCGCGCCCGGAGCGCGCGCAGCACGCCGGCGTCGCACCACTCCGGACCCTCGCCGCCGGGACGAAACTCTCCGCTCAGGACCCGCCCGGCGCCCTGCAGCTCCTTCAAGACGGACTCGCAGCGCGCGGGCGGCAACCCGAGCCGCCGCGCGACGTCCTCGGTCGCGAACGGACCGTGGGTGCGCGCGAAGCGCGCCACCAAATCGACGAGCCCGTTGGGAGCCCGTTCGAGCAAGGCTCGAGGCAGACCCTTCGGGAGGCGCACGCCGATCGCATCGCGAAACTTCGCCGCATCTTCGCTGGCGATGAACCGCGGTGTCCCGGCCACCTCGACGCTCAGCACGCGCCGCTCCTTTTCGAGCTCGGCGAGCCAGGCGGTGAGCGCGGCCGCGTCCGACGTGCGCTCCCGCAGCTCGAGCTCGCTGAGATCGCCGATGGAGAGCAACAGGTCGTGGACGGCGTCCGGACCTTCCAGCACGCGGTCGGTCTTCTGAAGCTGCGCCTCGAGCTCCGTGAGCGCCGTGCTCGAGAGCAGCTTGCGGAAATCGGTCTTGCCGAGCAGCTGCTGGAGCTGATCCTGATCGACGCTGAGCGCCTGCGCGCGCCGCTCCAAGAGCGGCGTGTCAGCGTCGTAGATGAAGTGCGAGACGTACGAGAACAGCAAGGATGCCGCCATCGGGGACGGCGTCCGCAAGCTCACCTCCACGACACGGAGCTCCTCGCGCTCGATCGCGCGGAGCAGCCGCTTGAGGCCGTCGACGTCGAGCACCTCCGTCTGGCATTCCCGGTGTGTCTCGAGCAAGATCGGGAACGAGGGAAAGCGCGCTGCCACCGCCAGCAGGTCGGCCGCGCGCTTGCGCTGCGCCCAGAGCGGCGTGCGGCGGCCCAGAGCCCGTCGCGGGAGCAAGAGAGCCCGCGCCGCGTTCTCGCGGAACCGCCCTGCAAACAACGCCGTCCCGAAGACGCCGCGGGTGATCAGCGCTTCCACTTCGTCCTCGCCGAAGACGAAGAGATCGAGCGGGGCGGGGCGATCGAGCTCTGGCAGGCGGACGACGATCCCGTCGTCGGACCAGACCAGCTCGGGAGGCTTCGGGAGGCGCTCGGCGACGCGGCTCCGGATCGCCATCGCCCAGGCCGCGTGCACGCGGCTCCCGAAGGGAGAGAGCAAGCACACCCGCGTGTCGCCGAGCTCGTCCTGGAAGCGCTCGACGACGATGGCTCGATCGGTGGGCAGCGCGCCAGAAGCGGCGAGCTCGGCGCGCAGCAGGGCGAGGGTGTTGTCCGCCGCGTACCGGTCGAGCGCGTGCTCGCTCGTCAACAGCGCGCGCGCGTCGGCCTCCGGTAGGCTCGCCAGGCGTCGGGTCAGCGCACCGATCGCCGCCCCGAACTCCCAAGGACGGCCGGCGCGCTCGCCGCGCCAGAACGGGGTCTTGCCCGGCTGTCCCGGCGCCGGCGACACCAGCACCCGATCGTGGGTGATGTCTTCGATGCGCCACGACGACGCGCCGAGCAGGAACACGTCGCCGGGCTTCGACTCGAACACCATCTCCTCGTCGAGCTCGCCGACGCGCACGGGCCGTTCGGCGCCGGCCAGGTACACGCCGTACAGCCCGCGGTCCACGATCGTGCCCGCCCCCGCGATCGCGAGCCGCTGGGCTCCCGGCCGCGCGCGCAGCCGCTGCCCGATGCGATCCCAGGTGATGCGCGGCTTGAGCCCCGAGAACTCGTCCGACGGGTAGCGGCCGCTCAACAGGTCGAGCAGACCGTCGAAGCTCTCGCGCGGCAGGCTCCGGAACGGCGCCGCGCGGCGCAGCAGGTCGAACAGGTCGCCCGCGGCGCACTCCCCCATGGCCACCTCCGCGACGATCTGCTGGGCCGCCACGTCGAGCGGGTTCTGCGGAAACCGGGTGGCTTCCACCCAACCCTCGCGTAGCTTGGGGACGGCCGCGGCGCACGGTAAGAGCTCTCCCCGGTGTTTGGGCAGGATCACGCCGCGCCGCAGCCCGCCCACCTGGTGTCCCGAGCGTCCGATGCGTTGCAAGGCCGAGGCGAGGGACGTGGGCGCTTCGACCTGCACCACCAGCTCGATCGCGCCCATGTCGATCCCGAGCTCGAGCGAGCTGGTCGCGACCAGCGCCGGCAGGCTGCCGGCTTTGAGCTGCTGCTCGAGCTGCTCGCGGCGCTCGCGCGCCAGCGAACCGTGGTGCGCGGAGGCCACCTCGCTGCCCGCCAGGTCGTTGAGCGCCTGGGCCAGACGCTCGGCGAGGCGCCGGCTGTTGACGAAGATCAACGTGGTGCGGTGCTTTCGGACCAGCTCCAGGATGCGGCGGTGGATGCTCGGCCAGATCGAGGCCGGGGCCGGGCCCTCCGAGACCTGGGGGTCGGGCGCGCTCATGTCCGCGACGGGCACCTCGACGCGGATCTCGAGCGGTCGCGGCTCGGAGGCGTCGAGGATCCGAACGGGTCGCGGGGTCCAGGTGCCCTCCGAGCCGAGCTCCCCGCCGCCGAGCAGCTCTGCCATGCCCTGCAGCGGCCGCTGCGTCGCCGACAGGCCGATCCGCTGCAGCGGCGGCACCGCGCGATCCGCCGTGGCGGCCTGCCGGCGCAGCGCCTCGAGCCGTTCGAGCGAGACGAACAGGTGCGCCCCCCGCTTGGTCGCTCCGAGCGCGTGGATCTCGTCGATGATCACGGTCTGGACGGTCGCCAAGCTGCGCCGCGCGCTGGAGGTCAGCAGCAGGTAGAGCGACTCCGGGGTGGTGATGAGCACCTCGGGGGGATGGCGCAGCAGGCGGCGGCGCTCGTTCGCCGGTGTGTCGCCCGAGCGGATGGCGACGCTTGGGATGCGATGCGGGACGCCGCTCCGCGCCCCCGCCCCGGCGAAGCCGGAGAGCGGCTCTTGCAGGTTGCGCTCGATGTAGACGCCGAGCGCCTTGAGCGGCGAGACGTAGAGCACGCGCAAGGCCTCGAGCGGCGCCGGCGGCGGCGCGAACATCAAGCGATCGAGCGCGAACAGGAAGGCGGACAGCGTCTTGCCGGAGCCCGTCGGCGCCAACAGCAGCGCCGAGCCGCCGGAGGCCACCGCCGGCCAGGCCCGCCGCTGGGCGGCCGTGGGCGCAGGGAACCGCGACCGGAACCAGCCCTGGACCACCGGATGAAAGTGCGAGAGAGCGTCCGGGCTCGCTGCCGAGCGCATGGGGCGGGTTCGTACCATGGGCGTGCCACCCGAGCCGGCGGCGCTGCCGGGCTCAATCCCGGAGGTAGTGGCAGGTGTAGCCGTTGGGGTTCTTCTGCAAATAATCCTGGTGGTCGTCTTCGGCTGCGGTGAACGACGGCGCGCGTTCGATGGTGGTCACGATCGGCGCGCTCCAGCGGCCGCTGGCGGCGACCCGCTTCAACACTTGCTCGGCGACCGCGCGCTGCGCGTCCGATTGCACGAAGATGGCCGAGCGATACTGCGGTCCAACGTCGTTGCCCTGGCGATTGGGTGTGGTCGGGTCGTGCATGCGAAAAAACCAGCTCTCGAGCAGCTCGGCGTAGCTGAGGCGGCTCGGGTCGAACTCGACCCGCACCGCCTCGGCGTGCCTCGTGCGGCCGCTCGACACCGTTTCGTAGTTGGCGAGGTCCGCCGCGTCGCCGGCATATCCGACCTCCGTCCGGACGACACCCGGGACCTGGCGAAGGATCTCCTCCATGCCCCAGAAGCAACCGCCCGCCAGAACGGCGACCTCCACCCGCCGCGGCGACGCGGGCCCGGCGTCGGCGGCCTTGCGCGGGGCCGCCCCGCCCCCGCTC
>JAEZYZ010000184.1 GCA_023418705.1 Pseudomonadota bacterium | reverse complement strand
CACCAGCGCGGCCACGGACGGCGCCGCGGCCTTGCCAGCGTACGTCGACGCGGCCACCGTCACCCGCCGCGTGGACGATGCCGTGCGCCGCGCCGAACGCTGCCACCCGGGCGGCCACGCCGTGGGCAGCGCCGAGCTCACGCTGACGATCGAGCCGACAGGCCGCGTCAGCCAGGCCACGCTCGTCGGCGAGCCGCTGCAGAGCGCGCCCGTCGGGCGCTGCATCCTCGATCAAGGCCGCGCGATTTTGGTCCCACCGTTCGACGGCCCTGCCTTCAGCGTGCGCCGCAACGTCACGCTGCGCTGAGCCGCCGGCGCGCGGCCGTTCGCGAAACCGGCGTCGAGCGGCGCGAGCGCGTCAGCGGTAGCCCTCGGCCTGAAGCTCGAACAGGCGCGCGTAGCGCCCGCCCCGCGCGAGCAGCTCCTCGTGCGTGCCGTCCTCGATGATGCGCCCGCGCTCGAGCACGACGATGCGGTCGGCCATGCGCACCGTTGAGAAGCGGTGCGAGATCAAGATGGCCATCTTGTCCGCGGTGAGGTCCTTGAAGCGCTGGAAGATCATGGCTTCGGCTTCGGCATCCATGGCGCTCGTCGGCTCGTCGAGCACCAGGATGTCGGCGTCCTTGCGCATGAACGCTCGGGCGAGCGCGACCTTTTGCCACTGACCGCCCGACAGCTCCGTCCCGCCTCGGAACCACCGCCCGAGCTGCGTTCGGTACCCATCGGGCAGCGACGGGACCAGCGCATCCGCCATCCCGAGGCGCGCCGCCGTCTCCCAGCGCCCTTCGTCGTCGAAGCCGGACACGTCGCCCGCGCCGATGTTTTCGCCGAACAGGAGCTGGTAGCGCACGAAATCTTGAAAGATGACGCCGATGCGCCGCCGGAGCACGGCAGGATCCCACTCGCCGAGCGCCAGCCCGTCGAGCAGCACGCTGCCCTGATCCGGCCGATACAAGCCAGCGATGAGCTTGATCAAGGTGGTCTTGCCCGCGCCGTTGTCCCCCACGAGCGCGAGCTTCTCCCCCGGCCGGAGGTGCAAGCTCAAGTCGTCGATGGCAAGCCGCTCGGTCCCCGGATAGCGGAAGCTCACGTGGACGAGCTCGAGGCCCCGCCCCGGCGCCGGACCGCGCTCGGCGGTGCCCGCCGACTCGGCGGTGGGGTGCTCGAGAAACTCGTACAGATTCGATAGATACAGGTTGTCTTCGTACATCCCCCCGATCGCGCTCAAGATCGCGGACAAGGCCGACTGTCCCTGCTTGAAGACGAGCAGGTACATCGTCATCCCGCCCACCGTGATGTTGCCGGCGACCGCCGATAGCGCGATCCAGGCATAGGCGCCGTACAGCGCCGCCATGCTCACGAGCCCGAGCAAGAAGCCCCAGGCGCTTCGCCGCAGCGTCAGAGCTCGATCCTCGGCGTACAACTTCTCGAAAATGGCGCGGTGGCGGTCGAGCAAGAGCGGCCCGAGCCCGAACAGCTTCACCTCCTTGGCGTGGTCCTCACGCGCCAGCACGGTCTCGAGGTACATCTGCTTGCGGGATTCGGGCGCCCGCCAGCGGAAGAGGCGAAAGGCGTCGTCCGAGAACCGCGTCTCGACCCAGAACGCCGGCAGCGCCGCCGCCGCCAGCACCAGCAGCGCCAGGGGAGAGAACACCAGGATGAGGCCCGCGTACGCCGACAGGCTCACCGCGTTCTGCAGCAGGCCGAAGGCGCGCTTCACCAGCGAGAGTGGCCTCGTGGAGGCCTCCCGCCGAGCGCGCGTCATGCGATCGTAAAACTCGCTGTCCTCGAAATCGGACAACGGCAGTGAGAGCGCCTTGTTCAAGATCAGCTCGTTGACGCGCTGCCCGAGCAGGACCCGGAGCAGGTTCTGGCCGACGTCGATGCCGCGCTGCGCTGCCGCCAAGAGCGCCACCAGACCGAGCTCGGCCGCCACCAGGAGGAGCGCGGTTCGGAGATCCTCTTGCCGCTGGCTCTCGATGGCGCGCAGCACCGCGTCGACGATCAGCTTGCCGACGTAGGCGACCGCCGCTGGCAGCAGGCCGGCGGCGACGCTCAACGTGCCGAGCAGCAGCGTCAGCCCCCGGTGGGTGCTCCAGACCAGCGCGAACCCGCGCGCCGTGTAGCGGAAGACGCCGACGTAGCGGCCCAGCGCGGTGGCGCCCGTCTCGGTCGGCTCGAGCGGCGGGCTCATCGAGCGGACGCGGACGCGGAGAAATGCCGCTCGAGCGCGTCGAGGACCCCCGCGACGGTGTATTGCTCCGCCTCCACGTCCACCCGAACCCCCGCCGCGCGCAGCGTGCGCGATGTCACCGGCCCGATGCTCGCCACGGTCACGTTCGACAACCGCCCCGCTCCGCGTTCGCCGAGCAGGTCCAGCAGGTGGGTCACCGTCGAGCTCGAGGTGAAGAGGGCGACGTCGACGCCGCCGTCTTCCAGCAGCTGCACGAGCTCGGCGGCGCGCTCGGCGGACGCCGCGCGGGTTTCGTAGACGGCCACGACGTCGACGTCGACGCCTGCCTGGCGAAGCATCTCCGGCAGCGCGTCGCGAGCGACCAGCGCCCGCGCCAGCAGTACGCGCCGAGCCCCGGCGGCGATCACGCGCTCGGCCAGGCTCTCCCCGACGAACTCCTCCGCCATCAGGTCGGCGGTGAGGCCGCGGGCGCGCAGCGCCTCGGCCGTCTTGGGGCCGATCACCGCGATCGATGCTTGAGCGAGCGCCCGAGCATCGCGGCCCGCGCTGGCCAAGGCTTCGAAGAAGCGCTCCACGCCGTTGGCGCTGGTGAACAGCACCCAGTCATAGTCCCCCAGGCGCGCGATGGCGGCGTCGAGCGGCGCCCGGTCCGGAGGCGGATGGATGTCGATCACCGGGAAGAGGACGGGCTCGGCCGCTCGCTCGCGGATCTGAACCGCGGTGCCGCCAGCCTGGTGCGGGGGGCGCGGGACGAGCACGCGCTTGCCGAACAGCGGGAGCGCGTCGTACCAACGAAGCTCCTGCCGCAGGCCTGCCACCGGACCCACGACGATGATCGCGGGATTGCTCAGCCCCGCTGCGCGGCTCTTGGCGGCGATGTCTTGCAGCGTTCCGGTCACCACCCGCTGCTCGGGCCGCGCACCCCACTGGATCACCGCTGCCGGGGTCGAGGCTTCGCGGCCGCCGTCGAGCAACGCCTGCGTGATCTCGACGATCCGGCGCATGCCCATCAGAACACAGACGGTGTCCGTCGCCGTAGCGAGCTTCTTCCAAGCCTCCGGCGACCACTGCTTGCCAGCGCGGTCGCTGCCGGTAATGAACGTCACGCTCGAGCTCAGCGCGCGGTGCGTCAGCGAAATACCCGCGTACGCGCTGGCGGCCACGGGCGAGGAGATGCCCGGGACGATTTCAAAGGGCACGCCGGCCTCGGCGAGCGCCAGCGCTTCCTCCGATCCGCGAGCGAACATCAAGGGGTCGCCACCCTTCAGGCGAACCACCCGCTTGCCGCGCCGGGCATGCTCGATGAGCAGCCGGTTGATGAACGTTTGATCGGGGCTCTGTCGCCCGAAACGTTTGCCGACGTCGAGGATCTCCGCCGCGCGGCAATGCTCGAGCAGGGCGGGGTGAGACAAGGCGTCGTGCAGCACCACCTCGGCTTGGGACAGCAGCTTTTGGCCCCGAACGGTGATGAGCTCCGGATCACCCGGCCCCGCACCAACCAGCCAAACCTTGCCGAAGGCCATGGGGGGAAACCTACACCAGCCGAGCGCGCCCGGCTCGGCTGGGAGCCTGTATCCGCAACGGAAATTTCCTTACTTCAGGAAGAACGCTCCGTCGAGACCGGCTCGAGCGATCGGCGCCGCTGGGCGGGAAGACCGGGTTGCAAACGTCAGGCGGCCGCGAAATCAACTTGACACTGGGGCGACAATGAAGACAATTATCGCACCCTGTGCGTGCATGTATCTCTTCATCGGGCACAGTGTGAGACCTGAACACATGGCGCAGCCTAGCGAGACGATCGTGGACCCTCGTGGATCGCTGGATCGCTGGTACGTGACCAATGGCGTGGTGGCGCTGGGGCCCGTGTCCTTCGATCGGCTGATCCAAGACGCCGCCACGGGGCAGCTGCCGCCGGGGGCGCTCGTCCGACACCAGAACTGGAAGGTTTGGCGCCGGCTCGAGGAGCTGGAGGCGCTCAGCAGCGCGAACCGACAACGCGCGATCGAGGAGCTGTCGTCGCGCAGCAGAGGCGTCGAGCAGCGCACGGCCGGGGCGCTCAGCGAGCCGCCGCCCCCGCCGCCCACGTCCGAGCTCGTGCAGCGGACGAGCACCCCGGACACGGTGGTCCGGGCTTCCCTGCGACCGGTCGCCGTCGACCCGGTGGGCGTGTTGAGCTCGGCCGAACGGCTCGAAGACGCCCTGCTCCTGACGTTGTCGACGGCAGTGACCGCGGCGGCGGCTCCGGTGGGCCTCCTGCACCAGGTGTGGCCGGAGATCGACGCGATCGTGACCACCGCCGCGCAGGGCAGCGGCAGCGAGCTCTTGCTTGGGGAGCGGCTCTCGAACGGCGATCCCGCCCTGTCCGCGGCGCGCTCGGGCTACACGTTGATCGAGGGGCCCCACCTGGGCGACGCCGGCCGCCACATCGCGGGCCGCATCGGGCGCTGCGTGCCGTTCGTCTGCGGCGTGGCCATGGTGCCGCTGTCCTTGCACGGGCGGCTGGTCGCCATGCTCGAGCTCGGCCGGCAGTGGCGCCCCTTCCGCGCCCGAGAGGTCGCGAGGGTCGAGGACGTGATCGAAGCCCTGGCCGAACGCATCGTGTTCATGGGTTGGCTCGAGTGATGGGGTGAGCGTTCGTCGAGCGCCGGGCGCGGTTTGGCGCTGACCGCCCGGGGAAAACTGGCTATATACCTGCGCCATGCGCCCGACGCGGAACACCGCTGCCATCACGCTGCTGGCGTGGCTGTTCGTGATCGGCCCGGGCACGCTGACGGCCCTGCCGGCGTGCAAGACGAGCTGCGCCGAAGGGAGTCAAGAGGCGATCGTCTACAGCGGCGGTCAGGTGACCGGCAACGTGTACGCGAGCACGCCGTGGAACGACGCTTGGCTGCATTTCCCGTCGGAGCGGGTGTACAAATTCATGCACGGTCTGGGCACGGAGAACGTCACCCCGCTCGCTTACCTCTCCTTCGACCCACGGCCTACCGGCGGCGAAGGCAACGCCGCGCCCGCTTCCGGCAATGAGCTGGTGGTCGAAGAGATCACCGCGGAGTACGTGCAGGTGCGCAACGACACCTGCGCCGAATTTTACCTGCTCATGCGCATCGAAGCGGTCGATCCGGCGACCCCGGCGTCGGACCCGACCGGCGGCGTCCCCCCGCGGGCGAACTGAAGCGCGTGCAGGCGGGCGTACAGGCCACCTGCAGCGATCAGCTCGTCGTGCGTGCCCTGCTCGATGACGCGGCCCTGCCGGAGCGCGACGATGCGGTCCGCAGCGCGGATGGTGCTCAGGCGGTGGGCGATCACCAGCGCGGTGCGCCCCCGCATGATCTCTTGCAGCGCGTGCTGCAGGCGCGCCTCGGTCGCGCTGTCGACGCTGGCGGTGGCCTCGTCCAAGATCAGGATATCTGCGTCTCGGTAGAGCGCTCTGGCAAACGCGATGAGCTGGCGCTCTCCGGCGGAGAAGTTCGCGCCGTGCTCTTCGACCGGAGCCTCGATCCCTCCAGGACGGCTCTCGAACAGGTCGAGCGCCCCCACCCGCTCGAGCACCTGCCGCACGCGCTCTGGATCGACCTCGCGCCCGGCCGCGATGTTCGAAGCGACGCTGCCGGGAAAGAGAAACACGTCCTGCGGCACCACCGCGAAGCGCTGCCGGAGCTCGCGGCGATCGAGACCGACGACGTCGTCGCCGCCGACGCGCACGACGCCGGACTCCACGTCGTAGAGCCTGAGCAGAAGGCCCGCGATGGTGCTCTTGCCCGATCCGGTGGGCCCCACCAACGCGATCTTTTCGCCGGGCCTCGCGCGCAGCGTCAGGTCGTGCAGCACCCGCGTCCCGGCCTTGTAGCTGAAGTTCACCTGTTCGAGCGCGAAGGCAGAGCCGTCGTCCGCCTTGGGGGCGGCCGGCTGCGCCGCCGCGTCCGGCTCCCGCACCTCCAGGAGCCCGAACACGCGCTCGGCGCCGGACAGCGCCGTCTGCAGCAAGGTGTAGCGCTGCGCCAGCATGCTGATCGGCTCGAAGAACTGGATCAGGTAGGCGTTGAAGGCCACCAGGGTCCCGAAGCTGACCGGCCGGTAGCCGAGCGACATGACGATGGACGCCAGGCAGATGGCCGCGATGGTCTCGATGGCGGCGTCCTGAACAGCCTCGTACTTGATGCTGCGCAGGTTGGCGTCGCGGTAGGCGGCGTTGATGACCTCGAACTCTCGCTGGACGACCGCCTGCCGCCCGTAGGCCTGCACGACGTCCATGCCGGAGACCTGCTCGTTCATGGTGGCGTTCATGCGGGCGGTCTTGCTGCGGATCTCCCGAAACACATGGCGCATGCGGCGCCGCACCGCGACGACGAGCAGCGCCGCGGGCGGCGCGGCCGCGAACCCGATCAGCGCCAGCTTGTAGTCGAGCGCCAGCATCAAGACCACGATGCCGACCAGCTTGAGCAGGTCGCCCGCAGCGTTCAGCGCTCCAGAGGCGAAGAGCTCCTGGATTGAGTCGATGTCGTTGGTCACCCGCGTCACGAGGCGACCAATGGGTTGTCGATCGAAGTAGCCGAGCCTGAGACCGTGCAGAAACCGAAAGGTGGCGCGCCGCAGATCGGCCATCGCGCGGGCGCCCACCACCTGCGTCGCGTAGATCTGCACGAAGGTCAAGAGCTGCTCGAGCGCGACCACGGCGACCAAGACGATACCGCCCCACGTGAGCACGTCGGCGTCCCCCTGCAGCACGCCCTCGTCGATCGCCCGCAACATGATGAGCGGGCGCGCCAGCGCGGCAGCCGAGGTCAACAGGATGACCAAGAGCGTGCCTAGCAACAGCCGGCGATAGGGCCGCAGGAAGGCCCAGAGCTTCACCAGCAGGCCGATGTCGTGCGTGCGCAACGGCTCCGCCTCTTCATGGAAGGCGCGCAGCACCTCCTCCGTGCGCCGGCGGCGCGCGGGCCGAGCGACCGCGCCCTGGGCAGCGTTGGACGGCGGCGTCACGCTGCCGGCTCCTCGGAAGCGGCGCGGCCGAGGCGCTCGAGCTCGCTCTCGATCCGCTGCTCTTCGGCGAACTGAGCGTAGATGCCGTCGCCCGCACAGAGCTCGGCGTGCGTGCCGCGCTCCACCACCCGGCCCTGATCGAGCACGATGATCGCGTCGCAGCGGGCGGCCGCCGCGACGCGGTGTGTGATGAGGATCAGGCCGCGGCGCTCCTTCTGCCGGTCGATGGCCTGCAAAATCGCCTGTTCCGTGCGGGCGTCGACGGCGCTCAGCGGATCGTCCAACACCAGGATCTTCGGTTCGGCGATGAAGGCTCGCGCCAGGGCGATGCGCTGCTTCTGACCGCCCGACAGCTGCACCCCGCGCTCGCCCACCACGGTGTCGTAGCCGTCGGGCAACAGGCGCACCTCCTCGTCGATGCTGGCTTCTTGCGCGGCCACCACGATCGCGCGGTCGGCCTCGGCACTGTCCGGCTCGTCCAGCGGAAACGCGATGTTGCGTGCCGCCGTGGTGGAGAACAAAAACGGCGTCTGCTGCGCGTAGCCGATGGTGCTGCGCAGCGCGTCCAGGGGCAGATCGCGAATGTCGTGGCCGTCGAGGAAGATGCTGCCGGGCGGCACCTCGACCAGGCGCGGCAACAGCCGGGCGAGCGTCGACTTGCCGCTGCCGGTGCGGCCGACGACGGCCAGCGAGCCCCCTTGCGGGAGCTCGAAGCTGACGTCGTCGAGCACGCGACGCTCGCCGTGGGTGAACGAGAGCTGCCGCACCGAGAGCGCCCCGACGAGCGGGCGCTCCAGGCGCAGATCGCCGCTCTTCACCTCAGGCTCGGCGTCGAAGATCTCGGCCAGACGCGAGTACGACGCGCGGCCGCGCTGCAAGAGCCCGAGCAAGAAGCCCATGGCCATCAGCGGCCAGGTCAAGCGCGACAGCGCCCGGAAAAAAGCCAGAAAGCCGCCGGTGCTCAGCTGGCCGCTGAGCATGAGGTGCCCCCCATACCAGAAGACGATCAAGATCCCGCCGGCGCTGATGACCTGCATGATGGGGCCAAGCGAGCCGCGCAGCCTGGCCAGCTCCAAGCTGCGCTCGAGGTACGCCTGGTTGCTCTTCTCGAAGCGCTCGAGCTCGCTGTCTTCCAGCGCGAACGCCTTGACGACCCGGATGCCGGCGATGCTCGACTGGACCCGATCGCTCAGCTGGCCGAGCGCCTGCTGGTTGTCCCGCGTCGTGGTGTAAAACCGCTTGGAGAAGCTGCGCGTCACCAGCAACAAAGGCGGGAGGATGCTGAGCGAAGCCAGGGTGAGCGGCACCGAGATCGCGAGGGTCACCGAGAAGGCGCTGATCAAGGCGAACAGCGTGTTGATGGAGTTGAGCACGCCAAACCCGAGCAGGAGCCGCACCTGCACCAGGTCGTTGGTGATCCGGCTCATGATGTCGCCGGTGCTCATCCGCCGGTAGAACGAGGGGCCGAGCCGCTGAAGTTGGGAGAGCAAGGCGCTCCGGAGCTCGTACTCCGCGATCCGTCCGGCGTTGAAGATCGCCATCCGCGACAGCACCCGGATGCCGAACGCCAGGATGGCCACGCCCACCAGCAGGCTGCCGATGTGGAGCGCCAGGTCGTAGTCACCGCCGGTGGCCGCGTTGATGGCGCGCATCAGCCGCGTGTCGAACCAATACTGCGAGTATTGGTAGGCCCCGAGGAGCAACAAACCGGCGCCATAGCGCGGCAGGTGGCGGCGAAATTGAGCCCACAGCCCGACGGGGAAGGCCTGCTGGCCGCCGGGGGCCCTGTCTGAAGCGGTACTCACTGGATGATCGCGAAGCGGCGCCGAGGAACGACCGGCTAGTGTTTAGAGCAAGCTGGCGCGAGAGCAAACCCGGCGCGCCCAGGAATCGTCGACCCGAGCGCGCGAGCGAGGGGTACCGGCAATGGCGGCCGGACGCTGCGACATCTTTCAGAAGAGGCCGATGCTGAAATGGAAGGCGCCGAGGGTCTCCCAGAAGCGCTGTCGGCCGCTGCTGGCGCCCAGCTCGTCGAGAATGCGCTGGACGTTGAAGCCGTAGTCGAAAACCAGAGGCCCGATCGGCGTGCCCATCCGGAGCCCAGTGCCGACAGAATAGCGCAATTTCCAGGGCCTGACCTCCTTTGGCTCGGTCCACAAGTTGCCGGCGTCCACGAACAAGGCCGTCGCGACGCTCGTGGTCAGCGGGATCCTGAGCTCGGCTCGCGGGTTGATGAACGCGTCGCCGCCGCGGATCACCACCTGGCGCAGGTTGAGCGGCGCGGACAGGTCCTGCGGATGCAGCAGCTCCTGGGCGATGTCCTCGGGCACGAGCGAGTCCTGCAAAAAGCCTCGGATCGAGTCCATGCCGCCCAAGAAGAACAGGCGATCCGGGTAGGTGCGCGAGCCGGGGATGAGCTGCTGATTGACGCCGCCGCGTAGGCTCACGGCCAGCGCCAATCCCCGCTCGTTCAAGCGCACGTAGCCCGCGACACGCGCGGTGTAGCGCATGAAATCGCTGGTGGTTGCCCGAAATGGGTCGGTCGGATCGCCCTCGGCGTCCGCGGTCTCGCCGACCGGGATGGCGCGCACGTGCTCGGCGCTGGCCGATACCAGCGTGCCGCTGGTCGCGCCGAGCGGGTTGTCGCGTCGATCCCAGGTCGCCCCGAGCCGCTGGGCGATCGCGAGGGATGTGCCCTCCGGCACGCGAAACAGGTTGGCGAGCCCCGGGTTGGTGTCGATGTTTTCGCTGATGTAGTCGCGCAGCGCCTGGCTGCCGAAGATCTGCGCATCGTTGAGCTCCAACGAGGCGCCGAGCTGCAGCGAAAAACGTCGCTCGGGGCGGAAGATCAAGGTGACGATCCCGGCATCCTTGGTGAGGCCGAAGTCGCGGGCGTTGTCGCGCACGTCGATGGCCTCGACGTTCAGTCGAAACATCGGACCGAGCCCGATCTCGGGAAACTCGAGGCTCGCCGAGTTGCGGCGCTCGAGGCGCTCGCCCGGCGACAGGTCTTCGTACTTCCGCCGCACGTCTTCGTCCAAAATGAAGGCGAGGGGCAGGTAGCCGAGCTGGGCGCGCAGGGTGAGCTGGATCGCCTCGCCGGCGAAGTTTCGGTTCCCGTACTCGAACGTGATGCGCAACCCTTCCCCCGTGCTGACCCCTGGCCGGACATCGACGTACTGCGGCCGGCGTTCGACCACGGTGATCGTCACGTTCTTGCGCCGCGACGGCACGTACGGATCCTCGAGGCCGACGGTGATGGAAGAGAAGACCCCGAGCGTGGCCAGGCGCTCCTCCGTCGTGCGCACGTCGCTGCGGCGATAGATGCCCCCGGGCGTCAACGCCACACGCCTCCGGATCAGCGCTTCGCTCGTCAGCCGCGCCCCCTGGATGATGATGTTCCCGACGTGCACCTGCGCGCGTTCGCTGATCACGAAGCGCACACGGGCCCGGGTACGATCGGGAGAAAACTCGAGCAGCGGCTCGGCCTCCGCGAAGGCAAACCCCTCTTCCGCGTAGGCGTCGAGCAGCCGGCGGGTGGCCCGCTCGAGCTCGAGCTGCGAGACGGGATCGCCCAGCGTGAGGTCCGCGGCGTCCCTGAGGTCGCTCTCCAAGAGCTGCTGGTTGCCGTCGAAGGCGACGTCATACAGCTGCGTCCGCGGTCCGAGCTTGATCGGGATGTGCAGCACCACCTCGGGTTCGCAGAACAGGCCCCTGGCCGGGTCGGGGACGCAAGCCAGCAGGGGATCGGGCGGGGGCTCTTCGAGCGGCAGCCCAACCTCGTCGTAGCTGCAGACGGTGGCGGGCCGACGCCGCGGGCCAACGGGAAGGCAACCGCCGGGGGGTGAGAGCTTGTGGCAGGCACGCCGGAGCACCTGAACGGGACCGACGCTGGCCGACAGGTAGCCTTCGGAGCGGTAGAGATCCTGCACGTGTTTGAGGGCGCGCTCGTAGACGTCCGGGGCGTAGGTCTTCCAAGGATTCGGGCGGTGCGGTGTCGGCCGCGCGCCGGTGGCGTTGCGCGGGGCAAAGGTCGCGTCGACCGTCCCCGCGTCGACGCTGGACAATAGCTCGCCGCCCGGCAGCTCCTCCGACAAGAAGCTATCGATCTCGCTGCCGACGTCCGCTGCGCTGCGGGCGCCGCTCAGGCAAGGGTATTCGCGCGCGACGACCTGCACCGGCCGATGCTCTCGGATCGAGAACACCAGATCGTGGACGGCAGCGTCCGGGGCTCCCCGTTCTTCGACCCTCGTCTCGACGTCCAAAAACCCGTGCTCGACGTAGAAGCCGCGCAGTCGCTGCGCCAAGGCCGCGGGGCTGCGGTCGCTGGTCTCTTCGAGCTCGAAGCTGTCCTCGAGCACCGCTTCGTCGAAGTGTCGGTTGCCTTCGAACACGATACGGATGAGGGGCCCGGCGTCGACCCGCACCCGCAGCAGCGCGCTGGCGCCGGTCGTCTCGAGCCGATGGCTGACCTTGGCGCGGTGCCAGCCGCGCGTCACCAGCAGCGCCTCGAGCGAGCGATCGGCGTCACTCAACCGCTCCTCGTCGGCGCGATCGCCGGTCTCGACGGTGTAGGTATCGAGCAGCTCCCGGATCCCCGGGCTGTCGGGGGTGGGCGCGACCACGAACAGCCGCCGCCCGATCACCAGCGGCGGTCCCGGACGCACCTCGATCGAGAGCGCGACCTGATCCGGATCGCTGGTGTTCGCGACCGCCACGCGCGCGTCGGCGGAGGGGTAGCCGCGTTGGCGGTGGTGGGCCGCCACCGCTGCCCGGATGCGCTCGAGCTCCACCTCGGTGACCTCCGAACCGGAGCGCACGTCGGCGGCGCGAAGGATCTCCTCCGGTTCGCCGACGCCACCCACCACTTCGGCGCTGGCCAAGAGGCGCCTCGGCACCACCTCGATCACCAGCACCACACCGTTCGCGCGCGCCAGCCCCGCGGCCGCGGCG
>JAEZYZ010000172.1 GCA_023418705.1 Pseudomonadota bacterium | reverse complement strand
GATGACGCCTGCCCGGCGGGCGGCCCGCTCGCCGGGGGGCGCGCCTCGTCGCGATCGCAGCCGCAGAGCAGGATAAGGGCAGCACAGGTGAGCCACCGCGAGCTTTGCATCCAATCACCCATCGCTCATGGTCATGTACGGAGGGCGGCCCGGCTCGGTTGCTGCCAGCCGCCGGGATCGTCAACCGTCGAGCGTTCGCCGGCCTTCCCGGGCGGCGGCGCTGCTCGCGATGGGCCAGCTTGAGCCGCCGCGCCGCCTCGGGCAAGCTACGCGGGATGGATCCGTGTAAGCGCCGCGCAATGCTCGTGATCACCCAAAGCGTCGAAGGCACGGCCACGAACGTGGCGCGCCGCCGGGTCGAGCTTTGCTGCGAGCGTCCTCTGGGCCATGCCGGGGCGCACCGCGATGAGCGGGCAGGGGAGGAGTGGGACGCCGACTCGCCCGAAGGGCGCACCATCCTGCGTCACGAAGAGCCGGGGTGACGCACGGCCAGCGGCGCCCTCCGCCCGCTCACGAAGCGGCGCTTTTGGCCCGCGCGCGCCCCGCGGTCTTCTTGCGGGGCCGGTCGGACCTCGGCGGGGCGGAGCCCCCGGTCGGGTACACCTCGCGGACCGTCTGAGCGAGCTCCCGCAAGGTCGGACCCAGCGGGGATCGCTTGCGCCAGATCAAGGCCAGCGTTCGCCCGGGCGCGGGCGCGGCGAAGGGGCGCAGGCAGAGGTTCGAGCGGGGCGTCTCGACCGGGACCGAGAGCTCGGGCAGCAAGGTGACGCCGGCCCCGGCCGCCACCATCTGAACCAGCGTCGGCAAGCTCGTGGCTCGAAACTCGAGCTCGCTCGCCCGCGCGCGCGAGCAAACCGCCAGCGCTTGCTCGCGCAGACAGTGCCCTTCGTCGAGCAACAGGACATCCGTGCGCTTGAGATCCGCCTGGGTCGCGGGCGCCTCGCTCTTTGCGAGGGGATGTCCCGGCGGGGTGGCGAGCACGAACGGGTCGCGCGCGATGACCTCGGCTTCGACGTCGCCGATCTCGGCTTCGAGCGCCAGGATGGCCCCGTCGATCTGCCCGCGTTCGAGCTGCTCGACCAACACCCCCGTCTTCTCCTCCGTCCACACCAGGGTGAGGCGCGGATAGGCAGCCCGCAACGCCGGCGCCGCGCTCGGCAAGAGGTACGGGGAGACGGTGGGGATCACTCCCAAGCGCAGGGTGCCCGCCAGCGGGTCGCGCAGCCGCTGCGCCGCCTCCAGGACGTCGTCGGCGACCATCAGCACCCGCCGGGCGCGTTCCACGAGCTCCGCGCCCGCCGCGGTCAGCAGCACGCGGCGCCGGTCGCGCTCGAACAACGGCGTCCCCAGGACCTGTTCGAGCGCCGCGAGCTGCGCGCTGAGCGAGGGTTGAGAGACGCGGCACTGCTCGGCCGCCTTGCGGAAGCTGAGGAAATCCGCGACCGCCACCGCGTACTGCAGCTGCCGCAACGAGAACGGGTGGGGGGCCAGGCTCATGATAGCGTCACTCTATCACATCGTTAACAATCATGTATTGGAAGAATCAGCTCGGATGGCCCAATCTGGCGGTCACGGGCGGGCAAGAACCCCTCCGCCCCGAGGAGAAAAGAACGAAGATGTTGACCATTGGTGACAAGTTTCCCGAGTTTCAGCTGAAAGCCGCCGTCAGCCTCGAGCAGGGCAAAGAGTTCGTCGATATCACTCAGGACAGCTATCCCGGCAAGTGGAAGGTCGTCTTCTTCTGGCCGATGGACTTCACCTTCATCTGTCCCACCGAAATCGCCGAGTTCGGCCGGAAAAATCAGGAGTTTGCCGACAGGGACGCGCAGCTGCTCGGCGCGAGCACGGACACGCACTGGGTGCACCTGGCCTGGCGCAAGCAGCACCCCGATCTGAAGGAGCTGCCCTACCCGATGCTCGCCGACACCAAGCGCGAGCTGTCCAGCGCGCTCGGCATCCTGCACAAGGAAGACGGCGTGCCGTTGCGGGTGACGTACATCGTGGATCCGCACGGGATCGTGCGCCACGTGAGCGCCAACGATCTTTCGGTCGGCCGCAACGTCGAGGAGGTCCTGCGGGTGCTCGACGCGCTGCAGACGGACGAGCTCTGCCCCTGCAACTGGAAGAAGGGCGAGCCGACGCTGGAGGTGGCGTGAGCCAGCTCGAAGCCTTGCGCCAGCGCCTTCCGGACCTGGCCAAGGACATCAAGCTCAACCTGCAAGCGGTGCTGCAGGCCGGCACCCTCAGCCCGGCGCAGCGTTGGGGGATCGCGGTGGCGTGCGCCGCCGCGTCCCGCAACGCCGACCTGCGATCGGCCGTCGTGGCCGACGCGCTCGAGCAAGCAGGACCGGCGGTGGTCGAGGACGGGCTGGCGGCCGCCGCGCTGATGGCGATGAACAACGTCTACTATCGGTTTCGGCACATGGTCGGAAAGGCCGGCTACTCGAGCAAACCGGCGCGCCTGCGGATGAACCGGCTGGTGAAGCCGGCCACCAACCGCATCGACTTCGAGCTGTTTTCGCTGGCCGTCAGCGCGGTCAACGGCTGCGAGACCTGCGTTCAGGCCCACGAACGCGCGGTGTTGGAGGGCGGGTTGACCGAAGACCACGTGCACGACGCGGTGAGGATCGCCGCCACCGTCCAGGCGGCCGCCGTGGCCCTCGAGAGCTCGGCGACGGCGCTCGCGGGCGTCGAGCCGGAGGGCGCGGTCAGCGCCGCCGGCTGACGCCCCCTCCCGGCGGCGGAGCGCTGGCCGCTCCGTCGCCCCCGGATCCGAGCGCCGCCCGCTGGCGCGCGACCCTGGCTTCGTCGGCGGGCGGCTGGCGTGCGAAGGGAAAGTGGCCAAACTGACCTCACGCCGCTTTGGGGCAGACGGGGAGGCGGCGCGCCCGCCGCTGTGGCACGTTCTCGGCCGTTCGTGTCCTTGGACGGCGTCACGCCCACAGGAGCCCCGACATGGTCATGCTGCAACGCTTCGATGACGTCCTCACGCAAAAGGTCGGTCTCCGGCTGACGCGGGCGCGCGCGAGCACGCTTCAGATCAACGTCGGCAAGCGCTGCAACCAGGCCTGCCACCACTGCCACGTGGAAGCCGGACCGAAGCGAACGGAAAGCATGAGCCGCGCCACGGCCGAGCGCTTGGTCGAAATCCTGCGGGACAATCGGGCGCTCGCTACCGTCGACATCACTGGCGGGGCGCCGGAGCTGAACCCGAGCTTCCGGTACTTGGTGGCGGAGGCACGGCGCCTGGACCGACAGGTCATCGATCGCTGCAACTTGACCATCCTGTCCGAGCCGGGGATGCAGGACCTCCCGGAGTTTCTGGCGGATCATCGCGTGCGCATCGTGGCGAGCCTGCCCTGCTATCAGCCCGACAACGTCGAAAAACAACGCGGCGTCGGTGTGTTCAGCCGGAGCATCGAGGCGATCGGACGGCTCAACGCCCTCGGCTACGGGCGGGCGGGATCCGGGCTCGGCCTGGATCTGGTGTATAACCCGGCGGGCGGTTTTTTGCCCCCCGCGCAACAGCAGCTGGAAGCCAAGTACAAGCAGGAGCTTTTCCAACGCTTCGGCATCGAGTTCAACGCGCTGTTGACGATCACCAACATGCCCATCCGGCGCTTCGCTCATTTCCTGGAGCGCAGCGGGCAGCTCGAGGCCTACATGGCCTTGCTCGTCCATCACTTCAACCCCGAGACGGTGCCCGGCCTGATGTGCCGTTCGCTGATCAGCGTCGGCTATGACGGGCGCTTGTATGACTGTGACTTCAACCAGATGCTGGAGATCGATTTAGGGGCCGGCGAGGCGGCGCGGGTTCGCTCCGTCTGGGATCTCGGGTCCGTCGACGATCTCACCGGCGCGCCGGTGGCGACGGGCGATCACTGCTTCGGGTGCACGGCGGGGGCCGGCTCGAGCTGCTCGGGCGCCCTGCAGTGAGCTTCGCTCACCAGCGATAGAAGGCCCCCAAGACCGCGCCGAACACCAGGTGCGCGACCAGCACCGAGATCGGCGTCTGGAAGCCGTAGTGCAAGGCCATGAAGCCGGGAGGCTCGAGCTGCTCGACGACCTCCGGCCCCCGCGTGTCGCTGGCCATGCGCGGGTGCAGGCCGGGCAGGGCGGGCAGCGCCACCACCAGCACGAACAGCGCGTGCACCAAACCCATCAGCGCACCGAGCCAAACGGTCGCGCGGCCGAGCGCGTGGAACGCCGCGACGTAGATCGCCGACAGGAGCCAACCGTTGATCAGGTGAAGGGCGATGCCGATGATCTTGGCGCGGTCCCGGTTGGGGGTGACCATGGTGCCGAGCATGTAGGGGATGTTGATGCGCGTCATGCTCAGGCGCTGGCTGCCGACCATGACCGTGGTCAGCACGATCGTGCCGATGAACCCCCACAGGGCCCAGCCGCCGTAGTTCACGGGTGGCTCTCCAGGTCGCTCCCTTTCAAGCGCGCCTCCAAGGCCAGCGCCGCGCCGATCAGGCCGACATGCGTGAACGCCTGCGGGAAGTTGCCCAGCGCTTGGCCGGTGATCGGATCCATTTCCTCCGCGAACAGCCCGACGTCGTTGGCATAGCCCAACACGCGCTCGAGCAAGGCCTGCGCCTCCGCAGCCGTGCCCCCGCCGGCCGCCAGGTACTCTGCCGCCCAGAAGCTGCAAATCCCGAACGCGCCTTCCCCGTCCGTCCGGCTCTGTTCGTAGCGGTACAAAAGCCCACCGCCCGCGTCGAGCCGATCGCGGATGAAGCGGTACGTCCCCAACATTTGCGGGTCGCTCGCGCGGCGGTAGCCGTACCACGCCAGCTGCAGCAGGCTCGCGTCGGCGCCTTCGTCGTCGAAGGCCTGCGTGTAGCTCGCGATGCGCGGCGAGTAGCCGCGGCGCTCGATGCTGTCTCGAATTCGATCGCGGTGTTGGGTAAAGCGGTCTCGGGGGACGCGGTCGATCAGGCCCCGAGCATTCAGATCCAGCAACCGATCGAGCGCCGCCCAACACAGCGCCTTCGAGTGCGTGTACTCGCGCGGGCGGGAGCGAGGCTCCCAGATCCCATGGTCGGGCTCGTCCCAGTGCGCGCAGACGAACTCGCCCAGATCCCGCAAGAGCCGCTGCACCTCGCCGTCCATGCGGATCGCCCCACGGCGCGCGAGCTCGAAGCTTGCGTGGATGAGCTCCCCATAGCTATCGAGCTGAAGCTGGGAGACCGCCGCGTTGCCGACCCGAACCGGGCGCGACCCCTGATGGCCAGCGAGCCCCGCCAGCTGCCGCTCGTGCTCGGGAGGGCGGCCGTAGACGTCGTAGAGCACGCGAATTTCCGGGCGGGTCAGCCGCGTAGCGTGCAACAGCCAGCCGACGAACGCGCTGGCGTCCTCGTCGTAGCCCAAGTCGTACAGCGCGCGCACGGTGAGCGCGGCGTCCCGAACCCAGCAGTAGCGGTAGTCCCAGTTCAAGGGCCCGCCCAGCAACTCCGGGAGCGAGGTGGTCGGGGCCGCGATGATGGCGCCCGACGGCGCGAACGTCATGCACTTCAGGGCGAGGACGCTCCTGATCACGGCATCTCGATACGGCCCGTCATAGCGTGCGCGCGCCGACCAGGCGCGCCACCAAGCCAGGCTGCGGTCCAGCGCCTGCTGGGTGCGGTCACCGAACGGCACGTGCACGAGCGGGCCGTCCTCACCATGCGTGAGTGAGAGCGCCGCCCGCTCCCCAGCGTGCAGGGAAAGGCGGGTCCTCACCGTCCGTCCGGAGAGGTTCAGCGGGCGATCGGCGCGCAGCAGCCAGGCCGATCGCCCGCATTCGAACTGCACCGACTGCGCGCTCGGTTGACGAATACGGCAGCGCTGCTCGCCGAACCCGGGCCGCAAGCTGAGCTCGAGCTCGACCTCGACGCTGCCGCGGGTGCAATCCACGACCCGTAAGATTTCGCGCTCGGGAAGCAAGATCTCGCGCTTGGCCCGCTCGGAGGCGACGGGCATCCAATCGAGCAAGCGCGCCGAGCCGTCCGCGGTCGAGAAGGTGGTCGCGAGCACGTTGGTGCCGGCTTCGTAGCGGCGCTCCACCCGGTAGGACGTCGTGGGCTCGAGGCGCCAAAATCCGCCCTCCGGATCGAGCAGGCGCCAGAGGGCCGCGTCGCTGTCGAAGCGCGGCCAGCACAACCAATCCATCGAGCCGTTCTTCGAAACCAGCGCCGCTGAGCGACCGTCGCCGATCAGGGCGTAGTCGTCGATCGGGCTGGGGACTCGACCGTTGGGGGGTCCCACGCCGGTAGGTTTGGTTCGTACGACGGGAGATCAAGGTGGCGAAGTGAGCCGAGCCCATGTGGCGGAGGCCGGGCGATCTCCTCGCCGCTCCGCGTTGCGCGCCGCATCTGCGTGCGTATCCCTAGAGCGACAAACGGTTTGCCAGACCGAGGATGGCCCAGCCGTGCGGCTCGGACGCGACGCTGAGACGAATTCCGATGGTCGAGCTGGTCTCTGCACTCTTCGCCTCGGCCGTGTTCGGCCCGCTGCTCCTGCGACGCGCCTCGCGGTGGGGGCACTGGATCTTGGCGGCCGCTCCCGGCGCGGCCTTCGTGTACTTCGCCGGCCAGCTTCATCGCTTGAGCGCCGGCGAGACCCTCCGCCACGCCCGATCGTGGGTCGCCTTTCTGGATCTGGACGTCGCCTTTCGTCTCGATGGGCTGAGCTGCACCTTCGCGCTGCTCATCACCGGGATCGGCACGCTGGTGGTGATCTACAGCGGCGGCTACCGGCCTGGAAAGACGCGAACGCACGAATTTCAGGGGTATTTGCTGGCTTTCACGGCGGCGATGCTCGCGATCGTGCTCGCGGACAACATCATCGTCTTGTACATCGCCTGGGAGCTGACGACCCTCACCTCCTACGCCCTCATTGGCTTCGAGGTCGAAGACGAAGAGGCGCGTCGCTCCGCGCGTCAAGCGTTGCTGGTCACGTCTGGCGGCGGGCTCGCCATGTTGGCGGGGCTGCTGATGGCGGCGTCGGCCGCGGGCAGCTTTGCGCTCTCGGACATCCTGGCGGCACGCAGCGCGTTCGTCGAGAGCGAAAACTACGCGATGATCGTGGTCTTGGTGGCGTTCGGAGCGCTGGCCAAGTCCGCCATCTTCCCTTTTCACTTCTGGCTGCCGAACGCCATGGCCGCGCCGACACCAGCGAGCGCCTTTTTGCACTCCGCCACCATGGTGAAGGCGGGGTTGTACCTGCTGGCGCGGCTGCGGCCGGCCCTGGGGGACACGGATGTCTGGTTTTACACGCTGATCATCCCCGGCGCGATGACCGTCGTCGTCGCCGGGGTAGCGGTCCTCCGAAGTTCCAAGATCAAGGCCGTCCTGGCGCACACGACGTTGATCGCGCTCGGGTCGATGACGATGCTCCTTGGCCTGCCCGGGACCCTCCCGATCCATGCGTTCGCGACGTATCTGGTGGTGCACGCCCTGTACAAGGCCCCACTGTTTTTGGTCGCCGGGATCTTGAGCAAGAGGACGTCGGCGGAGCACATCGAGGAGCTTCGAAAGCTCACCAAGGTCCTTCCCATCACCGTGGCCTGTGCCGTGTTGGCGGCGCTCGCCCAAATCGGGGTCTACCCGACGCTCGGCTTCGTCGGAAAGGAGCTGGTCTACGAAGCCTTCCTGCACGCCTCGCAGTGGCAGGCGTTCTTCGCAGGCGTAGCGATTTGGGGATTTTCCTTCAATGTCACCGGGGCGCTCCTCGTGGTGTGGCCGCTGGTCGCTGGAGCTCCGCCGGATGGTGAACAGATACGACGACCGGGCATTGCCCTGTGGAGCGGCGCCGCCGTCCTTTCGAGTCTGGGCCTGTTGCTCGGCCCACTGAATGACGGCGTGGCGTGGAATCTGGTGGATCCCCTGACCCATGCCGTCGAACCAAACCCCGATCGAGCGAACCTCGCGCTGTGGAAAGGGGTAAAACCGCCGCTCGTCCTGAGCTTGGTCTCGATCGCCCTCGGCATCGCCGCGTACCGCTATCGGGCGGCGCTCAGGAGCTTGCTCTGCAGCCGAGGGCTTCGGGCCCTCCCGTCTGCCGACGCGGTCTACGAGACGAGCTATCGAGCCGTCAATCGCTTCGCGGAGCTGCAAACCGCCGTGATCCAGCACGGCGTGCTGCGGCGGTACCAAGCGGTGGTGCTGGTCACGTTGGCCGCCGCCCTGTGTTTGCCCTTCGCATCGTCGTGGCGCCTGCCCTCGGGCCAGTTCGAGGGGGTGCGCGCGATGGATCTGGTCCTGGTGTCGGCCGTGGCCGCCGGTGTTTTGCTGGCAGCGGTGGCGAAGGGACGCCTCTTGCCAGTGCTGGCGGTGAGTTTCGTGGGCTTGGTCTTGGCCGCCGTCTTCGTCCTGTTTGGAGCGCCGGACGTCGCGCTCACGCAGTTCGCGGTCGAGACGCTGCTGCTCGTCGCGGTCGTGGTGGCGGTGGGCGGCATGAATCCCGAGCTGGCCGAGCCGCGATCCACCCGGCGCCGCGGGCTCGACGCAGTGTTGTCAGCGCTGGTCGGCGCCGGCGTCACGTTCGTTCTGCTGCTCGTGCTCGAGATCCCGTTCGACGCAACGCTCTCCGAGCGGGTGGCGGACCAGAGCGTCCCGGAGGCCCACGGCCACAACCTGGTGAACGTCATCCTGGTGGACTTTCGGGCGTTCGACACGCTCGGCGAAATCAGCGTGCTGGTCGCCGCGGGGCTCGGCGCGGCCGCGGTGCTGCACGTGGCGAGGGTAGGGGCCCGATGAAAGATTCGCTTTTGGCACGGGTCACCGAGCGGGGGCTGTTCGTTTTGCTGCTGCTGGTGGCCGCGTGGCTGTTCTTGCGGGGTCACGATGCCCCTGGCGGCGGGTTCCTGGCCGGCGTGATTGCCGGCATCGCCTGGGCCCTCCGGGCCTTCACCCGGGGCCCGGAGGCCGGGTACACCGCGTTGCGGATAGACCCGGACAAGCTGTCGGCGTTCGGCCTCCTCTTGGCGACGGTCACCGGCGCCTTGGGCGCCGTTTTGGACGGCGTCTATTTGTCCAGTCACTGGGCCGACATCGAGCTGCCCTTGAAGCTGTCCTTTTCCGTAGGCACCCCCATGCTCTTCGAGCTCGGCATTTTCCTCGTGGTGCTCGGGGTCACCACCCGGATCGTGCTGGGTCTGCAGCAATTCACGAGCGCATCATGAACACCCTGTATGCTTGCATGGCCGGCGTATTGATTGGAGGGGCGGCGTACCTGCTGTTGGCGCGCGATCTGATCCGCCTGCTCCTGGGATTGATGCTGCTGGTCACCGGCGCGAACGTGGCTGTCTTCGTCGCGGGCCGCGTCCGGCACGCCGTGAGCCCCATCATCCCCGAAGGGCTGGAAGCGGCGCCAGACCTGACGGCTTCGAACCCGTTGCCCCAAGCGTTCGTGCTGACCGCCATCGTCATCGGCTTTGGCACGTTCGCGTTCCTGCTGGCGCTGCTGAGCGCCATGAATGGAAGGCTCCAGCGCTTGGATGCCGACCAGCTGCCCGACGCCGATAGCGATGGTCAGCTGCCTGCAAAGCGGACGAAGGAGTCGGGGTGAACGGCCTTCTGATCGCGCCGATCGCGCTGCCTTTGGGAGCAGCGGTGGTGAGCGTCACCGTGCGCCGCCACCTGATCTTGCAGCGTGTGCTGAGCTTTCTGGCGGTGGCCGCGGGCGTGTTGGTGCCGGGCCTGGTGCTGCTCGTGCGGGGGTTGCACGGCGAAATCACGGTCGTCCACCTGGGCGGTTGGTCTGCGCCCCTCGGCATCGTGCTGGTCGCGGACGCTCTGAGCAGTGCCATGGTGGTCATCACCGGCCTCATCGGCCTGGCGAGCATCGTCTATAGCTACTCGGGCGTCGACGGGAGACGCCTCGGCCTGTTCCACCCGCTGGTCACGCTGTTGCTCGCGGGGGTATCTGGCGCGTTTCTGACCGGGGACCTGTTCAATCTCTACGTCTGGTTCGAGGTGATCCTGATCGCCTCCTTCGGGTTGATCGTGCTCGGCGGCAGCGCCCTCGAGCTGGGGGCGGCCGTGAAGTACGCGGCCCTGAACATCGTCCCCACCACCTTCTTGTTGATCGCCGTGGCGCTGGTCTACGGGATGACCGGGACCCTGAACATGGCCGATGTCGCCCGCGCCCTGCCTGGCCTCGAGGACCGCACGGCGCCGCGCGTGGTGTTTCTGCTGCTGCTGGTGGCCTTTGGTAGCAAGGCCGCGATCTTTCCATTGTTCTTCTGGCTGCCGGCCTCCTACCCGACCCCCAGCGTGCCCGTGTCCGCGCTGTTCGCGGGGCTCTTGACCAAGGTCGGCGTCTACTCGATGTATCGGGTATTTTTGATCGTCTTGCCGCAAGAGCTCGCCGAGCTTCGCTGGGTGGTCGGATCCGTGGCGGCCGCGACGATGGTGGTCGGGGTCCTCGGGGCGCTTGCTCAGGACGAGATCCGTCGCATCCTGTCGTTTCACATCATCAGCCAGATTGGCTACATGGTGATGGGGATCGCGCTTTTGACCGCAGCCGGCGCGCTGGGCGGGATTTTCTACGTATTGCACCACATCATCGTGAAGACGAACCTCTTTCTGATCGGCGGCATCGCCGGCAGGGTCAGCGGCAGCACGGAGCTCGACAAGATGGGAGGCCTGCTCAGAAGCCATCCGGGCCTCGCCGCGTTGTTCGTCATCCCGGCGGCCAGCCTGGCGGGTGTCCCGCCCTTGTCGGGGTTTTGGGCCAAGCTCCTGTTGGTGAAGAGCGGGCTCGACATCGAGGCCTACGTGTTGGTCGCGCTGGCGCTGGTGGTCGGGCTTCTGACGCTGCTGTCCATGTCGAAAATCTGGCAAAAAGCCTTCTGGAGCGCGCCTCGCAAGCAGCGTCCCGAGCCGAGGTCGAATTGGGTGCTCTACCTGCCCGTCACGGCTCTCTCTGGGTTGACCGTCGCCATCGGTCTCTACGCCGAGGTGCTCGGGCGCATCGCCGAGCGCGCCGCGGTCCAGCTGTTCGACCCGGCGAGCTACATCGACGCCGTGCTGGGGACGACGTTGGCCATCGGGGATGGGGGAACGCCATGAACCACGCCGCGGCGCTGCTGTCGTTGTTGGTGTGGATCTGGCTTCGCGGCGACGTTCGGCCGACGACGCTGCTGCTCGGGCTCGTGCTCGCGGTGGGGATCCTGGCGCTCTCGGGGCGGCTCTTCCCTTCTGACCCGCTGCGCGTCCGACCCGTGGCTCTGCTACGGCTGGCCGCGGCGTTTGCCTACGAGCTCGTCAAGAGCACCTGGCAGGTCACGCTGCACGTGGTGCGGCCTCGCTTCCGCTTCCGGCCGGGGATCTTGGCGATCCAAGTCGGGGAGTTGTCGGATTCCCAAACGACCCTGCTCGCCAACCTGGTGACCTTGACCCCCGGGTCGGTGGCGCTCGGCGTCTCTGCCGATCGCAAGTACCTGTTCGTCCACGCCTTCGACGCGCGGGACCCGGACAAAACCCGATCCGAAATGCTCAAGCGCCTGGAACCCCGAACCCGAGCGGCCATTCGATGAGCGGTGATTGGGCGCTTTCCGTGGCTTTGGAGGTGGTCACGGTGCTGGTGGCGGTCTCCCTCGGGTTCTGCTTCGTGCGGCTGGTTCGTGGGCCAGGTCTCGCCGATCGCGCCGTCGCGCTCGACCTGATCGCGATCCACATGATCGTCGTGGTCGCTCTCGAGGCGATCCGCCGCAGGGACGAGCACTTGGTGGACGTCCTGCTCGGGATCGGCCTGGTCAATTTTCTGGTGCTGATTGGGATCGCCCATTTTCTGTTTGCCCGCGCGGAGCGTGAGGAGACCAAATCGTGACGGAGTACGCTACGGCGCTGCTGCTGCTCTTCGGCGGCGGGCTCTCCGTGCTCTCCGGCCTCGGGGTGCTCCGGTTGCCGGACGTCCTGCTCCGGATGCACGCCGCCAGCAAGGTGGGTGTCCTCGGAGCGGCGGTCATCTTGACTTCGGTCGCCGTGTTCTTCCAAGACGCGGCCATCACAGGGCGCTGCCTCGCCGCCGTCGTGTTCATTTTGGCCACGACCCCGCTGGCGGCGCACCTCATCTCCCGTGTCGTCTACCAGGCGGACGAACCCCTTTGGCGCGGCACGATCCGCGACGAGCTTGCGGAGACCCTCCGGGGCCCGCAGCGAGGGACGCGGACCGGTGACGGAGCGAGGCCTGCCCCTCCGATGGGATAGCGAGAGACGGTCTGGACACTGGGGGATGCGGCCGCATCGTAGGTGGCCATGGCGACTACAACTCGATCCTCCGCAGCTCGATCCTCCAAGACGAAGCGTTCCGGCGCGGGCGCGACGAAGTCGGCGGCGCGGCGCACGGCGACCTCGCCGTCGCGCGCCAGTGCCAAATCGACCGCCGGCGCCGCGAAGCGTTCGGCGACGAGCACGGCCGCGCGCAAGGCCGCCAAGCGGTCGCCCGCCCCCGCGAAAGAGACCGCCGGCAAGGCCGTGAGCCGGCCGCGCGCCACCAAAGGCGTGGGCAAGGCACGCGGGACCGTCCTGACTCCGGCGGCCGCCGAGCGCCGAGCCGCCGCGCTGCGTGAGCTAGACATCTACGCTCACGCCGACGCCGGCGGCTACACCGGCGCCCGAGCCGGCCGAACCAGCCGGGGCAAGGACGAGAACCGCGCCCGCCCCCGCCGCACCAAAGGCAGCGGCGGGCCGCACAAAAAGGGATTGCGGCATTACTACTGAGGCGGCCCAAGCCCCTCGGCTTCTCGACAAAGCTGCTGCACGGTGACCGCAGGGCCGATCGTCCTGCGGCCCCGAGCATCGTGGCGGGGTGCAGCGGTGCAAGGCGCTCGTCCCTCCGACGGCACGACCGGACGGGGCTGGCAGCGTCGCGCGCGCTTCACACCAGCCAGCGCGCGACACAGGCTGAAGAAAGGGTGCGACGCGCGCTTTGGGGGCAGCGGCGCATTCTTGCTGCGTCCACTGCAGAAGGGAGAGAAGCATGAGCACGACGGGACTGGAAGCGCTCGACACGAGCGTTCAAAAAACCAACGAATGGCTGCGGGATTTCTCCGAGTGTTTGAAGTTGCCCGATCGCGTCGCCGCCTGGTCGGGGCTTCGAAGCGCCTTGCACGCCCTGCGTGACCGCTTGCCGGCCGATACCAGCGCCAACTTCGCGGCGCAGCTGCCGCTGGTGCTCCGCGGTCTTTTCTACGAAGGCTACAAGCCCTCGCGCGTTCCCGAGGCGATCCGTTCGCGGGATGAGTTCGTCGACAAGGTCGAAAGCGGCCTCGCGTATCCGCTCAAGGGGCGCGGCGAAGACGTGATCCGGAGCGCGTTCCAGGTGTTGAGCCAGCACGTCACGGCCGGCGAAACGCGCAAGATCCACGACAGCCTGCCGGAGCAGATCCGAGAGCTCTGGCCAACGAACTGAGCTCGACCAGCGCGGTTTGGCCAGCCAACGAAGCCGTCACACCAGCAGGTGCGCCTGACGGGTGGAGGTGGGATAACGTGGCCCGTTTCCGTACGCGTTTTGGGGCGACTCGGGCCTTTCTCGCGACGCGCTCTCACGCAGCGAAAAAGAAAGGAGCTTGTCCAAAACCACGTTCAGGTAGGGGGCATTGCACTCTGGGTTAAAAGAGATCGTGGGCTCGACACCCCGACCGATGAGGGCAGAAGACCCCTAATGAATTCACAAACTTACGGCCGAAAGGGAAATTGTCGTCCGCAGCGAAACTGACGATTTTGTTGACCCCGAAAGGCCTCTCGAGGGCTCAGCTCCAAACGAGATACCAGCCGAACGTGTCGGCAGGTGTGCCTGACGGGAGAACTTGGATGAAGCGACATGCGAGCCTTGGCGCACTGGTCCTCGCAGCCACGCTGGCCGGCGGTTGTTCGGGGGCGATCGACGGGAACGGTCCCGGAGGCGGCAACGATGGTGCCGGGTCTGGGAGCGGAGCTGGCGACGGCAACGGTGATCAGAACGGCAACGGTGTCGGGTCGGGTGGGACATCCGCCGGCACCGGCGGTGTCAACGGCAGCGGTACCGGCGCGACCAACGGCGCGGACGGTCCGGAGGTCTGCGTGCCGGGGATCCCTGGCACCTCGCAGCTGCCGCGCCTGACGAACGCGCAATACGACAACACCATTCAAGCGCTGACGGGGCTTTCGTCCACGCCGTCGACGATGCTCGCACCGGACAAGCCGGGCAGCGTCGACCAGCGCACCTGGGACGGTTACACCACCGCGGCCGAGGCGCTCGCGGCCGAGGTGATGGCGGACGCCAACGCCCGCAGCCAGGTGATCCCGTGCTCGCCGGCCCCGGACGAGGCCGGCTGCGTGCGGCAAATGATCGAGCAGTTCGGGAGGCGCGCGTTCCGCCGCCCGCTCACCCCGGACGAGGTCGCGCGGTTCGAAGGCTTGTACGCCAGCCGCGCCGAGATCACGGCGACGGGCTCGTTCGATGAGGTGGCGCAGCTCATCATCAAGGCCTTTTTGTTGTCGCCGTCCTTCCTGACCCGCGCCGAAATCGCCGAGCAGCCCGAGGGCGATCTCTACGTCTTGAACGGCTACGAGGTCGCGTCGCGCCTGTCCTACATGATCTGGGGCAGCATGCCGGACGAAGCGCTGTTCCAGGCCGCGGCGGACGGCAGCTTGTCCACGTCCGACGGCATCCTCGCCCAGGCGCAGCGGATGCTCCAGGACGGCAAGGCCCGGCGCCTGGTGGCGGCGTTCCACGAGCGGTACGCGCACATGGGCGAGGGAACCCGCTGGTCCACCTTCACCCGTGACACGGCCCTGTATCCCGCCTTCAGCGATGCGCTGATCCCCCAGCTGGTCGAGGAGACCGAGGCGCTGTTCGACCACATCGTGTTCGATCTGGGCGGCTCCTTCCGCGACCTGCTCACGTCCCCCGTGGCGCTGGTGAACGCCAGCACCGCTCCGCTCTACGGGTTGAACTCGGCCGACTATGGATCGCAGCTGACGCCGGTCACGCTCGACGCGGCGACCCGTCCCGGGATCTTCACGCGCCTGGGCTTCTTGGCCTCGCACGCCAGCTTCAATCGGACCTCTCCGATCCTGCGCGGCGCCTTCCTGCAAAAGGAGATCCTCTGCAAGGAGATCCCACCGCCCCCACCGGACGTGGAGGGCACCCCGCTGCCAAGCGGCGACGGCTTGATCACCAATCGTCAGAAGGTCGACGCTCAAACGGCGGCGCCGACCTGCGCCAACTGCCACCACGAGGTGATAAACCCGACCGGTTTCGCGCTCGAATCCTTCGATGCGGTCGGCGCGATCCAGGCGACGGACAACGGCGCCCCGGTCGATACAGTGGCCAGCGTGCTCATCGGAGAGAGCCAGGTGGAGGTCACCGGCGCCGCCGACCTGATGAACGCTATCGCAAGCTCGCCCGAAGCGCAGCGGTGCTACACGAAGAAGTGGGTTTCCTACGCCTACGAGCGCGAAGCAAACTCGATGGATTCCTGCACCGTGAACACGCTGGCGCAGAAGCTCACGCAGGACGGGTACACCGTCGTCAACCTGATCGCTGACCTTACCCAGACGGACGCTTTCCGTATGCGCGCCGTGGAGGTGACCCCGTGAATCGAAGAATTTTTCTCAAAGGTGTGGCTGGCGCGGCCCTCGCCGCCCCGTTTTTGAGCTCGCTGCAGCGCTCGGCGCGGGCGCAGGCCGCTGCCGCGCCGCGGCGGATGGTCATCTTCTACACGGGCAACGGCTGCCTGACGAACCGCTGGTTCCCGACGGTGGAGGACGGCCCCATCGACGCGACCAGCTTGACCGGCACGACCCTCGAGCCGCTCGCTCCCCACGCGGGCAAGCTGCTCTTCCCGCGGGGCCTCGCGATGTACCCGCGCGGCAACGTCACCGTCGACGGGGTTACCTACTTCGACCCGCACGATCAGGGCATGGGTTCGAAGCTCACCGCGGCGCCCATCGACCCGAGCGGGGAGCACTGGGCGCTCGGGCGATCGCTCGACCACATCGCGGCCGACCTGGTCAACCCGGGCGCCGCGCCGCCGCTGGTGCTGTCGGTCGGCTTCAGCTTCGCCAACGTGAAGGGCATCGTGTCCTACACGGGCGCGCGTGAGCCGTATTCACCGGAGACCAATCCTGCCAACGTCTACAGCCGGCTCACGGGGCTCTTCGTGGGCGGGGATCCGTCGACCGAAGCGGACTACCGGGTCGCTCAAGGCAAGAGCATCATCGATCTGGTCCGGGCCGATCTGGACTCCTTCAAGCGCCTGAACATGAGCTCCGCGGACCAAAAGCGCGTGGACGACTGGCTGGCGCTGCTGCGGGAGACCGAGACGCAGGTCGTCTCCGCCGCCTGCAACGCCGAGAACGCCGCCGCGCTCGGCATCACCGACGCCACGGTCCGCGAAGCCGGCGGCAGCGGGTTTGGGCAAGACACCGCCACCGCCTTCACGGCGGGCGGGGACATGATGCTGAAGCTCATCGCCCTCAACATGATGTGCGACGCCAACCGGTCGATCATCATGCAGTGGCCGAACTTCGCGACCTTCAACTGGGACGGCATTTCGCACGAGTACGATCACCACGGCTTGTCGCACCGCAACGGCAGCGCCGCGGTCGGCGGCACCTGCGTGGCCAACGTGCTCGAGCAAATCCACGAGATCGACCGCTGGTACGCCGGGCGCTACGCGCAGCTCGTCAGCCTGGTGGACAGCATCACAGAGGGCGACCGCACCATGCTCGACAACTCCATGGTGATGTGGTTGCCGGAGCTGGCCGACGGCAACGCCCACAACAACAACAACCTGCCGATCGTGATCGCGGGCAGCGCCGGCGGCTACTTGAAGCAGGGGGCGTCGGTCAACGTCGAGGGCGGAACGCTGGGGACCGGCAACAGCGAGGCCTCCTGCTCGGACGGCAGCGATGTCGGCTTCAACACCAGCTCCAGGGGCGGGAACGTGCCGCTCAACAAGCTGTACGTGACCCTGCTCAACGCGCTCGGCGCGACCGAGAACGGCGCCCCGATCGAGACGTTCGGCGCGGTGGACAGCAACGAGATCGAGGCCGGCATCACCAACCCCGGCGAGCTCACGGCGTTGAAGGCCTGAGCGGCTAGCTCTCTAGCCGCGCGCACTGCGCGACCCGCTCAGCTCGCGAATGAGCGGGTCGCCGGTGACGTCGGCGCCGCGCGCCGCCTGGAAGGGATCTTCGCCGCGAAGCCAGCGCTCGGGCACGCCCTCGGGATCGTCCAACAGCACGCGCATGGCCGCGGTGAGATCGAGCGGCGCCACGCGCAGATGGTAGAGCTCGTGCAAGGCCAGCTGGAGCCCGGCGCTCACGGCGTGGAACGCGCGGATGGGCTCGAGGAAGCACGGCACGCTCCGCTGGCCCGCGAGCAGCGCGGCGCGCTCGCTCGGGTCGTGCAGCGTTCGTTCACAGGCCTCGGCGTCGAGCGAGTTCTTGCCCCGGCACGCGAGCGGCCGGACCTCGTAGATCGAGCAGCGATCCTGCTGCAAGAACGGGCAGGGGAGCTCCGGTGACAGCCGCTCGGCCGCGCTCTTGCCGCGGGCGCTGGCATCGGCGGCGTGCACCCGCTCGGCGACCGCTGCCAGGGCGTCGGGCGACAGGCGCGCGCGGAGGTGATCGTGGATGGCGAAGACCTCCGGCGCCGTCACCCCTACGGGCTGATAGCAGCAGTGCGCGCAGCCGAGCTGGCAGGCGAGGCGCTGCCCGTCGGCGGCCCGAGCGAGCACACCGTCGACGATCGTCGATGTCCCCTCCATCGCACTCTGTCCGAGCGCGACCGCCGCCTCCAAACTAGGTCCACCGGCGAACATCCCGTGGCTGGTGTTGGCCGCGCCCGTCGCCACCTCGTTCTGCCAGCGCTCGCGAAACAGCGGCGCCGCGAGGGTCAACCCCTGGACGTTTCCGAGAGGGTCGCGGTGAACGACCAGGTGGGTCCGCCCCGAGGCGTCCCGGTACGCCCGCCCGAGCTGTTTTTTCCTCGCCGCGTGCTTGCGAGCGGCGCGGCGGGCCGCCTTCTGCTTACGCTTGTCGCTCACGCCCGCCCACTTTGCCACTGGTTTGCCCCGCAAGCGAGCCAGACGCGCGTGGCGACGTCAAGCGAGCAGAGTTGCGCGACACCAAGCGTGCGTGGCCACGTCGTCGCGCGCGAACGACCAGCGCGCCGCGACCCAGCGCCGCACCGGCTCGAACAGGGGCAACCATCCCCTCTGGTCCAGCCATTGCAGCGCCAGCTGGCGGTCGGCGTCGTTCGCCGTTCGGGAGATGTTCGGCGTGAGGTACGCCACGGCCGCGAGCGGATCGAGCCGAGCATCTCCCACGATCGGCAGACCGCCAAAGTCGACGACGGCGGTCACGGTCGTGCCGTCCACCAACACGTTGCCGGGGTACAGGTCGAGGTGCACGAAGCTCGGGGCGCTGGGCTCCGGCACCGCTGAAGCCAGCGCGCCGGGATCGACGGTCTCGAAGCCGGGTCCAGCCAGGGCAAGGCTCTTGGCGGCGCGCGCTGCGAGATAGGCACGGTAGGTTGGCCGCCGCACCGGATCGCCGTCGCTCAGGTCGCCGTAGTACGGGCGCGTGACGCGGAGCGCGCTCAACGTCGTCGTGCACTCGAGGAACGCCAGCAAGAGGTCGGCGCGCGCGCTGCCCGTCGTGTCGCCGAGCGCTTGCGCCAGCGGACGCCCTGGGAGGCGTGGCTCGCGGGTGACGAACCGCCCGTGCAATCGCCGCGTCTCGAGCACGCGGGGGAGCTCGAACGCCACCGCGGGCGCGCTCAGATGGAGCTCCTCGAGCAGGGCCGCTCGCCCGTCCACGCTGGCCCGCGTGGTCCCTGGGTGGTGCACGCGCAGCACCTCGTTCGCGCCGCGCGCGAAGACGCAGGCCTCGCTGCCGATCCCGAGCAGGGCGTCGGTCCGGAGCTCGAAGTGCTGGAGCGCTTCCACGAGCGAACGGTCGTCGTCGAGGCTCATGCCAGGGCCGAGCCTACTCGATTTGCCCATTCGGTGGCGGCGGGTTCCGATCGGACGTCGCCGCGGTTCCAAGCGAGGGGCACTCGCTGTAGAAGGCTCTTCATGACGCTCCGTGATCCTGTGGTGATCGTCGGCATCGGCGAGCTCGGCTCCTTGTTCGCAGGCGGCTTTCTGAGGCTCGGCCATCCGGTGGTGCCCGTGCTGCGCGGCACGTCCATGAGCGACGTCGGGCGGCGCGCCGCGGAGCCGGCGCTCGTCCTGGTCGCGGTGGGAGAGACCGATCTCGACCCGGCGCTGTCCGCGCTGCCGCCGATGTACCGCGACCGCGTCGCCCTCTTGCAGAACGAGCTCTTGCCCGGCGACTGGCAGCGCCACGCGATCGACGACCCGACGGTGGTCGTCGTCTGGTTCGAGAAGAAGCCGAAGCGCCCCGTCACGTCGCTCTTGCCGAGCGCCGTGTTCGGCCCAGGTGCGGAGCTGGTCGAGAGCGCCCTCGAACGAGTCGGCCTGCCCACGCGGCGGCTCGCCTCGCGGGAGGCGCTGCTGCTCGAGCTCGTGCGCAAGAACCTGTACATCCTGACGATCAACCTGGCGGGGCTGCGCACCGGCGGCACCGTGCGCGACCTGCGCGAGCGCCACCCGCAGCTGCTCGAGCAGGTGACGGACGAGGTGCTCGCCCTCCAGCAGGCGCTGGTCGGGGTCGAGCTCCCCAAAGATCGCCTCCTCGAAGATCTGGCGGCCGCGTTCGACGCCGATCCGGACCACGTGGCGACCGGACGCAGCGCACCGCAGCGCCTGGCGCGCGCGCTCGGGCACGCTCGGCGCTTGGGTCTCTCCTTGCCGGTGCTCGAGGGCCTGGCATCGGACAGCCCCTGACGCGTGAGCCGCCGCGCCTCCCCGCTCGGCGGACCGAAACTGGTGCTCATGGTGTTGCGCGGCCGTCGAGCGGCGCCATGTTCGTCGTGCATCCCGCCCCGAGCGGCGATCCCTCTCCAGAGGCACCGACCATGAAACTCGATTTGCGGCGCAGCACCGAGCTCGAGCTATCCGAGCTCGCGCGGCCCGGCCTCCACATCGAAAACGACGCCGAGGGCGAGGGGTTCGGCGCCCTGCAAATGTTCGCCGCCTCAATGGCGCTCTGCACCGCGTCGGTGCTCCACCACTACGCCCACCACGTCCTTCAAGTCGGTGTCGAGGGCCTTCGCCTGACCGTCGCTTGGGACTACGCGGACAAGCCGTCCCGGGTGGGCCGCCTGGAGATGCTCGTGAGCTGGCCGGAGCTGCCGGAAGACCGCCGCGAAGCCGCGCGCCGCGCCGCAGAGACCTGCACCATCCACAACACCCTCGAGCGCCCTCCGGAGGTCGTGACGCGGGTCGCGTGATCTTGCTCGCTCGAGCAGGACGTCGGTCGAAGGCACGCGGACCGCCGGGGCGGCAAGGCGCCGTCGAGTGTGGCGCTGGCGCCGAGATTGTGCACCGGCCAGCGCGGCCTTTCCTCTAAAGTGGCGGCCTCGATGCGCCCCGTTCCATCTCGTCGTTCGAGCCCGCGCCGCCTCTTCGCCGCCACGGGACGGCTCCCCGTCACGTGGCGCTCCGCCTTGGTGGTCGCAGCGCTCTGGCCGGCGGCGGGTTGCCGCTGCGAGGAGCCGCCGCCAACCCGCGACGACACGCCACCGGCGGCCAGCGCCGCGCGGCCAGCAACGAACGCCACGGGCGCTACGGCAGGTGCGTCGCTGCCTGAGGTGACCACGCTGCTCGCTTGGAAAGAATCGGCGTTCCTCGCGACGTTGCGGGTCGAAGAGGGCGCGGTGCTGGTGCTCACGCCGACCACGCTGATTCGTCTGCAGGACGGCGCGCCCCCCGAGACGAAGGAGCTGCCGATCGGCGCCCACCCGGCGCTGACCCGCGATGCGATCGTCTACTGGCACGACGGAGCGGTGCGCGCGGCCTCGCCCCGCGACGGGTCGACGCGTCGGGTGATCGAGCTGCCGCGCGCGCCCCAGCGCTTCGTCGCCTCCGAAAGCCGTTGGGCCTGGGTCGAGGTCGGCCCCGAGCAGACCTTCACCATCAAAACGCTCGAGGGCGACACGCCGAGGACGGTCTACCAAACCCAAGAGCACCTCGGAGCCACCGCGATGCGCGAGGACCAGGTGTACTTCGTCGAGCGCGCCCGAGACGGCTCGTGGCGCGTCGGCGCCGTGGCGCTCACGAAGGGCCGGAACGGAGGCGCCGCGCCCGCGTCGTACACGTCGCCACGTCGGGGACGCACGCCCTCCATGCTCGCTCCTGCGCCCGATGGCATCTACTATTACGATGGCCCCGCGCGCTCCGTGCGGCGGCTGAGCCCCGACTTGGAGCAAGAGACGCTGTTCGCCGAGGGCGTCATCTGCTCGCCCCTTGCCGCGGTCACCGAGCGCGTCGTCTGCGGGCACGTGGAGGGCGTGTTCGAGATCCCAGGAAAGGGCCGGCCGCCGCGTGTCCTGGCGCGAGAGGCCGCCGCGATCGCGGCGATCGCAGCAGACCGCGAGCGCGTCGTCTGGGTCGCCGACACCGGCGCCGACCAGCTCGCCGTGCGCGCGGTGCGGTTGCAAGAAGGGGCACTCTGAGAGTGACGGGTAGGCGCCAAGCGTCCGCAGAGTGCCTCGGTGCTCTCGTAGGGGTTCGACCTAGTTTCAGGTAGCGTCGAGCGCGATGCGCTCGCACTGTGCGACAGCTCCCGACGGAGGCGACCCTCGTCGTTGCAGCCCTGCGCTGAGGTTCGATTCTTTGGTAGGCGCCATCGCGTCGCGACGCCCGAGCGAGCGCTCGCGCCTGCGCACCTGGTCCGACACTTAAGAACGCGTCGGGTTGTGCCGATAGCACTGCGCCACGTCGACAGCGTTGCTCGCTGGCGTGGGTCGGCGATGCTCGCGCGCACTTCTCGAACCGCAAATTCGGCCTCCTGTACGAAACCCCGCTCGCCTGAAATCATGTCGCGAATCCCTGACATTTGCGGCCGCTTGCTTGGCTCGACCTTCGCGCTCTCGGTGCTGTTCGGGTGTTCCAGCACGCCGTCGCCCCCGAACCTCGACGCCGGAGTCGGCAGCGCTGGCGCAGCGTCTGGAGGAAGCGCGGGCGACACCGGCGGAGGCGGTGCCAGCGGCGGGAGCGCAGGCGCGACGGGCAACAGCGGCGGATCCAGCGGGGCTGGCGGCGGCACGGCGGGTGCGGGGGGCAGCGGCGCCGCGGGCGTCTTCGATGGGCCGTTCGCGCTCGGAGTGGACATCTCCAGCGTCCCGGAAGCGATCGACGGCGGTGCGACCTTCGCCGACACCGACGGGACGGCCAAGGGCCTGCTCGAGATCCTCGGGGCGCACGGCTTCAACTACGTGCGCTTACGCGCGTTCGTGGAGCCCTGGGCGCTCTACGGCTACGCGAACCCCACCGGAGACGCGGTTCGGCGGAAGCCGAAGCCGTACTGCGACACCGACCAGACCGCGGCGTTCGCGCAGGAGGTGAAGGCCGCGGGCATGGGCTTCCTGCTGAACCTGCACTACAGCGACAACTGGGCCGATCCGGGCAAGCAGATCATCCCGGAGGCCTGGCGAGACGCGGGGTCGATCGCGGACATGGCGGGGCGCGTGCGCGACTACACCGAGGCGACCGTCCAGACGATGGTCGACGCTGGCGCTCGGCCGGACATGGTCCAGGTCGGCAACGAGATCACGCCCGGGATGTTGATCCACGTCCCGTCGGAGGCGCCGGACCCCGATCCTTGGGGCAACATCGACAAGGTCGAGAACACCGTCAGCGGAAGCATCGACAACTGGGACAACCTGGCGACCCTGCTCAAGGCGGGCATCGAAGGCGTGAAGAGCGTCGACCCGAGCATTCGGATCATGCTGCACGTGGAGAACACGAAGCACGTCGAAGGGGTCGAGGCTTGGGTACAGCAGGCGCGATCGCGCGGGGTCGAGTTCGATGTGCTCGGGCTGTCCTGCTACACGACGTTCCAGGGCGAGCCGTCGACGTGGCGCGCGACCTTCACGACGCTGGCGGCGACCTTCCCCGAGCTGTCGTTCGCGATCGCCGAGTACAACCCGGAGCGCAAGGAAGCGAACGAGATCATGCATGATCTCCCGGATGGCCGCGGCCTCGGTACGTTCTTCTGGGAGCCGACCCAGAGCGGCGTGTGGGGAAGCGCGATGTTCACATGGACGGACGGCGTGTTTCGCGCGAACACGGAAGATTTCGCGGAGTTTGCCACGATTCGGCAGAGTGTCGGACTTTGACGCCGCGGGCGAGACATCGCACCCCGGCGCACCGTTTGCGACAATAACCCAAAAGGATGATCTGGTTACGTTTTTTCTATGATCTGCTATCTTCAGCAACGGCGGTGACGGCAATGGTGTCGTCGTGTGATCGCTGTCGCCTGATGGCTTCGGGAGAAAGTCGATGCAACACAAAACTGCGCGTCAATTGAGGGTTCTGTTCGGGTTGAGCGTGGCTGCGCTCATGACGGTCGCCTGCGGCGATGACGAGGACGGCGGAGGGAGCAACACCGGCGGCAGCAGCGCCACCGGCGGATCGTCTGCCTCGGGCGGCACTGGCGGATCGTCTGCTTCCGGCGGCACCGGTGGCGCGACGGGCGGCAGCGGCGGCTCCACGGGTGGCACTGGAGGATCCACGGGCGGCACCGGAGGCTCGACCGGCGGCAGCGCGGGGACGGCTGGCGATCCCGGCGCCGCGGGTATGGGCGGCATGGGCGGTGTCGGCGGCATGGCGGGCGCGGCCGGGATGGCTGGCAGCGGCGTGGCTGGCAGCGCGGGCATGGCCGGCAGCGCGGGCATGGCCGGGAGCCCGGGCATGGCCGGTGCCGGCGGCATGGGTGGCAGCGCCGGGGAACCCGGTGCGGCCGGTGCCGGCGGCGAAGGCGGACAGGGGCCGGTGATCGACGAGCTCGACAATCCGGTGTTCGACGCGCCCCAGAACATGGACACCGTGCCTGGTTGGGAAGAATCTGGTGACGTCGACGCCAGCTACATCGAATGGGGCAGCGCCCGCTCTCCTGAGTACCGCCTGGCGCATTGGCGCGGGACGGCCTACGACGTCACGACACACCAGACGGTGAGCCCGATCCCCAACGGCACCTACACGCTGAAGGCCTGGGTCTATCGCGGCGGTGGCTTCACGGATCAGTACATTTTCGCCGAGGGACACAACGCTGAGGACCCGAGCGAGATGCTGAAGACCGACACTGCGGAGTCGATCGAGCCCGAGACGTACATCGAATACACGGTGAGCGACATCGTCGTGACGAGCGGACAGATCACAGTGGGCGTGCGTTCGGCTGGCCCGGGCGGTGTCTGGGCCAACATCGAGGACTTCAGCCTGACGCTCAACCCCTGAGCCGAGCCAATCTCGACGGTCGACGTCCCTCGAAGGTACGGGAAGCAACGATGGCAAGCGCCGAGCGAAGAAGAATTTCGGAACGGGTTAGCGCCAGTTTGATCGCCGGGCTCGCGCTCGGCGCCTGCTCGCTTCAAGACTTCGATTATCTGCAGGACGGCAAGTCCGAAACCGTGGGCACCGGCGGGACCGGTACCGGCGGTGCTTCGGGCACGGGCAACACCGGCGGGAGCGGAATGCAGACGAGCGGCGGTTCCCCTGGAGTGGGTGGCGACGCCGGAGCGAGCGGCAGCGGATCCGGGACCGGTGGCATGGCCGGCGGGTCCTCGGGCGACGGCGGCATGGCCGGCATGGCGGGTGTGCCCTCGGGCGACGGCGGCACGGCGGGAGCGACCGGCGGCGCCGGCGGCGCCGGCGGTACCGGCGGTACGCCGGGCCCCGACGTGCTCGATAATCCTGGCTTCGAGCTCGGCGTATCGCATTCCACGATGCCGGGCTGGACGAATGAAGGAACTTTCGACGCCGCGTTCATCGACTTCAACGAGGCCCGCCCGCCGAGTCCACCGTCGTACGGCAGGCTCGGGCATTGGCTGCAAACGCCTCACCAGGGCTACGAGGCGAGGACGTTCCAGGAGGTCAACCCGATTCCAAATGGGACGTACACGTTCAGGCTCTGGATCGTACGTGTCGGCGGCGGTTACACCGAGCAGTACATCTTCGCCCGCGGCTTCTCCGCCGACGATCCGGACGCGGAGCTGAGGCAACCAACGGACGATCCCGCGTCCACCGACGTGAACGGCTGGAACGAGATCGTCATCAAGGGGATTCCGGTCACGAGCGGCAAGTGCGAGGTCGGGGTCTACTCGTTGTCCCCGGCGGACACCAACACGTGGTCCAGGATGGACGACGCCGAGTTCGTCCTCGAGGAGGACCCCGGTGGCGGAGGGGCGGGCGGAGCCCGGGGCGGCGCCCGCCGCGGGGGGGTTTGGGGGGGCCGGGGGG
>JAEZYZ010000420.1 GCA_023418705.1 Pseudomonadota bacterium | reverse complement strand
GTCGCGTATCGTTGATCGGCTTGGCAAAGTGCGCGAACACCTTTGGCATCGCCTGCGGGAAGTAGCGCGACGCCATTTCCAGGCCCAGCAGCTTGACGATGGGATGGTCTGGCACCGGGAAGCGTTCCCTGACGGCATACGGGCTCCAGTAGGCGTTGATCAAGGTCGCGTGAGGGATGCCGCGCAGCGCCGCGCTGGTTGCCAGGCTCAGGCGGAAGTCGCCGACGATCAAGCTGGGCTTGACCCTATCGATCACCTCAAGGTCTGCCGCCACGTAGCGCTTGAGCAAGCGTTTCTCGTAGATGCGCTTGCCCCGGTCCAGCGCGCTGAACACTCGATCTGGCTCGATGGTGAAAAGCGGCCACCGCTGGGCGGGCAACTCGGCGAAGGCGAGCTCCGGAAACGAGCTGGCGGCGAAATGCAGCTCGTAGGGTTCGGCCTTCGGAGCATGAGCCAGCTGAGCCAAGCGGACCACCTGGGCCAGGGTGACGCTTTCGGCGCTAGCCAAGAATGACCCAGTGTCGCTCGGGAGAACTGACCCCCACGGGCTCCAACGATCCGCGAGGCTGCCAATGGCTCCCCAAAGAAATAGGCTGTGGGCATGGCATCGCGCATGACGATCCAGCAGAAGCTTGCCGGCTGGCAAACAGCCGAAAGGGTAGCCAACGCCAATCGCGAGGCTTCCCGCTCCCCCGCCGAGCTCCCCGCATCGGCCGAAGAGCTTCGGGATCTGAACCCCGATGTCTTCGAAGGCGCAGACCCAATCCGCGACCGCGAGGTGCAGGCGGTGCGCTGCGCCTGGAAGATACTTCGGGAACGATGGCAACACGACGGCGCATCACCAAGGGTCTGAGCGGTGCCCTTGAGGCGGTCGCGAGTGCTCTCGCGGAGTTACCGGCCAACGGGATGCTGATCGGGGGCATTGCGGTCATCGTTCGCGGCGTGCCGCGCGCTGCCCGCGACATCGACTTCACGATTTCGGGCGGCCATAGTTCGCTCGCCGACGCGGCCCACCTTCTCCGCAGGCGTGGCCTCGTTCCACGCATACCGAACGCGCTGGAGTTCGCCGACGCGAACCAGGTGCTGCTCTTGCAGCACGAGGCGTCTGGCGTGGAGGTCGATCTATCTCTTGCGTGGCTGGCATTCGAGGAGGCGGCCATCGCAACCGCAGAATCGCTCGACATTGGCAACGTCCGCATTTCAGTCGCCCGCCCCGAAGACCTCATCATCTACAAGGCCATCGCTTGGCGTCCGCAGGACCAGCAAGACGTGGAACGGCTGATCGCACTTCACCGGGCCTGGTGCCCGTGCTGCCCGGCCTGCTCGAACTCCAGCTCGAGACTTGGGTCGTCATGCACCAGGATCTGAAGACGAACCGCCGCGGGCACCTCATGTTCGACCACCTCGTCGATCGATTGAAAGCGCACGTGGCGCTGGAAGCCCGCTGAGGCGTGTCGTCGAGGCCCACGCGCTGGCACGAGGGCTCGTCGATGTGGTTCGGTCCTTCGAACCGCGGTGAAGCGTATCGTCAGAACTCCGCACGTCTGCCCACCTGTCGTTGACGAAGGTGATCCGAGTGTTGCATCTGTGGGGGCGTCCTCGGGTCGCCCCTGCATGGACGGCTCATTTTTTCCAACAGAAAGGCTTCGTTGAGATGACAAGGAACAAGCTTCGGCAGTTGGTCGCGGCCACGACTCTGACGGCGGCGGCGCTCGCGGCGGGGACCGCGTGGGCGGCCTCCTGGGTACGCACAGGTACCGTTTCCATGGTGAACCTCAAAGACAACGCCAACGACTCACAGGGGACCGGCAGAGAGCTGGAGATCACGTTCCACAGCGGTCACAGCGGCAGCTTCTGTGGGAGCTCAAGTGCGACGATCTCGATCTACCAGTCGGGCAACGCGCTGTGGTCGGAGTGGATCCGGCTTGCCACGGCGGCCCAACTTTCGGGCAAGTCGCTGCGCGTCGGGAGCAACAACAATACGGGCTCCTGCAAGCCCCACTACCTACGCCTGCAGGACTGAGCTTCGTTGGAGTGGGCGTGGGTGCGCAGTCGACAGCGCGAGCATCGGCTGCGCGATCGTGTTCACTCCGGACGAGCGGCGCGTGTGCGTTCTGGAGATGATGCATGAAGCATGAAAAGTACCTGATGACCGGCAGCATGGCGGCGGCCTTGGCGGCCGCCGACTGCGCGGTCGCCGTCGATGAAACGGTGGACGCCACCGAGCAGCAGGTGATCTTCGGCGGAGACTCTCGCCATGATTACGGCGCGATGACTCCGTACGACCAGCGCCTGGCGCGTTCGGTGGCCGCGCAGTTCGGACACGTCTCCTGCGCGGGGGCGACCTGTACGTTGCCTACCGCGCCATGGGTGGAAGCTCCCGTCTGGGACGATCATGACCGGGATCCGGAGACGGATCGGGTCGAGAGGCCCGCGCACCTGTGTACGGATGTGCGGTTCTACGGGCAACAGGGCGGAGCTGCGTGCACGGGAGCTTTGGTGGCGCCTGATCTCATTTTGACGGCCCGGCACTGCAAGCCCCAAGACGCCAAGTTCGTGTTCGGCTTCTTCGCGGATGCCAACGGGGACAACGAGGTGACGGAGGTTCCGGCCTCGGATGTCTACGAGTGCGTATCGGCCCATATCGGCAGCGACAGCGGCAGCGACTGGGCCCTTTGCAGGTTGGATCGACCCGTTCGAAATCGTCCAGTCCTGCCGGTGCGCTACACGACGCCCCCCGAACAGGACAGCGCCCTCGTGAACCTCGCCCACCACACCGGCTTGCCCCTGAAGTCCGGCGTCGGGTGGCAAATGGGAATTTTGAACGCTCAGCGCTTCCTGCACAACGTGGACACGAAGGGCGGCGCGAGCGGCTCGCCGTTCTTCCAACAGGGTAGGGTGGTCGGGATGCACGTCGTGGGCTTCGCCGAGGCCTTCGTTCGCCGCTTTGGGGGCACGACGTGCGCCGAATACGCCACGTGCGACCTGATGGGCTGCGGAGGTCACCCAGAGGGCTTTCACAAGGCGCAGCGCATCGACGTCATGGGCCACAATATCCCCCTCTTTCCCGCCGGCATCGTGTCGGTCCTGTAGCTCCGTTACCCGCTCGGCGCCCCCGTCCTGGCCGTGAAGGCCCGCGCGGTCAGCGTGAGCGCGCGAACCCGATCCTGCTTGCTGTTGGACGGGAAGCCGAGCCCAAGCAGGCCGAAGTTCGAAAAGTCGAGGTCCGGTGTAACGTTCGGTGGCCCCGTGACACGTCCCGCAAAGGAGACACGGATGACCATCACCAATTCCGACTCGGGCACCAACGTTCACGAGATCCAGGCAGGTATTTATCGGATCAGCACGCCGGTCCCACCCAGTGCCATGCCGGGGGGCTTCACCTTCAACCAGTTCTTGATCGTCGATGACGCCCCCCTGTTGTTCCACACCGGGCCGCGGCGCATGTTCCCTGTGGTTCGGGAGGCGGTGGCCCACGTGTTGGGCGATGCGACCAAGCTCCGCTACGTCGCGTTCTCCCACTTCGAAGCGGACGAATGCGGGTCGCTGAACGAGTGGCTGGCGGCGGCGCCGGCCGCCGAAGCGGTCTGCGGC
>JAEZYZ010000411.1 GCA_023418705.1 Pseudomonadota bacterium | reverse complement strand
CAGCTCGTATTCGCTGCGGCCGCGGGGCAGTGAACGGTGCACGATCCCGCTCAAGGCGCGCCGGAGCTGAGCGTGCCGGATCAGGAGCGGACCGCCGGGCGCTCGCTCGAGATCCGCGTCGTGCTCGTCACGGTGGTTGCCGTGGCGTCGATCGTTTGGACCAAGCTGTCGCTGCCCGCCGCCTTCCTCACCTTCATCGCCTTCTTGTCGGTGCCGAGCGACGCCGGCCGGCGTGGGCGCCTGCTCCGGCGCTGGCTTCTGGTGGCGGCAGTTGCGGCGAGCGTCGGCGTGGTGCGCTTCATCACCGGCGAGGCGATCGACGGCATCGTCCAGGGAGGCAAGACCGCCACCTCTTCGCGAGCGCTGTCGCGGTTGCGGGAAATCATCACGCTGCAGGACGCTCGGCGAACCCATGCCGTCGCCGACCACGACGGTGACGGCATCGGATCGGCGGCGTTGATCTCCGAGTTGGTCGAGGGAAGCTCGTCGCAGGGTTTTGGACGCGTGCCCCGCATGGAGGTCAAGGGCGGCCAGCTCATCGACACCCCGGTCGGGCCCGCGCTCTCGAGCGGTGGCTATCTATTTCTGACCTGTCTGCCGTCAGTCGGTGGACCGTTCGTTGCGCGGGCCGAGCCGGGCATCGATCCAGAGCGGGCCGAGCGGGAATTTCTGGTGTACGCCTGGCCTGCGCACGCCAGGGTCGGGGCGTCATCGGTCTTCTTTGGCGACCAACACGAGAGGCTGCTCGTGCTCGAGACAGACCCGCCCGCCTACTTGGGCCCCGAGCGACCGCCCGACTGCCACGCGGCGCTCGATCGGCCGGAGCGCTGGAAGGCCTGGCGCGACAAGCAGCCGCGCAGCGAACTGCCGGGCGACCATAGCGATGCTAAAGGTGGCTCGTGAACGACCCTGAAGACGACGAAAAGCCGGGCACCCTCGTCGTCGGCTCCGACAAAACGCTGGCGCCCGAGCCCGAGGAGCCTCCGGTCGTGGCGCGGATGGTGGTCGAGATCCGCTCGGACGGAAGCCGCACGATCGCCCGCGGGGCGCTCGAGGATCTGCACTCGGGCGAGCGGGTAGCGCTCGAGGCCACGGGAACGACCCCGATGGCGTTGGCCGCTTCGCTGGCGAAATCCCTGCTGGCGACGCCGCTGTTGGCCAAGCAGGCCGTCAAGGCGCTGCTGCAGTCCAAGACCAGGCGGCGCTGAATGGATCTCGCTTACATCGCGCAGATCAACCGCGACGTGCCCTCGGCTTCACCGGGGGAGTTCGCTCCGATCCCGATCGGGCCGCTGCGCGTCTGGCCGCCGGTCGTGCTGGCGCCGATGGCAGGCGTCACCAACTACCCGTTCCGTGCGATCTGCCGCCGCTTCGGCGCGGGTTTGTACGTGAGCGAGATGATCACGGCCCGTCCCCTGGTCGAGGGCCGGGACAAGACACTGCGGCTGGCTGACTTCGGCCCGGACGAATGGCCGCGCAGTCTGCAGCTCTACGGGGTGGACCCGTACTACGTCGGCGAAGCGGTCAAGCGGTTGGTGGGTGAAGGCCGTGTCGATCATATCGACATGAACTTCGGCTGTCCCGTGCGCAAAGTGACGCGCAAGGGCGGGGGCGCCGCGATCCCGGTCAAGCCGAACCTGCTCCGGAACATCGTGCGCGCCGCGGTGAAGAGCGCCGAGAGCGTGCCGGTCACGATCAAGTTCCGCCTCGGCATCGATGATCGCTGGCTCACCTATCAATCGTCCGGGAAGATCGCGGAAGAGGAAGGGTGCGCGGCCGTGGGGCTGCACGCCCGCACCGCCGCGCAGCTCTACGACGGCCACGCGCGCTGGGAGGCGATCGGCGAGCTGAAAGCGCGCCTGCGCATTCCGGTGCTCGGCAATGGTGACGTCTGGGAAGCGGGTGACGCGCTGCGCATGCTGCGGGCGACCGGCGCGGACGGCGTGATCGTTGGCCGCGGCTGCCTGGGGCGCCCGTGGCTGTTTCGAGACCTGGCAGCCGCCTTCTCTGGAGAGCGGCCGCCGAACCCGCCCGAGCTCGGAGAAATCCGCTCGATCATGCTCGAGCACGCGCGCCTCTTGTGCGATTGGCTGGGAGAAGCCCCGGCCCTGCGCAGCTTTCGGCGACACGCGACCTGGTACACCAAGGGCTTTCCCCGCAGCGCGCAGCTGCGGGAGCGGCTGATGCGGATCGAGCGGCTGGCCGAGCTTCGAGACGCCCTCGAGCTGCTGCCGCCCAATCAGCCCTTCCCGCCCGAAGCGATGCGGGTGCCCCGCGGAAAGACCTCAGGAGTTCAGCAGGTTAGCCTCCCGGAGGGCTACCTGGACGATCTGCAAGACGCTCGCCCCCCGGAAGAATCGGCCGAAGACGCAACGTCCGGGGGCTGATCCCCGCCCCCCCGGAATATCCGTAGCGACCGGCGGCTTGCCCCTTGGCCGGCGGTGGAGAGCCGTGAACAAGCGGGGGCCTGGCAGGGGGTTTTTCCGATGAAAGGGGCCCTCGTCCCCGGGGACCCGCGGACGCATCGGCCCCCCCCCCGGTCCATCCACCCGAATCGGCGCGCTAGAGCCGGAGCGAAAACCGACATACACTATGCCTGTCAGTGGCGGTGGGCCGAGCCCGAAAACCGAGAACGAGACGATGAGCGCGGCAAACTTCGCAGAACGCTTGCTGCAATGGCGCTGGACGCCGTGCGTGGCTTTGGTCGCGGGATCGACGTTTTATGTGCTGGTCGCCGTCGTCGCCGTGCCCGAAAAATTGGGCGGGCCAATTCCGGATGGAGCGCGAACGTCGCTGTCGTCCATGGAGTCGACCGAGCAGGGCAATCCGCTGAGCGCCACCCTGCGCCGACCGTACATACCGCCCCAATACGACCCGCCGCCGCCGGTGGAGGCAACGCCACCCCCGGCACCGCCGCCGATGTCGGCCCCCATCTATGAGCCTCCGCCGGTCGCTCCGCCGCCCGAGTTGCCCTCGCCGCCGGTCGTCCCGCCCCCGGCGCCGATCGCTCCACCTCCTGCCGCGGTCGAAGAACCCGCCGAGGAAGAGGAGGAGATGGTGGACGAGGAGGAGCTCGAAGAAGAAGAGCTGGAGGAGGAAGAGGACGCTCCCGAGCCTCAGGCGGGGGCAGAGCCGCAAGATCCTCGCCGCGCGGGCACCGCGTTGCGGATGCTCCGCCACCGCGGCCTGCTCGGTCCCGGGGCTGCTCCACATGGTCCCGGCAACGCCGAGCCCCCCGACGACGCGCCCGAAGAGGACGTGGAGGAAGAGGAAGGGGAAGAAGAGGTCGAGGGGGAACAAGAGGTCGAGGAGGAACAAGAGGCCCCTGCTCCGGGGGGTGGCTGAACCGGGTCGCGTCGCTTCGACGAGAACCTTCGCCCGCTCAGCCCGAGCCGCGCAGGCGCTCGAGGGCGCGCCGATCGGCCTTCGTCGGCCGCCCCGCGCCACGCTCCCGGACGGCCACCCTGGGGACCTTGGGGGGCGGGGGTGGCGAGTGGTCCTCGTACAGCTGACGCGCCAACGCGGGCGAGAGCCGCTTGTCGGCGACGGCGATCACCCGGGCCACCGTCCACCCACGCGGCAAGTCGGCGCACACCTCGTCGCCCACGCGCACCAGGTGGCTCGGCCGTACCGATTGCCCGTTGAGGGTGACGTGCCCGCCATCGCAGGCCGCCTGCGCGAGCGCGCGCGACTTGTAAAAGCGGGCGGCGCACAGCCAGCGATCGATGCGCGTGGCGCTGGGCTGGTCGCTCGGGGGACGCCGCGTCGTCATCGGTAGCTCGAAACGAAGCACGAAGCGGCGGCGCGTGCCTCCGAAAAACGTCGCTGAAGGCCCGGGAGCTCCCGCCGCCGCCGTGATCCACGCGGTGGCTCGGCAGGACGCTCACGCGCTTTGAAAGCACGTCCTGAAACACTATCTTGAAGCATGAACTTTTTCGGCCACGCCGCGCTCGCTCGCCAGCGTTCGCCATCGGCGCTGTTCGCGTTCGGCGCGATGCTGCCGGATTTCTCCAGCATGATTCGAGCCAGGGCTCCGCGCTGCTCCGATCCCGAGGTCGGCGCAGGCGTGGCGTTCCACCACCAGACGGACTTGGCCTTTCACCAGTGCGCGGCCTTCGTCGAGCTGTCCACGCAGGCATTCGCAGAGCTCTCTGCGCTCGGCGTGGCCAAAGGACCCGCGCGCGCCGTGGCTCACGTCGGTGTCGAGCTCCTGCTCGATGGGGTGCTGAGCGAAGACGCCGACGCGCGGCGGGGCTTCTACGACGCCTTGGAGGTCGCTCCGACGGCCTTCGACCGCTTGATCTGGCGAGATCACGGCGCCGCCGAGCGCCTTCGGATCTTGTGCGAGCGGCTGCGTCAGTTCGATCTCGTGCACGCGACGCCCGAGGCAGTGGCGCGGCGGCTCGAGCGGGCTCTGGCGACGCGACCGCGGCTGGCGCTCGATGACAGCGACCTCGGACGGGTGACGGAGTGGGCGCTCGGGGCTCGAGCGCAGGTGGCGCTCCGATCGAAGGAGCTGTTTGCTCAAGTCGCGGCGACGCTCAGCCGGGAGAAACCAGTTCCAGGCGGGACGAAGAAGCTCTAAAGAGTTGCCATGGCGGCGGCAGCTCCCCCCAAAAAGACCCCCGGCGGCGAAGAAGCGCCGCACCCGTCGAACATCGCGAACACGATCTTCAAAGAGCTGCAGCAGCGGATCCTCGGTGGACAGCTCACCGCTGGTGAACGGCTGCCCGGCGAGCGCGAGCTGGCCCAAAAATACGGAACCAACCGCAACACCTTGCGTGAAGCGGTGCGCCGGCTCGAGCAAGCGCGGCTGGTCACGGTGCGGCACGGGCAAGGGGTGACGGTCGCCGACTTTCGCCGCACCGGGACGATGGATCTGTTGCCGGCGTTTCTGGAGGCAGGGCCCGATCTGTCCGAGGTCGCCCGCATCTTGGAAGACATTCTGCCGGCGCGCTTGATGGTGATCGAGTTTGCGACAGGGCTTGCCGCAAAACGTGCGGACAAGACGGACCTGGAGCGCCTACAGGACATCACCGACCTTCTGATCGCCGCCTTCGAGCGCGGGGACCCCGTCGTGATCGCCCACGGGTTTCACCGCTGGCTCGACGCGCTGATCGACGCGAGCCACTCGGTGGCGATCCGCTGGATCGCCAATCCGTTCTTGGAAGCGTACCGAGAGATCATGGATCGCTTCCCCGGTCTGTGGGTGCTCGAACCCACCTTCCCCAGCCACTTGCGAGAATTTCTGGCTGCTTTGAAGGCGGGCGACGAGGCGCAAGCGATCGAGGTCACGCGCACCTACTACCGCCGGGTGGACGACGCCTTCATGAAGACCCTGGCGGCGGCGTTGTCGGTGCAGTGAGCGCCCCCGCGCTACTCGCAGGCCGCGCGGCAGCTCTCGAAGGCCTGGCGGCAGCGCTCGGTGTCCGGCAGCTGCGGCATTCCACCGTCAGCAGGGATCACCGGCTTCAAACAACCTTCCAGGGCTCCCTGACAGCGGCCGAGGCAGAACGCCGCCTTGTCGGCGACGCCCGGAGCGGCGGGCGCCGCCGCGTCAGCGGGCGCCGCTGTCGGGGCGGGGACAGCGCCAGCGTCAGGCAGCTTCTCCGCCGAGCCGGCGGCTGGCGCCTTTTGCGGCGCGGCCGCGGTTGGCGCAGGCGCGGCC